>NC_021500.1:2834452-3149391 GCF_000410515.1 Enterobacter sp. R4-368 | reverse complement strand
CAGTGAACGCTCGCGGCATATGGTTTTCGAGTTCAAGGTAGTCGGCAAGTTCCGCAATAAAATGTTGGATCTCACGCGCCACCGCCGCACGAAAGGCTGCGGACGTTCCGGAGCGTTCCCGCAACAGGAGCTGAAAAGCGTTGGGATTATTGCCGATAAATTCCATAAATGTGGAAACTGATGTGCGGATAACGCTACCGCCTTTCGCAATACGCTGACGCGCCTGGCGCATCAACTGGCGCAGCATTAACCCGCTTTCATCCACCATGGTCAGACCGAGTTCATCCACATCCCGGAAATGACGATAAAAAGACGTTGGCGCAATACCTGCCTCACGGGCGACTTCCCGCAGGCTCAGGCTGGCGAAGCTGCGCTCCGCGCTGAGTTGGCTAAATGCGGCTTCGATCAGCGAACGCCGCGTTCTCTCTTTTTGTTGCGCTCTTACACCCATCACGATGTTTGAATCCTTCCAGGGGCCCGCTGGCACTATACCAGAGAATAAATCCGATCCGATTGTACTGGATTGTGACTGATTGTTTACGCGCAGTTTCTTCTTTTTCGTGGCAAAAGAGCACAACGATAATTGGGTTACCGCCGCTTTGATGTTAGTATTATGTTGCTTTTATGTATAAGAACAGGTAAGCCTTACCATGCCACATTCCTACGATTATGATGCAATAGTAATAGGCTCCGGCCCCGGCGGCGAAGGCGCAGCCATGGGCCTGGTTAAACAAGGAGCACGGGTCGCGGTTATTGAGCGTTACCACAATGTCGGCGGCGGCTGTACGCACTGGGGCACTATCCCCTCAAAAGCGTTGCGCCACGCCGTTAGCCGTATTATCGAATTCAACCAAAACCCGCTCTACAGTGACCACACCCGCCTTCTCCGCTCCTCTTTCGCCGATATCCTGAACCATGCTGAAAGCGTGATTAATCAGCAAACGCGCATGCGTCAGGGCTTTTATGAGCGTAACCGCTGCGAAATTTTAGAAGGCAACGCCCATTTTATTGATGACCACACACTGGCGCTGGAGTGCCACGACGGCACTGTCGAAACCATCACCGCCGAAAAATTTGTTATCGCCTGCGGCTCACGCCCCTACCGTCCGGCCGATGTCGATTTTGCCCATCCCCGTGTTTACGACAGCGACTCGATCCTCGATATGCACCACGAGCCCCGCCATGTGATCATCTACGGCGCGGGGGTGATCGGTTGCGAATATGCGTCGATCTTCCGCGGTATGAACGTCAAAGTGGATCTGATTAACACCCGCGATCGCCTGCTGGCGTTCCTTGATCAGGAGATGTCGGACTCACTCTCTTATCACTTCTGGAATAGCGGCGTCGTTATCCGCCATAACGAAGAGTACGAGCGCATCGAGCCGCTGGATGACGGGGTGATTATGCACCTGAAATCCGGCAAAAAACTGAAAGCCGACTGCCTGCTCTACGCCAACGGCCGTACCGGGAACACCGACAGCCTGCAACTGGCGAATATTGGCCTTGAAGCGGACGGACGCGGTCAGTTGAAGGTTAACAGCATGTACCAGACCGCGCTGCCGCACGTCTATGCGGTAGGCGATGTGATTGGCTACCCCAGCCTGGCATCAGCGGCTTACGATCAGGGGCGCATTGCCGCGCAGGCGATGGTCAAAGGCGAAGCCACGGCGCATCTGATTGAAGATATTCCGACCGGGATTTATACCATTCCGGAGATCAGTTCCGTGGGCAAAACCGAACAGCAGCTCACGGCCATGAAAGTGCCGTATGAAGTGGGTCGCGCGCAGTTTAAACACCTGGCGCGGGCGCAGATTGTCGGCATGAATGTCGGTACGCTGAAGATCCTGTTCCACCGCGAAACGAAAGAGATTTTGGGAATTCACTGCTTTGGCGAGCGCGCGGCCGAAATTATTCATATCGGCCAGGCGATTATGGAGCAGAAAGGTGGCGGTAACACCATTGAGTACTTCGTTAACACCACTTTTAACTACCCGACAATGGCGGAAGCCTACCGGGTAGCGGCATTAAACGGCTTAAACCGCCTGTTTTAACGCTGTGTCGAAATGGCCATCCATCGCACCACGGATGGCCTCTGCCAGCTGCTCATAGCGGCTGCGCAGCGGCGAACCCGGGCGATACACCAGCCCAACCGTGCGTTTCGGTTCAGGTTTGATGCACGGCAGATACACCACGCCATCGCGTTTACGCTCGCGCGGAACGGAAAGCGCAGGCAGCAACGTGATGCCACTCCCGGCGGCGACCATATTGCGCAGCGTTTCCAGGCTGGTCGCACGGAAATGGGTATCTTCGTCCGCACCCGCCTCAAAGCAGAAGCCCATCGCCTGGTCGCGCAGGCAGTGCCCGTCTTCCAGCATCAGCAGCTTTTCGCCCGCCAGGTCAGCCATCGGCACACATTCGCGGTTCGCCCACGGATGATCTTCATAAATCGCCAGCATCATTGGCTCATCGTACAGCGGCACCTCAATAAAGGCTTCGCTCTCTTTCACCAGCGCGAGGATCGCGCAGTCGAGCTTGCCGCTGTCCAGTTGCGCCAGAAGTTGATGCGTCTGCGCTTCATGCAGATACATTTCCAGTTTCGGGAAAGTCTGGTGCAACAGCGGAATGATGTGCGGCAACAGGTAAGGTCCAACGGTTGGGATCAGGCCAATATGCAGCGGGCCGGACATCGTTTCCCCCTGCTGGCTTGCCATTTCCTTCAGCACTTTGACCTCGCGCAGCACAGTGCGCGCCTGATCTACCAGCAACAAACCCGCCTGGGTGAACAGCACTTTGCGGCTGGTACGCTCCAGCAGCATTACGCCAAGTTCATCTTCCAGTTTACGGATCTGCCCGCTCAGCGTGGGCTGGCTGACGTGGCAAGAATCGGCTGCACGGCGAAAATGGCGGTGTTCGGCTAACGCCACCAGGTACTCAAGATCACGAATATTCATTATTCATCCTCCGTCGCCACGATAGTTCATGGCGATAGATAGCATAGCAACGAACGATTATCCCTATCAAGCATTCTGTTCAATAATTAGCACCAGAAACGAAGCGGCACCTCAGCTTGACCCGTGATGAGGCAACTATCCTCTGTTTCTCTCTGAACAACTAAAGCCAACGTGAACGTTTTGCGGACCTTAGCGTCCGCATTTTTTTGCATAAAAAAGCCCGGCGTAACGCCAGGCTCCTGTTTGCAAACTGTAACGTGCTTACACCAACCGCGCCTTCGCATCCGCAATGGCCTGCGCGACCTGCACCGGTGACACGCCGCCTTTCGCCGCACGTTTATCAAGGCAGGATTGCAGTGACAGAATGGGATAAACATCATCGCCAATCACATCGCTGAATTTTTGCAGATCGGCAAGTGGCAGATCTTCCAGCGGTTTGCCCTGGCGAATCGCTTCCACCACCGCTTCACCAACGATGTGGTGCGCTTCGCGAAACGGTACACCTTTCGCGACAAGGTAATCCGCCAGTTCGGTGGCATTGGCGTACCCCTGCTGCGCCGCTTCCTGACAACGCGGGCGTTTCACCTGAATGCCGTCCAGCACCAGCGCCGCCATGTGCAGGCAGTCAAGCCAGGTGTCGAGCGCATCGAACAGCCCTTCTTTGTCTTCCTGCATGTCTTTGTTGTACGCCAGCGGCAGGCCTTTAAGCGTCATCATCATGCCGGTTAACGCGCCCTGCACACGGCCGCATTTACCACGGATCAGCTCCAGCGCATCCGGGTTTTTCTTTTGCGGCATCAGTGAAGAACCAGAGGTTACGCGGTCAGAAAGCTCAACAAACGCCGCTTCGCCGGAGTTAAAGAAAATCAGATCTTCGGCAAAGCGCGACAGATGCACCATGCCGATTGAAGCGTCAGAGAGCAGTTCCAGCACGTGGTCGCGGTCGGATACGCTGTCCAGGCTGTTGCGGGTTGCCGAGGCAAAACCCAGCCAGCCCGCTAACTGCTCACGGTCGATTTCATAAGCCGTTCCCGCCAGCGCGCCGCTGCCCAGCGGGCTGACATCCAGGCGTTTTAGCGTATCCTGCAAGCGGCTTTCATCACGCGCCAGCATCTCAACATAGGCCAGCGACCAGTGCGCGAACGACACCGGCTGCGCACGTTGCAGGTGCGTGTAACCTGGCATGACTGCGTCCTGGTTATTTTCCGCCGTCACCACCAGCGCGCTCTGCAGCTGGCGATTCGCCAGCAGCAATTCACTGATGGTGTCTTTACACCACAGTTTCAGATCGGTCGCTACCTGGTCATTACGGCTGCGCCCGGTATGCAGTTTTTTGCCCAGTTGACCCACTTTATCGATCAACTTGCCTTCCACCCAACTGTGAATATCTTCCGCGTCGCTTTGCAGGATCTGCTGCGGATTAGCGCGCACCTCTTCCAGCAGATTATTCAACGCTTCTTCCAGTTGCTGCTGCTCAGCCGCAGTCAGCACGCCAACGGTTACCAGCGCTTTAGACCAGGCCACAGAGCCAACGATATCCTGCTCCGCCAGGCGATAGTCAAAGCGCAAAGAGTCGTTGAACTGTTTGAACCGTTGATCCGCTGCCTGAGTAAAACGCCCGCCCCAAAGTGCCATAGTTTGCTTCCTTCTCTTTATCCGTTTTGCCGGACGGCGCAACGCCTGCCCGGCCTACATAAATTGTTGTGTCGTTACGCCAGAATACGGGTGCCGATCGGCGTGCCGTTAAACAGCGCGGGTAGCTGCTCGGCATGACGCCAGGAGGCGATATCCACCGGGCGACCCAGCGTGCGCGCCGCGTCCAGCGCCGCGTTTACTTTTACGATCATGCCATCGGTAATGATGCCCTGGGCAATCAGTTGCTCCGCTTTCGCCGCTGTCATCTCGGCAATACGCTGGCCTTTGCCATCCAGAATACCGCTTACATCGGAGAGCAGAATCAGATCTGCGCCCAATGTTGCAGCCAGTGCGGTTGCTGCCTGGTCGGCGTTGACGTTCATCAGCTCACCTTCATCGGTGACGCCGATGGAGCTGATCACCGGCAAAAAGCCGCCATCAAGCAGCGCATTGATCAGTTTCGGTGAACCCGGTTGTGCCAGGCCGACATGCCCCAGTTCTTCATCCAGTTGCGTTACTTTCACGCTGTCGCCATCACCGAGGAACAGGCCGACAGAGGCGATATGGTGTTTCTTCGCCCACGCCAGCAGGGTTTTGTTGGCCGTACCGGCCAGCGCACCGGTGATGATGTCAATCTGATCCGCCGGGGTTACGCGCAGGCCATTTTTCTTTTTAACCGGCAGGTTAAGCTGTTTCATCAGCTCATCCACCACGCAGCCGCCGCCGTGGACAATCACTAACGGGCGCTGATGAGATTCACGATAGTGCACCAGTGCCGTAAACAAACGCTCCAGCGCTTCCTCGCTATCCAGCAGTACGCCACCGAGCTTAATAATTAATGGATTCATCATCACGATCACGCCTGTTCAATTTAAATAAGTGACTGAGTTTCAGCATAGCCAAAACGAATATTCGCGCACTGTACTGCCTGCGCCGCCGCGCCTTTCAACAGGTTATCTTCCGTGGCGACGACAATCAGGTGCTCATCCTGTACCGCAAAACCGATATCGCAGAACGGCAGGCCAACCACGTTTTTCAACGCCGGAACGCCTTTGTCATACAGACGCACCAGCGGTTTATCGCCATACGCTTGTTTGAATACATCCGCCACCTGTGCGTGGGTAACGCCCGGTTGCAAACGGCAGGTGATGGTTTCAAGGATCCCACGCGGGAAGCTCGCCAGGTGCGGGGTGAAGATCACACTCGCGCCAAGGTGAGTGGCGATTTCCGGATGGTGGCGATGGTTGAAAACACCGTACGGTTGCAGGCTCACTTCGCAGAAACTGTTAGAAAGCGCCGCTTTGCGCCCCGCGCCGCTTACGCCGCTGGTGGCGTTGATCACCGGCCATTGGTTCAGATCCAGCAGCCCGGCGTCGATCAACGGTTTTAATGACAACTGCGCCGCCGTCGGATAGCACCCCGGCACGGCAATTAATTGCGCTTCTTTCAGTTTGTCATGGTTCCACTCCGCCAGCCCATACACCGCCTGTGCCAGCAGATCGGTATGCTGATGGGTGAAGCCGTAGAATTTTTCGTAAAACGCGGGATCGTTAACGCGGAACGCACCAGAGAGATCGAACACCACACATCCCGCCGCCAGGCAGGTTGGCGCCAGATCGTGGCTCACTTCATGGGCAGTGGCGAGGAAGACAATATCAACGCCCTCCAGGAAATCGCCAATATCGGACATCGGTTGTAACGGGAGATCAACAATGCCTTTCAACTGCGGATGTAAATCAGAGATACATTTTCCTGCATCATTACTTTGCGCAGAAACCGTCAACGCGGTTATGTTCATATGAGGATGGCGATTTACATAGGTCACTAGCTCTGCACCAGCATAACCGCTGGCACCCACAATTAATGTGTTCAACATTGGGGCGGTTTACCTTCTTACGTCATGTGTGCCAGGGAAAGACTCGGCATCAATCCCGCGTCGCTGAGCAAAGTCGCCGCATGGGTTCCTTTACGCTCAACATTAATGTATTTTTATTCACATTTAGTGCATGAATATTGATACTATCACGAACTCAGGTATGTCAACAATGAAAATGAATTTGCCACCATTTATCGAGATCTACCGCGCCCTGATAGCCACGCCGTCGATCAGCGCGACGGAAGAAGCGCTGGATCAGAGCAATGCGTCTTTAATCAATTTGCTGGCTGGATGGTTTGGCGATCTCGGTTTCAAGGTTGAAGTGCAGCCGGTTCCCGGCACCCGTAACAAATTCAATATGCTTGCCAGTGCCGGAACCGGCGCGGGCGGCCTGTTGCTGACCGGTCACACCGACACAGTGCCGTTCGATGATGGTCGCTGGACGCGCGACCCGTTCACGCTGACCGAGCATGACAACAAGCTCTACGGTCTGGGCACCGCCGACATGAAAGGCTTTTTCGCCTTTATTCTTGATGCGCTGCGTGACGTCGATGTGACAAAACTGAGCAAGCCGCTGTATGTGCTCGCCACCGCCGATGAAGAGACCAGCATGGCCGGTGCGCGCTATTTCTCCGAGAACACGCAGCTGCGCCCGGACTGCGCCATCATTGGCGAACCGACCTCTTTGCAGCCGGTGCGTGCGCATAAAGGCCATATCTCCAATGCGATTCGCATTCTTGGTCAATCCGGCCACTCCAGCGATCCGGCGCGCGGCGTCAACGCCATCGAACTGATGCACGATGCCATCGGCCATATTCTGCAACTACGCGACAGCCTGAAAGAACGTTATCACTACGACGCGTTCACCGTGCCGTATCCAACATTGAACCTTGGGCATATTCACGGTGGTGATGCGGCAAACCGTATCTGCGCCTGTTGCGAACTGCATATGGATATTCGTCCGCTACCGGGCATGACACTTAACGATCTCAATGGGCTGTTAAACGATGCGCTGGAGCCGGTAAGTTCCCGCTGGCCGGGTCGTTTAACCGTTTCTGAACTGCACCCGCCGATCCCGGGATACGAATGCCCGCCGGATCACCAACTGGTGGAAGTGGTAGAAAAACTGCTCGGCGTCGAAACCGAGGTAGTGAACTACTGCACCGAAGCGCCCTTTATTCAGACACTTTGCCCGACGCTGGTGCTGGGGCCGGGGTCTATTAACCAGGCGCATCAGCCGGATGAATATCTGGAAACCCGCTTTATTAAACCAACACGCGAACTCATCACCCAGGTCGTTCATCATTTCTGCTGGCACTGAAGTGATTTTCGCTTTTTTACCCCCTCGTATGAGGGGGTTTTTATGTGCGAAAAAGCGTGACAATTGTCACGATCCCATAAGCAATACTTATTGGACACGATGCGAATTAAATTTCGTAAATTGCCGACATTTATTCGTTTGCTGAAGCGATTTCGCAACAATTGACGCGGTGGGTTTTACGTGGCTTTATAAAAGACGGTGTCTTATATCTGCGCAACGGCAGGTATAACAAAATAAAATGAGATGGGGTGTCTGGGGTAACATGAACGAACAATATTCCGCTTTGCGTAGTAATGTCAGTATGCTCGGCAAACTGCTGGGAGATACCATTAAGGATGCTCTCGGCGAGAACATTCTCGACCGGGTAGAAACAATCCGTAAGCTGTCCAAGTCCTCCCGCGCCGGGAATGAAGCCAGCCGTCAGGAACTGCTCACCACCTTGCAGAATCTGTCCAATGACGAACTGCTGCCGGTAGCCCGCGCGTTTAGCCAGTTCCTGAACCTTGCTAACACCGCCGAGCAATACCATAGCATTTCAGCGAAAGGCGAAGCGGCCAGCAACCCGGAAGTGATTGCCCAGACCATCAGAAAGCTGAAAGACCAACCCAATCTCAACGAAGCCACAATTATTAAAGCGATTGAATCACTGTCGCTGGAGCTGGTGCTGACTGCGCACCCGACCGAAATTACTCGCCGTACGCTGATCCACAAAATGGTGGAAGTGAATAACTGCTTAAAGCAGCTAGATAACAGCGATATCGCCGATTATGAACGCCACCAGCTGATGCGCCGCCTGCGCCAGTTGATTGCCCAGTCCTGGCACACCGATGAAATCCGCAGAAACCGTCCAAGCCCGGTAGATGAAGCCAAATGGGGCTTTGCGGTGGTGGAAAACAGCCTGTGGGAAGGCGTGCCAAATTACCTGCGCGAGCTGAACGAACAGCTGGAAGAGAACCTCAATTACAAACTGCCGGTGGACTTTGTTCCGGTGCGTTTTACCTCGTGGATGGGCGGCGACCGTGACGGCAACCCGAACGTTACCGCTGATATCACCCGTCATGTCCTGCTGCTCAGCCGCTGGAAAGCAACCGATCTGTTCCTGAAGGACATTCAGTTGCTGATTTCCGAACTGTCGATGGTGGAGTGTACCGACGAGTTGCGCGAACTGGCGGGCGCAGAAGGCGCGCGTGAACCGTATCGTTACCTGATGAAGAAGCTGCGCGGCGATCTGATGGCCACCCAGGCCTGGCTGGAAGCGCGCCTGAAAGGCCAGAAATTACCGAAACCGGCCGGACTGCTGGTGCAAAACGAGCAACTGTGGGAACCGCTCTACGCCTGTTATAAATCGTTGCAGGCCTGCGGCATGGGCATTATCGCCAACGGGGAACTGCTCGATACATTACGCCGCGTGAAGAGTTTTGGCGTGCCGCTGGTACGCATCGACATTCGCCAGGAGAGCACCCGTCATACGGAAGCGCTGGGCGAATTAACGCGTTACCTGGGTATTGGCGACTACGAAAGCTGGTCGGAAGCGGACAAACAGGCATTCCTGATCCGCGAACTGAACTCTAAACGTCCGCTGTTGCCGCGCCAGTGGGAGCCAAGCGAAGAGACCCGCGAAGTGCTGGACACCTGCCGGGTGATCGCCGAAGCGCCGCGCGGATCTATCGCCGCGTATGTGATCTCAATGGCGAAGACGCCTTCAGACGTGCTGGCAGTTCACCTGCTGCTGAAAGAAGCCGGTATCGGTTTTGCGCTGCCGGTCGCGCCGCTGTTTGAAACCCTTGATGACCTGAATAACGCCGACGACGTGATGACCCAGTTGCTGAATATCGACTGGTATCGCGGCTTTATCCAGGGCAAACAGATGGTGATGATTGGCTACTCCGACTCGGCGAAAGACGCGGGCGTGATGGCCGCTTCCTGGGCGCAGTACCAGGCGCAGGACGCATTAATCAAAACCTGCGAAAAAGCAGGAATCGAACTGACACTGTTCCACGGTCGCGGCGGCTCGATTGGCCGTGGCGGCGCGCCGGCTCATGCCGCACTGCTTTCGCAACCGCCAGGCAGCCTGAAAGGGGGTTTGCGCGTGACCGAACAGGGCGAAATGATCCGCTTCAAATACGGTCTGCCGGAAGTCACCATCAGCAGCTTGTCGCTCTATACCAGCGCGATCATGGAAGCCAACCTGCTGCCGCCGCCGGAGCCGAAAACCGAGTGGCGCCATATTATGGACGAGCTCTCAACCATCTCCTGCGATATGTACCGCGGCTATGTGCGCGAAAACAAAGATTTCGTACCGTACTTCCGTTCCGCCACGCCGGAGCAGGAACTGGGTAAACTGCCGCTGGGTTCTCGCCCGGCGAAACGTCGCCCGACCGGCGGCGTTGAATCGCTGCGCGCGATCCCATGGATCTTCGCCTGGACGCAAAACCGCCTGATGCTGCCAGCCTGGCTGGGCGCGGGCGCGGCGTTGCAGAAAGTGGTGGAAGACGGCAAACAGAGCGAGCTGGAAGCCATGTGCCGCGACTGGCCCTTCTTCTCCACTCGTCTGGGCATGCTGGAGATGGTGTTCTCAAAAGCCGACCTGTGGCTGGCGGAATACTACGATCAGCGTCTGGTGAAACCTGAACTGTGGGCGCTGGGTAGTGAGCTGCGCAAACTGCTGGAAGCGGATATCAAAGTGGTGCTGGCAATCGCCAACGACTCGCACTTAATGGCCGATCTGCCGTGGATCGCCGAATCCATCCAGTTGCGTAACATCTATACCGACCCGCTGAACGTGTTGCAGGCCGAGCTGCTGCACCGCTCGCGCCTTGCGGAAGAAGAAGGCAAAGAGCCGGATCACCGCGTTGAGCAAGCGCTGATGGTCACGATCGCCGGGGTGGCGGCGGGTATGCGTAATACCGGTTAATTTCGCTATCATCGCAAAAGGCCACACTGGTTGTGGCCTTTTTTGATCCTGCCAGTTAAGGTTGTCCCTTCGCCAGCAACCAAAGGGACATTATGAGTCTCGATGTCAGCCATCTTATCTCGCGCCTGATAAACGGCCCGGCCCCGCTACGGCAGATATACTTTGTAGGCGTGACCGGAACCGCGCCTGCGCAGGCCTGCCAGGTAGATTTCCCGCGTCTGGAAATTGTGCTGGAAGGAACGGTGACCGATACGGGGATCAACGGTGAAACCGCGCGGATGTCGCAGCACGACGTGCTGTATGTTCCCGCAGGTAGCTGGAATCACCCACAATGGCAGCTACCGGCCACCACATTAAGCGTGCTGTTTGGCAAGCAACAGCTCAGTTTTAACGTCACGCAGTGGGATGGCGCAATGCTGCAAAACCTGGCGAAACAACATGTTGCGCGTCGCGGCCCGCGCGTCGGCTCTTTCTTGCTGCAAACGCTGCATGAAATGCAGATGCAGCCGCACGAACAGCAAACCGCACGTCTGATTGTCACCAGCCTGCTCAGCCACTGTCATGACTTGCTTGGTAGCCAGATCCAAACCGCATCGCGCAGTCAGGCGCTGTTCGAAGCTGTTCGCGACTATATCGACGAAAATTACGCTTTGCCGCTCACGCGTGAATCGGTGGCGCAGGCGTTTTATATCTCACCCAATTACCTGTCGCATCTGTTTCAGAAAACCGGTTCTGTTGGCTTCAACGAATATCTGACTCATACCCGGCTGGAGCACGCTAAAACGCTGCTCAAAGGGTACGATTTAAAAGTGAAAGAAGTGGCGCACAGTTGCGGGTTTGTTGACAGTAATTACTTCTGCCGCCTGTTTCGTAAAAACACGGAACGCTCCCCCTCGGAATACCGCCAGCAGTATCACAGCCATCTCAGCGAAAAGTCCCCGCTGGACGAATAATGCCATCACTGGATTTTTGTACGTTAAAAAAACCACTTTTGTTTCAAGATCACTCTACAACGCCTCTTTTCATCTGCTATCACACAACTTGTGAGCCAGCTCGCACTTTGCCCTCTCGATCACATTTGTCCAGTGTTTGGCAGATTTGTTATATGGCGAGCACACAACCCGCGCTCTTATGCTGTGTGCAGAAACGCTATATGAGGAAGCATGATGGAACTGTATCTCGACACCGCAAACGTAGCGGAAGTGGAGCGCCTGGCGCGGATTTACCCGCTGGCGGGTGTAACCACCAATCCGAGCATTATCGCCGCCGGTAAAGACTCCCTCTGGGACGTATTGCCACGCCTGCAGCGCGTTATTGGCCCACAAGGAACGCTGTTTGCCCAGGTGATGAGCCGCGAAGCGGATGGCATGGTGGCAGAGGCCAAACGCCTCAATAACGCCGTGCCGGATATTGTGGTCAAAATTCCGGTCACTGCTGAAGGCCTAGCCGCCATCAAACAACTGAAAAAAGAGGGCATTGTCACGCTGGGTACGGCAGTTTACAGCGCCGCGCAGGGGCTGCTTGCCGCGCTGGCTGGCGCAAAATATGTCGCCCCGTATGTTAACCGCGTCGATGCACAGGGCGGAGACGGGATCCGCATGGTGCAGGAGCTGCAAACCCTGCTGAAACTCCATGCGCCAGAGAGCAAAGTGCTGGCCGCGAGTTTTAAAACGCCGCGCCAGGCACTGGAGTGTTTGTTGGTCGGATGCGAAGCGATCACGCTCCCATTAGATGTAGCGCAACAAATGCTCAATACACCCGCAGTAGAGTCAGCCATTGAGAAGTTTGAACAGGACTGGAAAACAGCTTTTGGCAACCTCAACCTGTAAGGAGGTAGTATATGGACCGCATCATTCAGTCGCCGGGCAAGTATATCCAGGGTGCAGACGTTATCACCCGCCTCGGTGACTATCTCAAACCGCTGGCCGATCGCTGGCTGGTGGTCGGTGACAAATTTGTTCTCGGTTTTGCGCAGGAAACGCTGCAAAAAAGCCTGGTGGATGCCGGGCTGGCCTGCGAAATCGCGCCGTTCGGCGGCGAATGTTCACAAAACGAAATTGACCGGCTGCGCGGTGTGGCAGAAAGCGCCCGCTGCGGCGCGGTACTCGGCATCGGTGGCGGTAAAACGCTGGATACTGCCAAAGCACTGGCGCATTTCATGCACGTGCCGGTGGCGATTGCCCCCACTATCGCATCGACCGATGCGCCCTGTAGCGCGCTGTCGGTTATCTACACCGACAGTGGTGAGTTCGACCGTTATTTGCTGCTGCCCAACAACCCGGATCGGGTGATTGTCGACACCAAAATTGTCGCCGGAGCCCCTGCGCGTTTGCTGGCAGCCGGGATCGGTGATGCACTCTCGACCTGGTTTGAAGCGCGTGCTTGTTCACGCAGCGGCGCAAAAACCATGGCGGGCGGTCAATGTACGCAATCCGCCCTCGCGCTGGCGGAGCTGTGTTACAACACGCTACTTGAAGAGGGTGAAAAAGCGATGTTCGCCGCCGAACAGCATGTGGTGACGCCTGCGCTGGAGCGCGTGGTGGAAGCCAATACCTACCTCAGCGGTGTCGGTTTTGAGAGTGGCGGTCTGGCGGCAGCACACGCCATTCATAACGGCATCACGGCAATTCCGGAAGCGCATCATTACTACCATGGCGAAAAAGTGGCGTTTGGCACCTTAACTCAACTGGTACTGGAAAACGCGCCGCTGGAAGAGATCGAAACCGTCGCCGCCCTGTGTCATACCGTGGGTTTGCCAATTACGCTGGCGCAACTGGGGATTAAAACTGACATTCCAGAGAAAATGCGCATCGTGGCGCAGGCTGCCTGTGCACAAGGGGAAACCATTCACAATATGCCGGGCGGTGCGACAGCGGATCAGGTCTATGCCGCGCTACTGGTAGCCGATCAGTACGGGCAGCGTTTTCTTGAAGAGTGGGAATAGCGCTCAGGTTTACAGTGGGTGGCTCTGATTGCGCCCTCACGGGGAGTATCAAGCGCCTAAAAAGCGTCTCTGCCAACCCTGTGAGATGTAAATCCAAAACAAGGCAGAGCTAAAATCGGTTGATGACCACGCGCATAAGGCGTGGTTTTCAGTCAGCCATAAAAAAGCCGGATCGCAATCCGGCTTTTCTTTAATTTTTCCACTGCAAGGATTCTTACACTGCCGGGCGAACGCCCAGCGTGTGGCAAATGGCGTAACTCATTTCGGCGCGGTTCAGCGTATAGAAGTGGAAATCTTTCACCCCTTCGCGGCTTAAAATTTTCACCATATCCATGGCGATATTCGCCCCCACCAGCTTGCGGGTTTCCGCGTCGTCATCCAGGCCGTCGAACATCTGCGACATCCACGCCGGGATACGCACATTGGTCATATCGGCGAATTTTTTCGCCTGCTTAAAGTTGGAGACCGGCAGGATGCCCGGCACGATCTCAACATCAATACCGGTTGCTGCACAGCGATCGCGAAAGCGCAGATAGCTTTCCACATCGAAGAAGAACTGCGTAATCGCGCGGCTCGCGCCCGCATCCACTTTACGTTTCAGGTTCAGCAGATCGGCCTGCGCGCTTTTCGCTTCCGGGTGAACTTCCGGGTAAGCGGCGACGGAGATATCAAAATCGGCGACCTCTTTTAACAACGTCACCAGATCGGCGGCGTACATATCCGGCTTACCGCCGCCCGGGGGTAAATCACCGCGTAATGCCACAATGTGGCGGATGCCGTTGTTCCAGTAATCCTGTGCGATAGTGCGCAACTCGTCACGTGTGGCATCGATGCAGGTCAAATGCGGCACCGCTTCCAGCCCGGTGCGATCTTTGATGCCTTTAATGATGCTGTGTGTGCGATCGCGCTCGCCCGAATTTGCACCGTAAGTTACCGAAACAAATTTCGGCTTCAGGCTGCTTAAACGATCGATGGAGTGCCATAAGGTCTGTTCCATTTCACTGGTGCGCGGCGGGAAAAATTCAAAGGAAACATTAATCTGGCCGTGAACTTCCGCCAGGCTCTGATTCAGGGCTTCCCGCTGGTTGGCGTGAAAAAAGCTCATACCTTACCTCATCAATCGCGTGTCATTGTCTGTTGTTTTGTGAACTTCTATACGTTTAGACGTCCAGATGTAAAAATGACGGAAAACGATCGGGGCGTCAACAGGAAAATCACTATTCTGTGTGAGGAATGTTCAGCGAAGATGAAAAAAGTTCATGATGCCGCACAGCATCCTCTCCCTGTCCCGGGAGAGGATAAAAGAAAGGAATTACAGTAACTGTGCGAGGCGATTGATATCCGACTGGATAGCGCCAGCGGTCACATCGCGCCCCGCGCCCGGCCCGCGGATCACCAGCGGGTTATCGCGGTACCAGCGGCTTTCAATGGCAAAAACATTATCCCCCGGCAAAACCGCCGCCAGCGGGTGTTCCGGCCGAACGGCCTCGACGCCGACGCGCGCTTTACCGTTGGCATCAAAACGCGCCACATAACGCAGCACCAGCCCCATTTCACGGGCGGCTTCCAGGCGCTGCACCATCTGTTCATTCAGCTCATCGCCATTTTCAAAGAAGTGATCGACCGATCCCTCTTCGCAACCCGCAGGCACTAAAGACTCTACGCGCACCTGGTCTGGTTCGATATCGTAGCCCGCCTCGCGGGCGAGGATCACCAGCTTGCGCATCACATCTTTGCCGGAAAGGTCAACGCGCGGATCCGGCTCGGTCAACCCTTGCTGCCAGGCCTGATCCACTAAATCGGTAAACGGCACGGTGCCGTCGAATTGCAGGAACAGCCAGGAGAGCGTACCGGAGAAAATTCCGCTGATCGCCAGAATCGAATCACCGCTTTCACGCAGATCGCGCACGGTATGATTCACCGGCAGACCGGCGCCAACAGTGGCGTTATACAACCAGCGGCGACCGGTTTTTTCGAACGCATCGTGGATCTGACGATAGGTATCGGTTGTGCTGGCTCCGGCCAGTTTGTTGGCGCTGATCACATGGAAGCCGTGGCTGGCGAAATCCAGATACTGCTCCGCCAGCTGCGAGCTTGCGGTGACATCCAGCACCACCAGATCGTCGTACGGATGGGCGCGCATCCACAAAAACAGCGACTCCTCATCCTGCTCTACCGCTTCATCATTAAAGAACGCCAGCGCACGGCTGGCATCCAGCCCTTCATAGCTCAGCAAACTGCGGCGGCTATCCACCACGCCCGCCAGCACAAATTCAAAACCGGTACGCGCCGACAACGCGCTCTGCTCGCGCGAGAACAGCTCCAGCCAGCGGGAACCAATATTGCCTTTACCAAACAGCACCAGACCTATGCGTTTCTCCGCGCGGAACAGCGACTGGTGCAGCCCCTGAATAAGGCTTTCCGTTGGGCCAACGCGCAGCACGGCGACCAGGCTAATACCTTCGTCAGATTGCCAGATAAACTCCACTGGCTGGCCTTTAAGCTGCTGCCAGAAACGGTGGCTGTGCAACGGATTGCGACAAACACCCGCACCAACCATCGCTACCAGCGCCAGCCCCTGACGCAAACGCAATTCGCCCGGCAAACCGGCTTCATCAAGCAGTTTAAAGACGCTATCAACCACTTCCGAGGTGTAGCAAAGCTGCAGCAGGTTGCGGTCAGCATGTGCGCCAACCGCCAGCGGGCGTACCTGCGCACGTTTAAGGATCAGGTCAATCTCTTTGTGCGCCAGTTTGAAGTCCTGCCCGGACGGTACAACGAATTCAATCAGGCAGACGTCATCATGGCTGGTGACAATCCGCGCCCCGGTGCCGGAAGCCAGCACACGTTCAATGCGTGTCGACCCCTGTTCCGGGTGGTAACTACAGCGCAATTGCAGATCGATATTGCTGCCGGAGACCGGTTGTAGCGTGCGCGCATGCAGCACCGGTGCCGCCAGACGTGCCAGCTCGCTGGCTTCATCAAGGCGCAGCAGCGGTAACAGGCAGGCATCTTTCACCTTACGCGGGTCCGCGCTGTAAACACCGGCCACGTCACTCCAGATGGTTACGCGGGTAACATCGCCCAGCGCGCCAATTTGCGTGGCCGAGTAGTCCGAACCGTTACGTCCCAACAACACAGTTTCACCGGCTTCGTTGCGGCTGATAAAGCCCGTCACCACAATACGTTTGCCCGGATACTGCGCCAGCTGTTGTTGCAGCAGCGGATAAGACGCACCTTCATTTACCTGCGGCTGTGCCGCGCGTTCGGCACGCAGGAAATCGCGGGCATCCAGCCAGGCGGCATCCAGACCTTGCTGGTTCAGCACGGCGGCCATTAAACGCGCTGACCAGATTTCACCATGGCCAACTACTTCGGCGTAAACCGCGTCGGTGATGCCGCCATCCAGCAGCACCGCCAAATGTTCAAGGTCGTGAATAAACTCGCTGGTCAGACCGTCAGCGATAGCGGCGGGCAACAGCCCGCTGATTAAATCACTCTGGTAACGACGCAGCGATTGTTGAACCTGATGCGCAGAAAGCCTGTCAGTCTGGCTCAATTTCAGCCAGTTGATCAGCTGGTTGGTGGTGCTGCCTGCGGCCGAGACAACCATCATGTCGCCCGGTTGTGAATACTCCGCCATGATCCCTGCGACACGCAGGTAACATTTCACATCCGCCAGACTACTCCCACCAAATTTGTGCAGCTGACGAGCCTTCGTCCCTGCCTGCGCAATCACACTCATGTTTACCCCTCAGCTGCGACCCGGAAGCCATTTTCCAGATCGGCAATTAGATCTTCACTGTCTTCAATACCGGTTGAGATACGCAATAGCGTCTCAGAAATTCCCGCTGCGGCGCGCGCTTCCGGCGCCATGCCTGCGTGGGTCATTGTCGCGGCGTGGGAGATTAAACTTTCAACCCCGCCTAATGATTCCGCCAGCGTAAACAACGATAGACCACTTAAGAAACGACGCAGCGTTTGTTCGTCGCCATCCAGCTCAAAACTTAACATCGCGCCAAAGCCTTTTTGTTGACGCGCAGCAATCTCATGCCCCTGATTATCCGGCAGAGACGGGTGGTACAGTTTTTTCACCAACGGCTGTTTTTGCAGGAAATCGACGATCGCCTGAGCATTACGCTGCGCCACTTCCATGCGCGGCGACAACGTACGCAGACCGCGCAACAGCAGATAGCTGTCGAAGGCGCTGCCGGTGACGCCAATGTTATTCGCCCACCATGCCAGTTCGGTGACAGTCGCCTCATCTTTCGCAATCACCACGCCCGCCACTACATCGGAATGGCCGTTGAGATATTTGGTGCAGGAGTGCAGCACCAAATCCGCGCCCAGCGCCAGCGGGTTTTGCAGGGCCGGGCTCAGGAACGTATTATCCACCACGCTGATTGCGCCAGCTTCACGCGCAAGCTGGCAGATTTTCGCGATATCCACAACGCGCAACAGCGGGTTGCTTGGGCTTTCGACCAGCACCAGCTTCGGTTGTTCCGCCAGCGCCGCTTTCAATGCCTGCTCATCGCCCTGATCAACAAATTTCACCCGGTAGCAACCGCGTTTCGCCAGACTATCGAACAGGCGATAGCTACCGCCATAGCAGTCGTGCGGCGCAACCAGCAGATCGCCTGGTTTGAGAAAGACGGTCGTCACCAGATGAATTGCCGACATGCCGGTATTGGTCAATACCGCGCCCGCGCCACCTTCCAGTTCTGCCAGCGCACGCTGTACCACATCACGCGTTGGGTTGCCGCGACGCGAATAGTCATGCGCACGGGGTTCGTTAAAGCCGGTGAAATTATAAGTACTGGAGAGATGAATAGGCGGGACAACGCAACCGTACTGCTCGTCATCGTTCAATCCGCTACGCACTGCGATGGTGGCCTGTTTACGCGTCATGGTGAAGGCTTCCTGGCTTAATGGATGAAAAGTCTCACGACAGAGTAAACATTGCGACAATAGACGTCAATACATCTGGACATCTAAACTTCTTTGCGTATAGATTGAGCAAAAGTACAATAGCCGTTAAAATTATACGCTTTAGTACCGGTAGCTGAGCGATACACCGTGTCACCATGTTGACTCTACGGTAAACTACGCGGAATTACGGCCCGGCGCTGTCCGGGTTTAGACTAATGACTGAGAGGATTAAAGGTATCTCATGGCTGAATGGAGCGGCGAATATATCAGCCCATACGCTGAGCACGGCAAGAAGAGTGAGCAAGTAAAAAAAATTACGGTTTCCATTCCTCTTAAGGTGTTAAAAATCCTCACCGATGAACGTACCCGTCGTCAGGTGAACAACTTGCGTCACGCCACCAACAGCGAGCTGTTGTGTGAAGCGTTTTTGCATGCGTTTACCGGTCAACCCCTGCCGAACGATGAAGACCTGCGTAAAGAGCGCAGCGACGAAATCCCGGAAGAGGCGAAAGTGATTATGCGTGAACTGGGGATCGACCCGGATACGTGGGAATACTGATCGCAACAAAAAAGGGCGGAAGATATCTTCCGCCCTTTTTGTTTCAATCTGTTTATCTTATCGGCTCACTCAGAAGCGCGTCACTTCCGGGTGCACTTCCGCCAGCGAGAGCAGGTAAGACATAAATACGTTTTTCACAGCCGTCAGCAAATCGCTCATTTTTCCGCCCAATGTCACAGGAATGGATGGCGAAAAGCATATGCTCGCTTTTTAAGCAGAGCAATATTTTTGTGACTTTTATCACAAAAAAGCACCCCTTCGGCAAAACGCAGAGACAAAAAAAGCGCCTTTCGGCGCTTTTTTCTTTGGCAACTTATTTGCTGCCCGGGATGCTGAAGCGTTTGTTGAAACGCTCAACACGACCACCGGTATCAACAACACGTTGTTTACCAGTAAAGAACGGGTGGCATTTGCCGCATACGTCCAGGTTCAGGTCGTGACCCACGGTGGAGTGGGTTTTGATCACGTTACCGCAAGAACAGGTTGCAGTAATCGCTACATAATTCGGGTGAATACCTTTTTTCATGGGAAACCTCAGTTTAAGGCCGCGTCGCTCTTCCAGCCCTAACGCCAGACACCACGCGAGTTAATATGTAAGTGTATCTTTGGCACGTTCAAAACGCATCAAAGGCGGCGAATCATACAGAAATTAGCCAGCACATGCAAACTGATCCGCTCGCCGGTAGCAACAATGTGTATACTATCCCGCCAGTTTTCAAGTCAGGATGATGAGATGCCCGTCGCCCGCGTTGCGCTATCTGTACCGTTGCCCCGCACGTTCGATTACCTGTTGCCGGATGAGATGTCCGCGCGCGCGGGTTGTCGCGTGCGTGTGCCGTTTGGTAACCAGCACCGCGTCGGCATTGTGCTTTCAGTGGGCGACGAAAGCGAGCTGCCGCTGGCCGATCTCAAGAGCGTGGAAGAGGTACTCGACAGCGAACCGGTTTTTTCCCCGGCGGTCTGGCGGTTATTACTGTGGGCTGCGGATTATTACCACCATCCGATCGGGGATGTGTTGTTTAACGCCCTTCCCGTTCTGCTGCGCCAGACTAAGCCCGCCAGCGCGGAGTTCCAGGGCTACTGGTTTGCGACCGAGCAGGGCCAGGCGATGGACATCAACCGCGTCAAGTCAGCCAAACAACAACAGGCGCTCTCGGCGCTGCGAAAAGGCAAAATCTGGCAGCATCAACTGGCAGCGCTGGATCTGAAAAGCGTTACCCTGCAAGCGCTGCGCGCCAAAGGGCTGGCGGAGATGAACAGCGAAACACCAGCCTTTAATGACTGGCGCACGACATTTTCCGTAAGCGGCGACCGACTGCGCCTGAACACAGAGCAAGCCACCGCCGTTGGCGCTATTCACAGCGCAGCGGATCGCTTTTCCGCCTGGTTACTGGCGGGCGTGACCGGTTCCGGTAAAACAGAAGTCTATTTAAGCGTGCTGGAAAACGTGCTGGCGCAGGGAAAGCAGGCGCTGGTGATGGTGCCGGAAATTGGTCTGACACCGCAAACTATCGCCCGTTTTCGCGAGCGCTTTAACGCGCCAGTTGAAGTGCTTCACTCCGGGCTGAACGACAGCGAACGCCTGATCACATGGCAAAAAGCAAAGAGCGGTGAAGCGGCGATTGTGATCGGTACGCGCTCATCGCTGTTTACCCCGTTTAAGAACCTTGGCGTGATCGTCATCGACGAAGAGCATGACAGCTCCTATAAACAGCAGGAAGGCTGGCGTTATCACGCCCGCGATCTGGCGGTTTACCGCGCTCACAGTGAGCAGATCCCGATCATTCTTGGCTCGGCAACGCCTGCGCTGGAAACCCTGCACAACGTGCGGTCACGCAAATACCATCTGCTGCGCCTGACCCGCCGGGCTGGCCACGCGCGACCGGCGATGCAGCATGTGCTGGATCTGAAAGGCCAGCCGTTACAGGCCGGTCTGGCTCCGGCGCTCATCAACCGTATGCGCCAGCATTTACAGGCGGGAAACCAGGTTATTTTGTTCCTTAACCGCCGTGGTTTTTCGCCTGCATTGCTGTGTCATGACTGCGGCTGGATAGCGGAATGCCCGCGCTGCGACCACTATTACACCTTCCACCAGGCGCAGCAGCATTTGCGCTGTCACCACTGCGACAGCCAGCGCCCGGTGCCGCGCCAGTGTCCGTCCTGCGGTTCTACACATTTATTGCCTGTTGGCCTTGGCACTGAACAGCTGGAACACGCGTTAACGCCGATGTTTCCCGGTGTACCGCTATCACGCATTGACCGCGATACCACCAGCCGCAAAGGCGCGCTGGAGCAACACCTTGCCGAAGTACATCGCGGCGGCGCGCGCATTCTGATTGGCACCCAAATGCTGGCAAAAGGCCACCACTTCCCGGATGTTACGCTGGTTGCGCTGCTGGATGTCGACGGCGCGTTATTTTCGGCAGATTTCCGCGCTGCCGAGCGTTTCGCCCAGCTTTATACCCAAGTTTCCGGCCGTGCCGGGCGCGCAGGCAAACAGGGCGAAGTGGTACTGCAAACGCACCACCCGGAACATCCGCTTCTGCAAACGCTGCTGCATAAAGGCTATGACACCTTCGCGGAACAGGCGCTGGCGGAGCGGCAAACCATGCAATTGCCGCCGTGGACCAGCCATGTGCTGATCCGCGCGGAAGATCAGAACAACCAGCACGCGCCGCTGTTTCTGCAACAGCTTAAAAATCTGCTGCAAGCCAGCCCACTGGCGGACAACCAGCTCTGGATCCTGGGCCCGGTTCCGGCGCTGGCGGCCAAACGCGCCGGCCGTTACCGCTGGCAGTTGCTGCTACAACATCCTTCCCGTATTCGCCTGCAGCATATCGTCACCGGCGCGCTGGCCCTGATTAACACCCTGCCGGACGCTCGGCGGGTGAAATGGGTGCTGGATGTCGACCCGATTGAAAGTTAACGCTGCGAGCCGGCGTATAAAATTCAACTTTCATCACACTTTTCATGAAAATTCTGTAACCGGTGCGCTTAACTATCTGATAAAAATGTGACAACGCCTGCGCCGTGCAAGCGAGGAGAACAAGGTGAAACCCAAAAATCAGGTTGCGGCAGCGACCATGAAAGATGTTGCCATGAAAGCAAAGGTTTCGACGGCAACTGTGTCACGTGCATTAATGAACCCGGAAAAAGTGTCGCAGGCTACCCGCAATCGGGTGGAACAAGCGGCAATGGAAGTGGGTTATTTGCCTCAATCGATGGGACGCAACGTCAAACGCAATGAATCACGCACACTGCTGGTGATTGTGCCGGATATTTGCGATCCCTTTTTCAGCGAGATTATTCGCGGCATTGAAGTGACCGCCGCGGAACACGGCTATCTGGTGCTGATTGGCGACTGCGCCCATCAAAATCAGCAGGAAAAAACCTTTATCGACCTGATTATCACCAAGCAAATCGACGGCATGCTGCTGCTCGGCTCGCGTTTGCCGTTTGACGCCAGCATTGAAGAGCAACGCAATTTGCCGCCAATGGTGATGGCTAACGAATTCGCGCCGGAGCTGGAGTTGCCGACGGTGCATATTGATAACCTGACCGCCGCCTTTAATGCCGTCAATTATTTGCAGGAACAGGGTCACCAGCGAATCGGTTGTATCGCCGGTCCGGAAGAGATGCCGCTGTGCCATTACCGCTTGCAGGGCTATGTTCAGGCGCTGCGCCGCTCTGGCGTGACCGTTGATCCGCATTACATCACGCGCGGCGATTTCACTTTTGAGGCGGGCGCGCGGGCGTTGGATCATTTATTGATGCTACCGAAGCCGCCAACGGCCGTGTTCTGTCACAGCGATGTGATGGCGCTTGGCGCCCTGTCGCAAGCTAAACGCCGGGGTTTGAAAGTACCGGACGACTTATCGATCATCGGCTTTGATAACATTTCCCTGGCTGAATTCAGCGACCCGCCGTTGACCACCGTTTCGCAACCGCGTTATCAGATTGGTCGCGAAGCCATGTTATTGCTGCTGGAGCAGTTGCAGGGGCATAACGTAAGCAGCGGTTCGCGCTTGCTGGAGTGTGAATTAATCCTGCGCGGCAGCACCCGGGCGCTGAAGTAAAGGCGCGGCCTTTCAGACGCCCTCTTCTGGTCAAAACCCCGTCGCTTAAGTAACATGGCGGGCTGATAAACGAAATAAATACAGCGAAACGATAGTGGCACAACGAGATTATGTACGCCGCAGCCAGTCGGCTCCTGCGCGGCGAAAGACGAGTAACTCAAGGAAAAAACAGCGCAGCAAGTCTGCGGTCTCTCCAGCTATGGTCGCCATTGCGGCCGCCGTGCTGGTCGCCTTTATCGGTGGTTTGTACTTTATTACGCACCACAAAAAAGAAGAATCCGAGTCACTGCAAAACCAGAAAATGACCGGCAACGGCCTGCCGCCGAAACCGGAAGAGCGCTGGCGCTACATTAAAGAGCTGGAAAGCCGCCAGCCTGGCGTACGAGCGCCAACCGAGCCGACGGCCGGTGGTGAAGTGCAAAAACCGGAGCAGTTGACCGACGAACAGCGTCAGCTTTTAGCGCAGATGCAGGCCGACATGCGCCAGCAGCCGACGCAGCTCAACGAAGTGCCGTGGAACGAACAAACGCCGGAGCAGCGCCAGCAAACGCTGCAACGTCAGCGACAGGCGCAGCAACAGGTGCAGATGCAACAGCAGCAACAGCAGTGGACGCAGTCGCAGCCGGTACAAGCACAGCAGCCGCGCACGCAACCGCGCGTGACGGAGCAGCAGCAGGCGCGTACTACGCAAACCACGCCACCGCCGCGCCAGACGCAAAGCACAACGCAGCAAAAACCGGCCACCTCGCAACCGTATCAGGATCTGCTGCAAACGCCGCCGCATACCGCTGCGTCACAGCCGAAAACGCAACAAGCCGCGCCGGTAACGCGTGAAGTGGAAACGCCGAAGGCGCAACCGCAAACGGCTGAGAAAAAGGACGATCGCCGCTGGCTTATCCAGTGCGGTTCGTTTAAAGGCCAGGATCAGGCAGAAACCGTGCGTGCACAGCTGGCATTTGAAGGTTTCGACTCGCGTATTACCAGCAACAACGGCTGGAATCGCGTGGTGATGGGCCCGGTGAAAGGCAAAGAGAGCGCCGATGCCACCATCAGCCGCCTGAAAATGGCCGGTCACGCAAACTGCATCCGTCTTGCCGCCGGGGGTTGAAACCCCTAAAACACCCCCCATTTATAATTGCATTCTGCCCCGTACACCGTGCGGGGCGCTGTATTGTGCATTTGTAACCAAGGGGTCTGCTCGTGACAACAATCGTAAGCGTACGCCGTAACGGCCATGTCGTTATCGCCGGTGATGGCCAGGCCACACTGGGCAACACCGTAATGAAAGGCAACGTGAAAAAAGTTCGCCGCCTGTATAACGACAAAGTCATTGCGGGCTTTGCCGGCGGCACGGCCGATGCCTTCACTCTGTTTGAATTATTCGAACGCAAACTGGAAATGCACCAGGGTCATCTGGTGAAAGCGGCTGTCGAGCTGGCAAAGGACTGGCGCACCGATCGCATGCTGCGCAAGCTGGAAGCACTGTTGGCGGTTGCCGACGAAACCGCGTCGCTGATCATCACCGGTAACGGCGATGTGATCCAGCCGGAAAATGACCTGATCGCCATCGGTTCCGGCGGGCCATACGCCCAGGCCGCTGCCCGCGCGTTGCTGGAAAACACCGAGCTTGGCGCACGCGAAATTGCTGAGAAGGCGTTGGGGATTGCAGGCGATATCTGCATCTACACCAACCACTTCCACACCATCGAAGAATTAGCCTATAAAGCGTAAGGATCTCCCATGTCTGAAATGACCCCACGCGAAATTGTCAGCGAACTGGACAAACACATTATCGGCCAGGACGCGGCGAAGCGTTCTGTGGCGATTGCCCTGCGTAACCGCTGGCGCCGCATGCAGCTTGATGAAGAGCTGCGCCATGAAGTCACGCCGAAAAACATTCTGATGATCGGCCCAACCGGCGTCGGTAAAACCGAAATCGCCCGCCGCCTGGCAAAACTGGCCAACGCGCCATTTATCAAAGTTGAAGCGACCAAGTTCACCGAAGTCGGCTACGTTGGGAAAGAAGTGGATTCTATCATCCGCGATCTGACCGATGCGGCAGTGAAAATGGTGCGTAGTCAGTCGATCGAGAAAAACCGCTACCGCGCGGAAGAGATGGCCGAAGAGCGCATTCTCGACGTGCTGATCCCACCAGCGAAAAACAACTGGGGCCAGCCGGAACAAGCCGCTGAACCATCCGCTGCGCGCCAGTCTTTCCGCAAAAAACTGCGCGAAGGCCAGCTCGACGACAAAGAGATTGAAATCGATCTCGCTGCCGCGCCGATGGGCGTAGAAATTATGGCACCCCCGGGCATGGAGGAGATGACCAATCAGCTCCAGTCCATGTTCCAGAACCTGGGCGGCCAGAAGCAGAAACCGCGTAAGCTGAAAATCAAAGACGCGATGAAGCTGCTGATTGAAGAAGAAGCGGCGAAACTGGTGAACCCGGAAGAGCTGAAACAGGACGCTATCGAAGCCGTTGAGCAGCACGGGATCGTGTTTATCGATGAGATCGACAAAATCTGTAAACGCGGTAACACTTCGGGCCCGGATGTTTCCCGCGAGGGTGTGCAGCGCGATCTGCTGCCGCTGGTGGAAGGCTGCACCGTATCGACCAAACACGGCATGGTGAAAACCGACCACATTCTGTTTATTGCCTCTGGCGCGTTCCAGATTGCCAGCCCGTCGGATCTGATCCCGGAACTGCAAGGCCGTTTGCCAATCCGCGTTGAGCTGAAAGCGTTAACCACGGAAGATTTCGAACGCATCCTGACCGAGCCAAACGCGTCTGTCACCGTACAGTACAAAGCGCTGATGGCGACCGAAGGCGTAAACATTGATTTCACCGAAGACGGCATCAAACGTATTGCTCAGGCCGCATGGCAGGTGAACGAAACCACCGAAAACATCGGTGCGCGTCGTTTGCATACGGTGCTGGAACGTCTGATGGAAGATATCTCCTATGACGCCAGCGATCTGGGCGGCGAGACGATCACCATTGATGCAGACTATGTGAGTAAGCACCTTGATGCTTTAGTGGCAGATGAAGATCTGAGCCGTTTTATCTTATAATCCCGGCCACAACGTTTTCATCACACTCGATGGGGGCTTTTGCCCCCATTTTTGTTGGCTGACCTTATGAACGAAACGCAATCTCTTAGCCTCACCCAGGCCTGGCTGGAAAGCCTGCGACCGAAAACATTACCGCTGGCTTTCGCCGCGATTGTCGTTGGCACAGTGCTGGCCTGGTGGCAGGGCTATTTTGATCCGCTGGTGGCGGTGCTCGCACTTATCACCGCCGGATTGCTGCAAATCCTCTCCAACCTCGCCAATGATTACGGCGATGCGGTCAAAGGCAGCGATAAACCGGATCGCATTGGTCCGTTGCGCGGCATGCAAAAAGGCGCCATTTCCCTTGCGCAGATGAAGCGCGCGCTGATGATTGTCATCGTGCTGAGTTGTATCTCCGGGCTGCTGCTGGTAACCGCGGCGACACAAACGATGGCGGATTTCATCGGTTTCCTTGCGCTCGGTGTGCTGTCGATTATTGCCGCCATTACCTACACCGTCGGCAAGCGTCCATACGGTTATCTTGGCCTTGGCGATATCTCCGTGCTGCTTTTCTTCGGCTGGATAAGCGTAATGGGTAGCTGGTATTTGCAGACGCATATGCTGATCCCGGCCGTTATTCTGCCCGCGACCGCCTGTGGTCTGCTGGCGACGGCGGTATTGAATATCAACAATCTGCGCGATATCGAAAGTGACCGCGAAAACGGCAAAAATACGCTTGTCGTCCGTTTAGGACCAATTAACGCACGCCGTTACCATGCTGGCCTGCTGGTTGGCGCGCTGTTATGCCTTGCGCTGTTTAACCTGTTTTCGCTGCAAAGCCTGTGGGGCTGGCTGTTTGTGCTGGCAGCACCACTGCTTATCAAACAGGCGCGCTTTGTGCTGCGCGAGCTCGACCCGCGCGCTATGCCGCCGATGCTGGAACGCACGGTAAAAGGTGCACTGTTAACTAATCTCTTGTTTGTATTAGGAATAATCCTCAGTCAAACGCATCTTTAACTGATAAATGTCAACGAACAATTGATGATTTTGCCAACAGCGCGTGATGCGCGATATACTGACGGTTCTCGCAGCAACTGAACGCTAATCCTATGAAATACGATACTTCTGAGCTTTGTGATATTTACCAGGAAGAGATCAACGTCGTGGAACCGCTGTTCTCCAATTTTGGCGGACGGTCGTCGTTTGGCGGACAAATCATCACGGTGAAATGTTTCGAGGATAACGGGTTGCTGTACGATCTGCTCGAACAAAACGGCCGTGGTCGCGTCCTGCTGGTCGACGGCGGTGGTTCAATGCGTCGTGCGTTAATCGACGCGGATCTCGCCCGCACTGCGGTGCAAAACGAGTGGGAAGGAATTGTAGTCTATGGCTCAGTACGCCAGGTAGACGATCTTGAAGAGCTGGATATTGGGATTCAGGCGATTGCCGCCATTCCGGTTGGCGCAGCGGGTGAAGGTATCGGCGAAAGCGACGTACGTGTCAATTTCGGCGGCGTGACCTTCTTCTCCGGCGACCATCTTTATGCCGATAGCACTGGCATTATCCTTTCCGAAGATCCCCTCGATATCGAGTAAAAAAAGGGCACCGTCAGGTGCCCTTTTTCTTTTTGCCGGATGGCGCTTCACTTATCCGACATCGCAGTACTTTCCCTGCCAGTTTCGCGCTGTAGCTAAGCCCGTTTCTCCGGCAACGCCGTTACCGGGGTGAATACGCGCAGCCAGTGCCGCGACAGCACGAAAAGCGTAATCAGACTTCTTCCATACGCCCCAGCAGCGCCTGCAAGCGTTCCTGCCAGCCGTGCTGCTGCTCTCTCAGCTGGTGGTTTTCACGCTCCAGCTCTTCACGGCTCTGCTGAGCAGACTGTACGTCCTGCGCCAGGCTATTGTTTTTCTCTTTCAGCTCTTCGATTTCCATCTGCAGCAGCGTGATGGTATCAATCGCCTGCTGCACCTTCGCTTCCAGTTTTTCAAACACTTCTAATGACATTGTCATACCTCTCCTGAGTTGCAAGGCGCTGATGGATATACACTTAATATCTTCGCGTTGCAGGTGCGTCACCGCTTTCTTGCAACCCGAATGATGCGTGTCTTTAAAAATCCCCGTCCCGAAAATCGGCGACGCCTTATGATATTGAGCGGATCTCGCTTGTCCCCGATTGTATGAAGCCCACCAGCCCCTGTCCAGCGCAGAGCCGCGCTGTTTGCGCTTTGCAACACTTTTCGTCCTCATCCTGGTGCAACGCGCACGCCTACCACTAAATTGTTAAGGCCTGGGTTACAAAAATGATTCAGCTCACATTTCGCTATGGTGCAAAAACGCGCTTCAGCGCTCGAAAACGCTCATTTTATTGACGCAGTACACACATTTTAATTTCGATATTTCTCGTTTTTGCTCGTTAACGATAAATTAACACTATGTCTACACGACATCATGGGGGAGCGATCGCCCGTGCTAACAATAACCATTACTCTTTTGCAGGATCCGATTATGAGTCAGACATCAACCTTAAAAGGCCAGTGCATCGCCGAGTTTCTCGGCACCGGGTTGTTGATTTTCTTCGGTGTCGGCTGTGTCGCGGCGTTGAAAGTGGCTGGTGCCACCTTCGGCCAATGGGAAATCAGTATCATCTGGGGTTTGGGTGTGGCGATGGCCATCTACCTGACTGCAGGGGTTTCCGGCGCACATCTGAACCCGGCTGTGACTATTGCATTATGGCTCTTCGCTAGTTTTGATGGGCGCAAAGTTGTTCCCTTCATCATTTCTCAGTTTGCCGGCGCGTTTTGCGCGGCTGCACTTGTTTACGGGCTTTACTACAATCTTTTCCTCGATTTCGAACACACGCACAATATGGTGCGCGGCAGTGTTGAAAGTCTTGATCTGGCTGGTATTTTCTCTACCTACCCGAACCCGCACATCAACTTTGTGCAGGCCTTCGCCGTTGAAATGGTGATTACCGCTGTGCTGATGGGCGTCATCATGGCGTTGGGTGACGACGGTAACGGTATTCCGCGCGGCCCGCTGGCACCCTTGCTCATCGGTTTGTTGATTGCGGTTATCGGTGCATCCATGGGGCCACTGACGGGATTCGCCATGAACCCGGCGCGTGACCTTGGACCGAAAACGTTCGCCTGGCTTGCTGGCTGGGGCAACGTTGCCTTTACCGGCGGCAAAGATATTCCCTACTTCCTCGTCCCGCTGTTCGGGCCGATCGTAGGCGCGGCGCTCGGCGCATTCGGTTATCGTAAACTGATTGGTCGCCATCTGCCGTCTGGAACCAGTGAGGCGGCAGAAGAAAAAGGCACCGCCTCCACGACTCAACAAAAAGCTTCGCTGTAATGTGACTACGGGAACATAACCATGACTGACAAAAAATATATCGTTGCGCTCGACCAGGGCACTACCAGCTCCCGCGCCGTCGTGATGGATCATGACGCCAACATCATCAGCGTCTCACAGCGCGAGTTTGAACAAATTTATCCGAAGCCAGGCTGGGTTGAGCACGACCCGATGGAGATCTGGGCATCGCAGAGCTCAACGCTGGTCGAAGTGTTAGCGAAAGCGGATATCAATTCCGACGAGATCGCCGCTATCGGTATCACTAACCAGCGTGAAACCGCGATCGTCTGGGAACGTGAAACCGGCAAGCCAATTTATAACGCCATCGTCTGGCAGTGTCGCCGCACCGCCGATATTTGCGAAAAACTGAAGCGCGACGGCATGGAAGAGTATGTGCGCAACGCCACGGGTCTGGTGGTTGACCCGTATTTTTCTGGCACCAAAGTGAAATGGATCCTCGACCACGTTGAAGGCTCCCGCGAACGTGCGAAACGCGGCGAATTGCTGTTCGGTACTGTTGATACCTGGCTTATCTGGAAAATGACCCAGGGCCGCGTTCACGTGACGGATTACACCAACGCCTCGCGTACCATGCTGTTCAACATCCACGAGCTGGACTGGGATGACAAAATGCTGGAGGCGCTGGATATTCCGCGCGCCATGCTGCCGGAAGTACGTAAATCGTCTGAAGTTTACGGTCAGACCAACATTGGTGGTAAAGGCGGTACACGTATTCCTATCGCCGGGATCGCGGGCGACCAGCAGGCGGCGCTGTTTGGCCAGCTATGCGTGAAAGAAGGGATGGCGAAAAACACCTATGGTACCGGCTGCTTTATGCTGATGAACACCGGCGAGAAAGCGGTGAAATCTGAGCATGGTCTGCTGACCACCATCGGCTGCGGTCCGAAAGGTGAAGTGAACTACGCGCTGGAAGGTGCGGTGTTTATGGCGGGTGCGTCAATTCAATGGTTGCGCGACGAGATGAAACTTATCAGCGACGCGTTCGACTCCGAATATTTCGCCACCAAAGTGAAAGATACCAACGGTGTGTACGTAGTACCGGCCTTTACCGGTCTGGGCGCACCGTACTGGGATCCGTATGCGCGCGGTGCTATTTTCGGTCTGACCCGTGGCGTCAATGCGAACCACATCATTCGCGCTACGCTTGAGTCTATCGCCTTCCAGACACGCGATGTACTGGAAGCGATGCAGGCGGATTCCGGCATTCGTTTACACGCGCTGCGCGTGGATGGTGGCGCAGTTGCCAACAACTTCCTGATGCAGTTCCAGTCTGACATTCTCGGCACGCGCGTAGAGCGTCCGGAAGTACGTGAAGTTACGGCGCTGGGCGCGGCGTACCTGGCGGGTCTTGCGGTTGGTTTCTGGCAGAATCTGGATGAGCTGCAGGAAAAAGCGGTTATCGAACGCGAATTCCGCCCGGGTATCGAAACCACCGAGCGTAACTTCCGCTACGACGGCTGGAAAAAAGCCGTCAAACGCGCGATGGCGTGGGAAGAGCGTGACGAGTAATTAGCCTCAACCTTGCCCTCTCTCCCCGGAGAGAGGGCTGCTCTACCAACCCTCCTCTTCTCGCTGTGATAAACTTCGCTCAATTTCTTTCACTATAGAGTTTGTTATGAGACGAGAACTTGCCATCGAATTCTCCCGCGTGACCGAAGCCGCAGCGCTGGCTGGCTACAAATGGCTGGGGCGTGGCGATAAGAACACCGCGGATGGCGCGGCGGTTAACGCTATGCGCATCATGCTCAACAATGTCGACATAGACGGCACCATCGTGATTGGCGAAGGCGAGATCGACGAAGCGCCGATGCTGTTTATTGGTGAAAAAGTCGGCACCGGTAAAGGCGATGCGGTCGACATTGCCGTTGACCCGATCGAAGGGACGCGCATGACGGCGATGGGCCAGGCCAACGCGCTGGCGGTGCTGGCGGTCGGCGATAAGGGCTGTTTCCTGAATGCGCCGGATATGTACATGGAAAAACTGATTGTCGGTCCTGGTGCGAAAGGCGCTATCGATCTCAATCTGCCGCTGGCCGATAACCTGCGTAATGTCGCCGCTGCGCTCGGCAAACCGCTGAGTGAACTGACGGTCACCATTCTGGCTAAACCACGCCACGACGCGACTATTGCCGAAATGCAGGCGCTGGGCGTCCGTGTTTTCGCGATTCCCGATGGCGATGTTGCCGCCTCCATCCTCACTTGTATGCCGGATAGCGAAGTGGACGTCCTGTACGGTATTGGCGGTGCGCCGGAAGGTGTGGTTTCCGCGGCGGTCATCCGCGCGCTTGATGGCGATATGCAGGGCCGCCTGCTGGCGCGCCATCAGGTGAAAGGCGATAACGAAGAGAACCGTCGTATTGGCGAATATGAATTAAAACGCTGCCGCGGCATGGGCATTGAAGCGGGCAATGTGCTGCGTCTGGATGAAATGGCGCGCAGCGACAATGTTATTTTCGCCGCTACCGGCATTACCAAAGGCGACCTGCTGGACGGCATCACCCGTAAGGGCAATATCGCCACCACCGAAACGCTGCTGATCCGCGGCAAATCGCGCACCATTCGCCGTATTCAGTCTATTCACTATCTGGATCGTAAAGACCCGGAAGTGCAGCGTCATATACTGTAAGGGTATTTGTTCAATTGAGCTTTCCGGCCTTCACGGGCTGGAAATCTCGCACGACAGACACGAAGATAAGGCAACGCTACAGAACAGGAGAAAACCATGGCGGACTGGGTAACAGGAAAAGTCACAAAGGTGCAGTTCTGGACCGATGCGCTATTCAGCCTCACCGTTCATGCCCCCGTTCACCCCTTCACTGCCGGACAATTCGCCAAACTTGGGCTGGAAATTGACGGCGAGCGCGTCCAGCGCGCCTACTCATACGTGAACGCCCCGAGCAATCCCGATCTGGAGTTCTACCTTGTCACCGTGCCGGAAGGGAAACTTAGCCCGCGCCTGGCCGCACTCCAGCCGGGAGACGAGGTGTTACTGGTGAGCGAAGCGGCGGGGTTCTTCGTGCTGGAAGAAGTGCCGGACTGCGACACTTTGTGGATGCTGGCAACCGGCACCGCGATTGGGCCGTACTTGTCGATGTTGCAGGAAGGCAAAGATCTGGAGCGTTTCAAAAACCTGGTGCTGGTACATGCGGTGCGCTACGCGGCGGATTTAAGTTATTTACCGCTAATGCTGGAGCTGCAAAAACGCTATGAAGGGAAACTGCGGATTCAGACGGTGGTCAGCCGGGAAACCCTTTCCGGTTCGCTGACCGGGCGCGTTCCGGCGCTGATTGAAAGCGGTGCGCTGGAAGAAGCGGTCGGGCTGCCGATGACAGCGGAGACCAGCCATGTGATGCTGTGCGGCAACCCGCAGATGGTGCGCGATACCACACAGTTACTGAAAGATACCCGCCAGATGGCGAAACATCTGCGCCGCCGCCCCGGGCATATCACCGCCGAACACTACTGGTGATCAGCGGTATTTCACATCCAGCGTCTCTTTGCCGTACTTATTTTCCCCCTGGGTGCCCACAAATGCGCCCAGGTCGATGACCATCATGACGATAATCACCACCGGGATCAGACGCCCCACCGTCCACTCCAGCGTACCGCCCAGTACCTGCCAGTTGCCCGACAGCAGCATCCACGCCAGCACCAGCAAAAAACCCCACGCGCCGTGACGCCCCCGGTCATGCAGACGTTTTACCATCACGCAGGTTGTCGGCCAGATCAGGCACACAAGGATAAATGCCGCCATCTGAAAATCGAGCATGCCGCCGTTGGCGAGCGTGAACAGCACCGTCATACTCAATAGCCAGAGGATCATCCAGACCCAAAAATCGCGACGCCCAATGCGCCCTTTAAAAGAGAACAACCACTGCTGTATGCCCATGTAAGGTTCCTTATTATCGTAGTGCCGCGTAGTTTACCCTGGCGGCGGGAGTTTTTGACAAGCCAGCCCGATATCGTTTTAATCGTGAGCAAACTCAACAGAGGGCGATGTGAATGAAAGCATGGCGTTATCCCATTTGGCTGCTCTTTTCCGCGCTGGTTTTCAGCATACCGGCTCATGCAGAAGAGCCGTCGACCGCCACCACTGCGCCCTATTTATTGCCGGGCGCGCCGACATTTGATCAGTCGATTAGTCAGTTTCGCGAAAAATTCAACACCGATAACCCGACGCTGGCGCTCAGTGAATTTCGCGCGGTAGATAGCCGGGGCGATCAGGCGAACCTGACGCGCGCAGCCACGAAAATCAATGATTACCTCTACGCCTCGACGGCGCTGGAGCGCGGTACGCTGAAAATCAAATCGATGCAGATAACCTGGCTGCCAGTGCAAGGTCCGGAGCAAAAAGCGGCGAAAGCAAAAGCTCAGGAGTATATGGCGGCGTTTATCCGCGCCTTTTCACCGACGTTAACCGCCGCACAAAGTACGCAAAAGCTGCAAAAGTTGCTGACTAACGGCAAAAACAAACCTTACTACGCCGAAACGGAAGGCGCGATTCGCTATGTGGTAGCAGACAACGGTGAAAAAGGGCTGACCTTCGCTGTTGAACCGATTAAGCTGACGCTATCTGATTCGCTGGAAGAGAACAATAAATGACAAAAAGCAAAGCCTTTCAGGGGATGAATCTCTATACTGTTTCACAGACCATGCTGCCCTGAGGGGCGGCCATATTCCTTAATTCGCCAAGCGCGTGGAGAGTAAAAATGCGACATCCTTTAGTGATGGGTAACTGGAAACTGAACGGCAGCCGCCACATGGTAAACGAACTGGTTGCAAACCTGCGTACCGAGCTGGCTGGCGTAACGGGTTGTGCTGTCTCAATCGCTCCGCCGGAAATGTACCTCGATCTGGCCAAACACGCCGCTGACGGCAGCCACATTGTACTGGGCGCGCAAAACGTTGACGTTAACCTGTCTGGCGCATTCACCGGCGAAACCTCTGCCGAAATGCTGAAAGATATTGGCGCGAAATACATCATCATCGGCCACTCTGAGCGCCGTACTTACCACAAAGAATCCGACGAGTTGATCGCGAAGAAATTCGCCGTGCTGAAAGCGCAGGGTCTGACGCCGGTTCTGTGCATCGGTGAAACCGAAGCAGAAAACGAAGCCGGTAAAACCGAAGAAGTATGCGCACGTCAGATCGACGCCGTGCTGAAAACGCAGGGTGCTGCGGCATTCGAAGGCGCGGTAATTGCCTACGAACCGGTTTGGGCTATCGGTACCGGCAAATCCGCGACCCCGGCACAGGCACAGGCTGTTCACAAATTTATCCGTGACCACATTGCAAAAGCCGACGCGAAAGTGGCTGAACAAGTGATCATTCAGTACGGCGGTTCCGTTAACGCTGGCAACGCAGCTGAGCTGTTCACCCAGCCGGATATCGACGGCGCACTGGTTGGCGGCGCATCCCTGAAAGCTGACGCTTTTGCGGTGATCGTTAAAGCGGCAGAAGCTGCAAAACAGGCGTAATTCTGTTTTACCCTCTCCCGACCCGGGAGAGGGTTTTACCTCACAATTTCCCCAGCACGCTAAACCACGCGTAATCCAGCGGTAACAACACCAGATACGTCACCACTGCCAGTGCCAGACAGAGCAGCATCCCCGATCTCGCCGGGACTTTGCCGAGCGCCATCGCCACCACAATCGGCGACGCCTGATACGGCAACAGCGGCGTGGAATATCCCAGCACCTGAATCATGATCACTGACAACAACGGAAAACCGGTGGCGTCGGCAAAACTCTGCGCAAGCGTAGTAAACAGCGCCGGTACGCCGTTAGCGGTCATAATAAAATTCAGGGCGGTGGTAATGCCGGTCAGCGCCAGGAAACTGGTGAACGGCCGCGCCGGATCGAGCGGCATCACATGCAGCAGCGCATCACCAACGGCGCTACCGATCCCGGTTTGCGTCACCGTAATCGCCAGGCCAAGAATTCCCGCCACATAGATACAGGTGCGAATATTCACGCCGCTGGAAAATTCATCACCCGTGATAAACCCCACACGCGGCAGCAGCGTCACGCAGGCGGCAGCCAGTCCCGTCCACGCAGGTCCGATGCCGTGCCAGCTTTCGGTAACCCACAACGTCAGCACCACCGCCAGCATCCACGCCAGCCGTTTTTCTGCCCGGCTCATCGGTTCAGAAGGGGCTTGCTCGCGGGGCGCACGTGGCTGACCGGGAAAAAGCCAGCAAATAAGGCCAATCAAGATCAGCCCTTTTAAAATGCCAAGCACCGGCGTATGTAGCAGCAGATAAGGCACATAGTTAAGATGAATGCCGTAAGAGCCTTCTGCCGCGCCGCTCATCACCAGGTTTGGTACGTTAGCGGGCAAAATAGTTGCCGATAACTGGAAAGTGCCAAAACCGACCGCCAGCGCCAGCCCGTACCACGAACGGGTGCCTTCGTGAATACCCGCGCGCGCCGCCATTGCCGCGACGATCGGCATCAACAGCGCAATGCGCCCCATGTTCGAAGGCATCACAAACGCCAGTGCGTAACTGAGCAGTACGACGCTTGCGACCATTTGCAGCCATGAGTCGGTCAGCTTTGCCGATAACGCTCTCGCCGCCCGATCCGCCAGCCCGGTTTTGCGTATTGCCACACCGAGCACGAACCCGCTGAACACCAGCCAGAAAGCCGATGACGCGAAGCCACCAAAGATCACCTCCGGCGGAGCAATTTTCGCCACCATCGCCGCCGTAAAAAACAGCAGCGCGGTGATAAATTCCGGCAATAACGAGGTGGCCCACAACACAATAGTGATGCCGACAATGACAGAGGGGAGGAACAGAGGGTGAGAAAACCAGAGCGACATGCCTGTCTCCTGTAGTTTTTTTCAGCAAGTCTACGGTGACAGGCAGGCGGAGTAAACGTGAATTATGGTGGGGTTATTTCAGGATATCGCATTGATGATCCTGAATTTCCTCTGCCGATGCGCGATTAAGCGCTAACAGATTACGCTCGGTGGCCAGCAGCACAAACGAGCCATCGGCCTGCTGCGCCAATGCCAGCGCGAAGCGGCCCATATGCGCTTTTGCTTCCGGCACTTCTTCTGCCAGCATCAAAAACGGACTGCGTTGCACCAGCTCCGCTTCCGTCACGCGGCGCGCTAAATATTGATGACCGAGCAGCCCCCCCGGAAATGCCAGCCACTGGCTGCTGATACGTGCGGCATTATCATTCAGTTGCGTGCGCACATCAGGACGCAGACAGGAGATATGAATATGAAAATGGTTCTGTGTGCGCCCGGAGCGTGAATTAATGGTTAAGGAGATGGCGTTGTCCGGCACCGTGCTGCCACGCAGTTTGCTCATCACATCGCGGGATTGCCACGCCTGCCAGAAGAAGTTGGGCGTTGTCGGTTGCAGCAGCAACGGGCTTTCCGTGCCGTTGATGCGGTACGTTGGCATCAACAAAAACTGCAGCGGCCCATTGCGATCTTTCATCAGCACATAGCCGCCTTTCAGGTTCACCTGGGCGCAGGGTTTTGGCGAGTTATGCTCACGCATGTTTGGTAAACATTGTTCGGTAACGATATGGCGCAGCGCATCCGGGTTACCGCTGTTTTTAAACCACAACCACGCTCCCGCCGCTGCCAGTAAGGCCAGCACCAACAGAACAATGACGACGCGACGCACTGTTTTCATTTTTTCCGCTTCCTTTGCTGAAAGAACCGGAATGATAGCGCAAATTGCCCGGCAAGTTGAAAATCCTGGATTTTACGCAGACAGAAAAGAAGACGCCCTCTTACGAGGGCGTTTGGGGAGATTAACGTTTACTGATTTGGTCGAACGTACCGCCGTTGGAGAAGTGCTCTTTTTGCGCCTTCGTCCAGCCACCGAACACATCATCAATGGTGAAGAGTTTCAGTTTCGGGAACGCGCTGGCGTATTTCGCCGCCACCTGCGCATCACGGGGGCGATAGAAGTTCTTCGCGGCGATTTCCTGACCTTCCGGCGAGTAGAGATATTTCAGGTAGGCTTCCGCTACTTTCTCAGTGCCTTTCTTCTCTGCCACTTTGTCGACAACGGAGACGGTCGGCTCTGCGAGAATAGATTCGCTCGGGGTGACAATTTCAAATTTGTCTTTGCCCAGTTCGTTGGTTGCCAGCAGCGCTTCGTTTTCCCACGCAATCAGTACATCACCGATACCGCGCTCAACGAAAGTATTGGTCGCACCGCGCGCACCGGAATCCAGCACTTCTACATTTTTAAACAGCGCTTTGACGAACTCCTGAGCTTTTGCCTGATCGCCGCCGTTCTGATGCAGCGCATAACCCCAGGCCGCCAGGTAGTTCCAGCGCGCACCACCGGAGCTTTTCGGGTTCGGCGTGATCACCGAAACGCCCGGTTTAATCAGGTCGTTCCAGTCATGAATCTGTTTCGGATTGCCTTTACGCACCAGGAAAACGATGGTCGAGGTGTACGGAGCGGAGTTGTCCGGCAGGCGTTTGATCCAGTTTTTATCGATACGGCCACGTTCTGCAATCGCGTCAACATCGTAGGCCAGCGCCAGAGTTACCACATCGGCGTCGATACCGTTGATAACCGATGTTGCCTGTTTGCCGGAGCCGCCATGGGACTGACGAATCACAACGTTGTCGCCAGTCTCTTGTTTCCAGTGCGCGCTGAAGGCTTTGTTGTATTGCTCATACAGCTCACGCGTTGGATCGTAAGAGACGTTTAGTAACTGGATATCCTTTGCCAGAACGCTGGTGGAAGCCAGCAGTAATGTAATCCCCAAGCCCCATTTATTCATCGCCCGCTCTCTTAAAGTTATCGATTTTGATGTCGTCAGACTGCCAGAAAGGCATCCAATGATTAAAGAATAAAAAAAGATTGGCTATAACTTTGCGGAATAAATGGGGATAAAAAAACGCCCTCGCTATTGAGGGCGTTTTTGCACTTAGTAGAGTTTTTTCGCGCAGTCGAGCCAGTCGCCTTTGAACGGGCGTTTCATGTTCTCGATAGCGTCGATGATGTCGTGATGTACCATTTTTTCGTTCTGAATACCGACACAGCGACCGCCGTAGCCCTGCAACAGCAGCTCGATCGCATAAGAACCCATACGGGAAGCCAGAATGCGGTCGTAAGGTACCGGAGAGCCGCCGCGCTGAATATGGCCAAGAACGGTAGCGCGAGTTTCACGCTGGGTTTCGCTTTCAATGTATTTCGCCAGCTCGTCGATATCGCAGATATGCTCGGTAATCGCCACGATGGCGTGTTTTTTACCTTTGGCGATACCCGCTTTGATCTCTGCGACCAGGTCTTCACGGTTGAATTCCACTTCCGGCAGTACGATAAACTCGCAACCGCCCGCAATCGCCGCTGCCAGCGTCAGGTCGCCACAGTAGCGCCCCATGACTTCAACGATGGAGATACGCTGGTGAGAAGAAGAGGTGTCACGCAGGCGGTCGATGGCTTCAACCACGGTTTGCAGCGCGGTGAAGTAACCGATGGTGTAGTCAGTACCGGCAACGTCGTTATCGATGGTGCCCGGCAGACCGATGCACGGGAAACCCATTTCAGTCAGGCGCTTAGCACCCATGTAAGAACCGTCGCCGCCGATAACCACCAGCGCATCGATACCGCGTTTTTTCATGTTCTCAATAGCCACGGCGCGGATATGCTCTTCACGGAATTCCGGGAAGCGGGCGGAGCCGAGGAATGTGCCGCCGCGGTTGATCATGTCGGACACGCTGTAGCGGTCAAGTTGGATCATGCGGTCTTCGTACAGGCCGAGGTAACCGTCATAGATACCTGCCACTTCCAGACCTTCTGTCAATGCTGCGCGGACGACACCGCGGATCGCGGCATTCATGCCTGGCGCATCACCGCCACTTGTCAACACACCGATTTTTTTAATCATGACTACCTCTGAACTTAGGAATGCAAAATAAAATTCTGTGGCCCGAAGCGACTCCCCTGTGGGAGCGAACAACTATGCTGCAAATAGTATATCAATCCCAGCTTGCTGAATTGATTCAGGTCAGACCAAATGGCGGTAATTTATACACAAAAAGTTGGTCTGGCTCACTTTTTTACAACGAAATACGAAAGCCTCTACGTGCTTATCGTCCTTGAGGTACTACCGAACAAGGATCCTGATGGATTATCACATCAGAACCCGGGAAACGTTGCAGAATCGCCTGTTCTACCTGCTCAGCAATAAGATGCGCCTGAACGAGCGGCAGGTTATCTTCCATTTCCAGATGTATTTGAATAAAGCGGGTCGGCCCTGACTGCCGCGTGCGAAGATCGTGAGCGCCGCTGACGCCCGGCCAGGAGGTGACAATGGTGAAAATTTCCTGTCGCTCTTCGTCGGGTAAGGCTCTGTCCAGCAATGCCTGAACGGCGTCATACCCCATGTGTAACGCGCTATACAAAATATAGCTGCCAATACCCAGCGCAAACAATGCATCTGCACGATGCCATCCATACCAGGAGAGACCCAGCGCGATGAGAATTGCGCCGTTCATCATAACATCAGACTGATAATGAAGCATATCCGCCCGCACCGCCTGGCTGTGGGTTTTCCGCACGACCCAGCGCTGAAAAGTGACAAGGATCACAGTACTAAACAGCGCGATCAGCGTGACCGTAATACCAATGCCAGCATCACGAAGCGGTTCAGGTTTAGCAAGGTGCTGAATACCGGTCAAAAACAGGAACAACGCCGAACCAGAAATAAACATACTTTGTGCCAGCGCCGCCAGCGATTCCGCCTTTCCGTGGCCGAAGGTATGTTCTTCATCGGCGGGTTGCAGCGAATAGCGTACCACTAACAAGTTGGTTAGCGACGCGGCGATATCTACCAGCGAATCAACCAGCGCCGCCAAAATACTGACCGAACCGGTAAACCACCACGCGAATATTTTGATGATCAACAATGACGACGCCATGACGGTCGCCGCAACTGCTGCCCGGGTAACCAAACGCCCATAGGATTGATTCATAAACGCTCCTGCCTGGATCCAGCAGGGATTATAACGAAAGGCAGGCAACAGCAATGGGGAAATTAAGCAGTGGAATTGCGGGCAAAAAACCCCCACATCGTGTGGGGGAAGACAGGGATGGGAAGGAACTATCTCTTTAATCAATTGTAATAAATGGATTTATTGCAAAAGCTGTCTACCAGTTGACTACATATCGACAAAGCGGCCGGGCATCTGCCCGGTGGTCTGTTTAAAAATCTGCGCAAATTATTTCCAGCCGCAGGCTTCCTGAAGCGGCTTAATGGCTTGCGGCAGACCGGCAAGATCAAACGTTGCGCTCACCGTGTTTTCACCATATGGGGTGACCTGAAGAAATAAGCGGGCAGATGTTGCGAGCTCTTTGGCAAGCTCGATCGTGTTGCCCCGGTAAAAGGCTGCCTTGTTGTCAGCAGAGATCCCCCATGAATTGGTTTGTGCTTTCGCCTTATCCAACCTGTACAGCACCTCTGTATCCCCCATACCGAGATATACGCCCCAATTGATAAATAGCTCGGTTTTATTCTCCCGGCATATAACATACAAACCCGGTGTAACCGTCTCGCCAAATTGGGAGCGAATTGGCTGATTAGCAGACAAGCTGAGAGTGACGTTTTTTGAATCATCGACCGGTGATAGTTCTGAATCTATCTGCCATTTTCCGGCGCCTTCCGCTGTTTTATTATGAGCAGTTGCCGCAGGTGGCATAATTTTATCGTAACAAGCCAGACGCCTGTCACTGTTTGTTTCAGACTGGCACGTTGTCAGACCTTCCTTATCAATATTATCCGCAGCATATATTTTCGAAAAAGCCGAAAACAAAAACACCATGAATATAATTATTTTATTCATAATGTATTCCTTATGCTTTCGGCCTGGTCAGAAAAACAATCATGCCGATAATAATATCGCCGATAACCCATATCACCCCCAGGAGCATCACGCCGATGCCCGCACCAATCGTCGCGCCTGCGCGTTCCGCTTCTGTCGTTGCGGCATCGATCACTTCACCACTCCCACCCGCACCGGCAAATAGGCAATAAATCATAAATATGTTGAATATAATAAATATCCATTTTACCGCTTTCCCGAATAATGTTCGTTTCGGTTTTCTTATTTGCTGCCCGCAGGATGGACATTTTAATGCAGAATCACTGACTTCTTTTCCACATTCCGGGCAATGAATTAACGCCATTTTATTTCTCTCCATAGAAATAGTTATTTAACCGGCGTAAAACATAGCAGGTGAAAAAGTTTCGATAAATAAAAAACCCGCCGAAAGGCGGGTTATTTTTATAGCGCTAACGATATCTGATCGTCCCCCTTGTGACTTCGCGGGAAAACATCCGGAACCGTTGCGCCGGGTACGGTTTTGACTTCATTTAGCGGGCCATCAATATGGGTCATGCTTGTGAAGCAGTAACCGCACGTCAGATTCTGGCACTGGTGATAGCTGCGCCGCACTAATGGGCTTAGTTCGGTGCTGGTTCGGGTCTTTGCCGCTGCGCGGCAACGAGGGCAGCGTAATGCCATACGTGCGCCTCCTTTCTTGCGGGTTAATATCGCCGCAAGTATAACGTCTACGCTGTTGAATCGTCACTTTCTGCCGCCCCGTTGGCGCTCTTCACTTCCGGCGCTGGCGATGTGGTAAACCCGCTGCCGGCCATATAATGAACGCCGCGCGTAATCGTCCAGTTCCCGCTGTCGATCAGGGCCTTAAATCCGCTTTTGCCGGCCGCCAAGCACCGTAAACCGGCGTTTACGATGTGCCGGTTCCTTAATGAATACGCACTGTCGCGGGCACTCTGCGAATGCCCGCTGCACTGGTTATTCAATTGTTTCCAGGATCATATACACCGTTTCTTTGCTTACCCCCGCCGGGAAACCGAAGTTTTTAATAAGCAGCGGCAGGTTATCCATCGCTTCCTGATAGTCGAGAAAGCGTGTCGCGCTTGGCCCGGCGGTTACAACGTAGGTGTCTTTTACTACTTTACTGATTTGTGCTTTTTCCATGATGTTTCCTCACTTTTTGACCGTCTTCACGCCGGTCACTGCGTCATATGTCCGTTCACAACTGCGCCCGGCGGTGTAAGCCCGGTCAGCCTCTTTTGCATACTCTCCCGCTGCTGCGTCAGATTCGCGGAGCAAGTCGGCAAGCAATATGCCGGCCTTTTCCCTTGCCGCGCGTTCTGCTGCAAGTGCGGATAGTTTGCCGGTTTCACTTCTGGCGAGGCTGTTTCGAAGTTCGGCGACTGATTTGTGCAGCTTGTCGCCAGCACGCTTAGCAGCATCAGCATCGGCCTGCGCACTTGCCCGTTCCTCATCGGCTTGTTTCCTTTCTGCATCGGCTGCACGCTGTCGCCGGTGCTCTTCTGCTCTTTCCTGCGCCTGCCGTTGCGCCAGCGCGTTTGCGTCATCCCGATCGCGCTGCGCCCACTTTATCCGCCAGGCGTTATTTGCCTGCATTGCCCCGTGGTGATCTCCCACCCAGAACAGCGCGATACTTATCAGCACCGTGATGACCTTCAGCCAGTATTGACCGATAAACGACACCATCAGGCCGGGTAACTCGCGTGTGGCAACTGAAAGTGCGGGCCGTCTTTTAGCGTCTGCCAGTCGCCGCCCCACTCGACCGGGATGCCCATTGCTTCGCTTGCCTGCTTAAAGGCGGCGGCGATCGTCTCATAGTATTTCCACTCCCAGGATCCGCCGTTTGTCGGGTATGCAAACACGTCGATCGCATGACCAGTGATATGCCTGCTTTTCATGGTCTGGCTTGCGCCGCTGGCTACCAGTTGCTTTTGACGCTCCAGAGTTCGCAGCCCTTCGGTCACGCCAAAATCGACCGGCGAAAGCTGCAGCGCTGCCCGCGCCAGCCGCGCCAGATCGGGGTGAACGCCGCGCAGGTTGCTATCGCTGCGCTGGCTGAATGAAAAGTTATTCCCCACTTTTTACTCTCCGATTCCGGCTATCGACGAAACTGGTAATTTTGTCCCGAATTTTTTCCGCGCCCATAAATCCTACGGATGCGCCAACGAGTGTTGCGGAGGTGATCGGCAGGCCAAAGAAATCCAGAGACGTGGCCAGAACCGCCGTCATGACGCCGCAGGCCAGTGCGCCCGTGACGGTCTTCACAACTGGCTGGCCGTCATAAAGGCTCATCAGCGAAGAGAGGCTGACAGCGGCCAAAACCGCATAAATAATGGGCAGATGGGTAGCGATCCATTTCACTGTTTTTTTCTCGCTGTTTGAATTGTTCATATCGCGCTGAGTCCCACAGTTGCACAATCTCTCGCTGCGCTGGCGGCCGGATATCAGGCAGATAAACCAACGGCCCTGCCTGTAATTCAGTTGCAGCCGAAATCCCTTTATTTACGTCTCACACCGCCTCAGTTACGCGCGCCGATCTGATCGAGGGGGCATTTTGTTGCGCCCCAACCGCCACGCGGAAAAATTCATCACTGGCATGTGACAAAGCGCCGGTGATAAGCGGTTGATATTAACCAGTTGGCTTATCATCCCCCCCGATGGCCGCCCGGCGCAAAGCGTTGCTTTTGTCAGAGGCGTGCCACAATCAAAGCCGGGATGGTGGTACCTGCGGGCGCGTTAGTCTGCCGCCATGAATATCGTCGAAGACCTCAGTACCCGCGAAAAATCAGGTGGATAGCGTCATTCAGATTTTGAACAAATCGGGGTGGGCATCAACCCGATCTATCGCTGGCGACGTCGCTCTGAGTGGGGACGGGCGCGCGCTCGCACGCTTGTGCAGTATCTTTGCCCGGTCGGAAAGCCGGAGAAGATGACGAAAGACGCGCGCCTGTCCTCCCGCCTCGTCACTAACTGTTCCTTATTCTTGTGCAGTTTTGCCGACCAGCCGAAGTCGCGCTCCGCCGGGTGTTACCGGCTAAAACGTGTGCGTGTTAAGACGTCGTTTTTGCGGCTAGTTTTCAGGCGTATTTCACCCATAAAAAAGCCGCCCTGCTGGCGGCTTTCTGCTTGTTTTCCTGCGTTTATCTGATGCCTGCGATTCTCTCTAAAGCCGCCTGCGCCAGAAACCCGCTGCGGGTTTTGTACTCCGGATGTGTCGCAACGTACCGATCAATTCTGTCGATCAGAAAGCGCGGCAGCGTCACGTTGATTTTTTCGGAACCGCCCAGCAGGCGAGTCACATCAATATCGACAAGCGCCCACGTATACCCGGCAAACGCTGGATTTTTTGACCACTTTTCCGCGGTGGAAACCGATGGAACATCGTGACCCAGCTCGACCAGCGTTTCTATATGCCCGATGATCGCCTCTTTCGCGTTCTTGATCGCCTCATCAAGCGTATCGCCCGCGCTAAAGCAGCCAGGCAGATCCGGCACTGTCACACCGTAAGCGTGACTTTCGTCGCCGGCCTCGATTGCGATTGGATAATACATAAACATCCTCGCTCATGCGGCGGGCTGGATGCCCGCCTGTTTTCGTATGCTTTTTACCGTGCCAATCGGTAAATCTTTTTTAGGATGGGGTATCGTCACAAGCCCCGGTTTTGTTGGATGGACGAAGTGGTGATGACTGCCTGTTACTCTTACCAGCACCCACCCATCCGCCTGAATTTCTGCTATCAGCTTCCTGCTGTTCATCTCCTGCTCCGTTGTTCTCAACAAGGTAACCCCAATAACCCCAACATGCAATTTATTAGGGTTACTGGAGTTATTTTTTGCTGCGGTTACGTTGATCGAAAACACGTTTTCCGGTACGCCGCCGAAGTGCTTATGCGTGATTGTCTTTATCCCGTAGCCGCGATACGGCATCGCCAACCGGCGTTCGGCGTCATCGCGGCGCGGATACCCCTTCGTGATAATCAGCTTTTCGTACTGGTGGCCAATAAGACGCCGCGACCAGTACGGATTTACCAGGCGATACTCTTCCGGCTTATCGCCGCGTTTCATCGCATCGACGTATTCCCCACACACGGCCAGATGCAGATCAGCCACTAATGCCTCCCCCTTATTCCGCTCCTGCGGTGTCATTTTTTCTGCGAAAATGCGGCCTTCATCCTGCTGATCAGGCTGCTGGTCTGCTGCTTTGCCGCCATCACCCGCGCCGGTGATTTCTCTTCACCGCGCCGGCGTGAAACCAGCCGCCCGTCCACCACGCTGTAAACCAGATCACCGCAGGCGATAGCCGCGCCAGCCATCACCGATTTCACCAGCGCCGGGCTGCTCTCCAGCCCTTTGGCTGCCAGCAATTCCGCGATAATCGTTTCGCGTCCTTCTAATATCGGCGGCGGTGTCGGCGTTCCCCGTTTCCCCCTTTTCCGCTTAACGTCACTGGTTAAACGTTGCGCAATTTCCCGCTTCTCTTTGCGCGTCAGCGCATCAACATTCACCGTCGCGCCATCGTCAGCTGACACCGCTATTTCTGCTGGTGCTGCTGCGTCGCTGTCGGCATGTAAATCTCCGTCAAACCCTTGTGCGGCCTGCCGCGTACAGTTATTGACAGAACTCCGAGGGGCGGCGATGCCGCCTGAAAAGCCCAACTTTTCGCCAGTGTCGTCGGCCTTCAGCTTCGGCACGATTTTGTAAGCGCTGGTGCGGGTAAAAATTAAAGAATCTTTTCCCGCCTGCGGCGAATAGACGCCGGAGATCCGCGACACGTCATCGCCGAAGTCATTACCGTTTTCCGTGGTTTCATAACTCAGGCGCACGCGCAGCGCGTCACGGGTGACCAGCGGCCCGCCCTGCGCCGTGATATACCCGGCCCAGTCGCCGCTATCGGCCGCAACGTGGGCCGGTGAAATGTCCGGGTGAAGCGTGAGATCGCGATCGCGCAGGCGGCGAAGCTCGCGATACACCGTGACCGGCGCGCCGCCGATTTGCTGAAACTGGCGAATCGCCCAGCGTGAAGCCCAGGCGCTGACGCGGCGTGACATCGCTTTCAGATCTTCGCCGGTTTCGTCGTCCTTCTCATCGTCCAGCGCGAAGCCATCGATATTCTTTGCAATGTATTTGGCTATGTAGCCCGTCGCGCCGCCGCGCGCGTTGTCGATCGGCACGACTTTAAAGCGGTTCTCTTCTGCGCCCGGCTCGTTGCCGTCTTCCTCCAGCGCGTACTGGCGGAAAGTGGCGCGCGCCAGCCCGACGTGATCGGGGCGCATGAACAGCAATAAGTGCCAGTGTGGTGTCGCGTCGTGGTGCGGCTCCGCAACGCGGAAACCGAAAACGCGAATGCCGTGGCGCTTCCACGCGGCGCGCACTTTCGCCCACACGTTGCAAAGGTATTTCTGGGTTTTCCGTGGTGATGCGCCGGTGTATTTGTTGTTGCGCTTGCCGTCATGCTGCATCGCGTGAAACTTTGACGGCGCGGTCAGCGTATAGAAATCACCGGCCAGCCCTTGTAGCTGCGCCAGATCTTCAAACCCGCGCATTCTGGTCATCAGTTCCCGGCGGCGGTTCGCCGGGTTCGCCACGCTCCCGGCAACGTTATCGACCAGGGATGTGCGTTCGCCGGTGTCCTGGTCTTCCAGCTCCATCGCTTGCAAAAATCTGGTGTTCGCCTTTTTTTGCGCGTGCCACTCGCTGACGCACGGCGCGCTGGCATATGGCGTGGATTTTTTCTGCACGTAACCGGCGGCGATCAGCAAATGTTCGCGCCAGCGCGCGTGAATACGGCGCAGGCGGTTGAGCCACCATTTGGGCGACTCAAGACGCAGCACAATGCGTAATGCGTCTTCCGCTTCCAGCTCTTCTTTGCAGTAAGCAGACCATCCGGGGATCGGCGTATTCAGATGACGCGCCAGCGAAGCAATGCGGCCATAACCGGAAAGCGCAGCGAACGCCGGATCACCAGTGCGGGAAAGCTGGTAATTCGACTCGCGTATAAACTCGCTGGTAAAGATATCGACAAGCGTATACGCGAGGCGTTTTAGCTCTTTTTTCCTCGCCCATAACAACCGCAAAAGCTGCTCGCGCACCGGCAGCAGTGCGCCGGGTGTTACGCCCACCGGCAAATAACGTTCGTTAACGGTGTCGATACGGGAAAGGATGTGGCGTTCGAAGGTGTTAATCAGCCAGCGGTCGCCAGCCCGGCGATCGCGCGCGTCCAGCGTTTCCAGCTTGCGGGCATAGTGGTGGCGGAGGTACTGCGGCAAAGCCGCCAGGCGGCGGCGCAGGAATTTGCAGCGATCGGGCTTTTCGTCTTCTTCGGCCAGATCGGCAAAGGTGAGCTGTTTTCGCGTGCCGTTGGGCGTGAGATAGCCGAAGCCATCACGCCTGGTGTCTGTTTCCCGCCCTACCGCTGGCCGTGGCTGATTCCACGCGTAAGCGTAACGGGTAGCGTCTTCCGCACTACCCGTAAACGGTGGCGGATCAGATGGCGCGTAACGCCCGCGATTTACTGCGGTCACGACTAATCAGCCTTATTCTGAAGACTCAGCAGCGCGGCATCGAATTTGTCAGCGTCCATCCACACAATGACCGCGGTTTTTTTCAGGCGGTCATACAGATCCCCCGGCCTGATGCCGGTGGCGACGAATTTCACTTCAGTGTCACCGTTACGTTTTTTCGCTTCACCAGTTACAGACTGGTGAAGCGTCTGAAACGACAAATTTTCATCACCGATTTCTTTTAAAAGCTCGGTTAATCCGGCCATCAAAAACCTCCTTGTTATCCATCACGCCGATCACTTCCCCGGCTTTTTTGCGCGTCTCTTCTGCCCGCGTTGTTGCACTAAGTCGATGGCGTCCGGCATGGTCAGCCCCTGTGTTTTTCCATCCAGCAGATCAGCGCGATGCTGATGCCGCACAGGAGCACGCCAGCCAGCAAAACGGCGATTTCCATCAGATCGGCTCCCTGACTTCGTTGCGGATAGCCTCAGCCGTGGCGCGCAGCAGCTCGCCGGCTTCTGTGCTGTTCAGCGCGCTGTCGCTGGTATGCGTTGCAAGAAGCGCCAGCGAGTTGGCAGTCACATCGCCGCAGCGCAGGCGCTCTTCTTTGCGTGTGTGCTCCGGCAGGCGGCTGAGGGATGGACTCGCCACCTGAAATTTCCGCTTTTCGCTATTTCTCATTTGCATGTCGTCATGCTCCATATGGCGAGGAAGGCGCGGCAGCGCGTTGCAACTGGTTGCTGATGCGTGTGCGGGTTGCGTCGATAAATTCCATGACGGCGGGATCGGTGGCTTTAAAAGTCACTTCGCCATCGTGCCGGGTTTTGATGGTCATCCCCTCTTCGACGATGGCCGGAATTAATTTATGCAAAATAAAATTAAGCTGGTCGCGTTTTGACAGTACGGTCACGGTGCATCCCTCTTAATCAGATGAGTTTAACCGCCGTCATATTTAAAAATGACGGTAATACAAAAATGATGGTTAAAAATCGAATGGGTTAGATCGCCTTTTTAAATAATTCGAGCAACATGCGTAAAGCCCCCTTTTTTATTTTCCCGGCATAAATAAACGGCTTATTCCTTTCCTTGATAAATTGCACGCGCGTCGGTTCGGGTTTAAAAAATCTTCCGTCTGGCGTTTCAATCCAGCCGCGTGAGTTTTTGAAGTGCGTCACTTTGCAGCCGTGGCGCAGCAGGCTTGCCATCGACGGGCATTCACTTTGCATAGCTGCCACCCCGGCAAATGTTATCAACGGTTCTGATCGCGTCGGCAAGCGCGAAATCACGCCCGTAGTGATTCCCGCCGCTGGAAATAGTGTAAGACGCTCTCTGCGTGAAAGGATTGCGCGGACATTCCTGAATCGTGAACCCGCGATATAAATAAGCGTGGCGACCTAACTTAATTAACTTAGAAGATATAGTCATTCCTATTTCCCCTCTTTTAATTGCTGGCTATCAACATCGTGTGAAATAGATTTAATTGCTTTATTGATAAGTTTTTTATTCGTTATTATAAATACACCGCGTTCGGTTTTAATAACGAGCCCTTTTTGCATATCGACTAAATAATTATTTTCGATATTTCCCGGATGGTGAAGCCGGTGACGTCTGCGAAACGTGGCCCGCTGCCCGGTGGAAAGCTGAGGTGATAATAAAAGGCACATAGCTAACCCTCACAGACCAATCCAGAGCAGCCAGGCGTCGCGCTGTTCTTTGGGGCGGTTGTAGAAAGCGTCACGCATTGCGCGGTTGAACTCAGGCAGGTATACCCAGTTTTCTGCGCGTCCTGTTAGCGCGTCCGGGTTCTTCATTGGAATGACCGGCAACTTTCCTTCGCCAACCATATTGGTCACAGCCTTAGCCGTCTTGCCGATCATTTCTGCAAATTTTGCGGCGGGTACTGCATCAATCGGATGTTTAAGCTGAATGTAACTCTCCTGATGTTCCCTCTGCATGTGCAATAATCTCCTTTGGTGTTCGGCGGCTTACAACTCGTTCAGGGGTACTGTGCGCGCCGTTTGCTTGTTTCAATGGTATCAATTGAGACCCAACAAGGAGAAGCATATGGTATCAAATGAGACCCAGTCAACTGCTATTGGGCAAAAGATTCGTGCGATAAGGGATGCAGAAGGTTTATCGAGGACGCAATTCTTTGAATTGACAGGTATTCCTTCAGGCACGCAAAAACACTATGAAATGGGAAGGAGAGAGGGAGTCGGCAGCGAGATATTATTGAAAATCACCCAACATCCTCGCTTTGCAAAATATACGCTCTGGTTAATGACTGATACCACCATACCTGAAGCCGGACAGATTGAACCGGTTCTCTCCCCTGATGGGCAAAGCAGAGAAATTTCTCACCGCTCAGGCCGCAAGACTGGTTAACACTTCATTACGCATTCATCGAATGGATAGAAAGCCATTCGATCTGTAGCAGTACCGGAGGGCTTCGCTATGTCGATTAAGAAGCTCGAAGGTGGTCAATATCAGGTAGACATTTGGCCTCGCGGGCGCAACGGAAAGCGCATCCGCAGGCGGTTTGAGAAGAAACACGAGGCCGTGCTTTTTGCGCGTTACGTGATGGCTAACGCGGATAAAAAAGAGTGGCTGGGCGCGAACGTAGATCGCCGGACATTAGGCGAATTGCTTGATGCATGGTGGTTGCTGTACGGGCAGGCGCAGGAAAATGGCGAAATTGAAAAACGGCATTTGCTGAAAACGATAACCGCGCTCGGTGATCCTGCGGTTAACCGTCTCAGCAAGCGCACGCTGGCGCAGCATCGCGGCTTACGCCTGGCGGACGGCATTAGCGCGTCCACGATCAATCGCGACATGTACCGCCTTTCCGGCATGTTTAGCACGTTGATAAAGCTGGAAGAATTCAGACAAGAAAACCCCCTCAAAGGCCTTGAACCACTGAAAGAAACCCCGGCGGCCATGACCTATCTAACCAAACCTGAGATCGGCCAGTTGCTTGACACGCTCACCGGCGACGAGCGCCGCGTTGCGTTGCTTTGCCTGAGTACCGGCGCGCGCTGGGGTGAAGGCAGCACGCTACGCGCTGAACAGATTATTCACGGTCGCGTGACGTTCCTGAAAACCAAAAACGGAAAAAACCGCACGGTTCCCATATCGGCAGCGCTGGAAAATGAGATCAGGACCCGGGAAACCGGGCCATTGTTCAAAGTCGATTATGAAAACTTCTGTGAACGGCTGCGGCAGGTGAAACCAGACTTGCCGCGCGGGCAGGCAACGCATGTGCTACGGCACACGTTCGCCAGCTGGTTTATGATGAACGGTGGGAACATCATCGCGTTACAGCAGATTCTTGGCCATGCGAGCATTCAGCAAACGATGGTTTATGCTCATCTCGCGCCGGATTATCTGCAACATGCGGTGACGTTAAACCCGCTTGGCGGTGGGGTTGCGGTGTGACAATGTTGTCTACGTTTTGTCTACGCCGTTGAGGTCAGTAATCCGTTGTAGCCGCTTAATGCGGTTGCAGCGGGTACTGATTTAGAAGGGGTTTCCCGAAATACCTGACAAAAAAAACCCCCACATCATGTGGGGGAAGACAGGGATGGTGTCTATGGCAAGGAAAACAGGGTTTGTTACTGGTAATGCCGGGTACTACTGCTACTCATAACCATCGACGGAGAACTTTGCTGCATCTGCGCCACTTCGCGCAGTTGCGTCATCCGCTGCTGGTGCTTCTGGTTTAAAACCGCTTGCTGCTCCGGCGTCAGCAGGTTGTACATCTGGTTGCGGACTTTCGCCATTTCAACCTGACGAGCGACTTGCTCCTGCGCCATTTTTTCTGCCTGAGCGCGCACAGCGTTTTCATCAAAATTTTCTGCGGTGACAAGGCGATGCATTGTCTCCATTTCGCTAACATTAACAGGAGGCTGGTCGTGCCGCGCCTGTCTCATTAAATCCCGCATCTGCTGACGCTGATGTTCGGTTAAATTAATACCGTCGAACATATGGCTCTGAACACTACGCTGTGCAAACCCATCAATCGGGTGCCAGTTATCGCCTGTTACGACGTCAGCAGCCTGGCTAACGGTGCTAAACGCCAGCGTTGAGGCCATGACGGCAGCGGTAACGATGCGCATCATTTACTCCAGTAACCTTTTCGTCTCACGATTCAACGATAATCAGTCTACGATTCAGGCTGCAAACATGCGTCAGGGGGTGTAAAACAACGTAAAGTCATGGATTAGCAAGTCTCGATGACGTAATTTCTGCCTCGGAGGTATTTAAACAATGAATAAAATCCTTTTAGTAGATGATGACCGAGAGCTTACTTCCTTGTTAAAGGAGCTACTCGACATGGAAGGTTTCAATGTGCTCGTTGCCCATGACGGGGAGCAGGCGCTCGACCTCCTCGACGACAGCATCGACCTGCTTTTGCTTGATGTCATGATGCCGAAGAAAAACGGCATCGACACACTTAAAGAGCTACGCCAGACACACCAGACACCGGTCATTATGCTGACCGCACGCGGCAGCGAACTCGATCGCGTTCTTGGCCTTGAGCTGGGCGCGGATGACTATTTGCCAAAACCGTTTAACGATCGTGAATTAGTCGCGCGTATTCGCGCAATCTTGCGCCGCTCGCACTGGAGCGAACAGCAGCAAAGCACCGATAACGGCTCGCCTACTCTTGAAGTGGACGCGCTGAGTCTTAATCCGGGTCGTCAGGAAGCCAGCTTTGAAGGCCAGGCGCTGGAACTGACCGGCACCGAATTCACCCTGCTTTACTTGCTGGCTCAACATTTAGGTCAGGTAGTATCGCGTGAACATCTGAGCCAGGAAGTGCTGGGTAAACGTTTAACGCCGTTCGACCGCGCTATTGATATGCACATTTCCAATCTGCGCCGCAAACTGCCGGAGCGTAAAGATGGGCACCCGTGGTTTAAAACCCTGCGCGGCCGCGGTTATCTGATGGTGTCCGCTTCATGATAGGAAGTTTGACCGCCCGCATCTTTGCCATTTTCTGGTTAACGCTGGCGCTGGTATTGATGCTGGTGTTGATGGTGCCGAAGCTGGACTCCCGTCAGATGACGGAGTTGCTGGACAGCGAGCAGCGCCAGGGCGTGATGATTGAACAGCATGTTGAAGCGGAACTGTCGAACGACCCGCCGAACGACCTGATGTGGTGGCGCAGGCTTTTCCGCGCCATCGACAAATGGGCGCCGCCGGGTCAACGTCTGCTGCTGGTGACCAGCGAAGGGCGCGTCATTGGCGCCGAACGCAACGAGATGCAGATCATCCGTAACTTCATCGGCCAGGCGGACAACTCCGACCATCCGCAGAAGAAAAAATATGGCCGGGTCGAAATGGTAGGGCCCTTCTCCGTGCGTGACGGGGAAGACAATTACCAGCTCTATCTGATTCGTCCCGCCAGCAGTTCGCAATCTGACTTTATCAACCTGTTGTTTGACCGCCCGTTATTGTTGCTGATTGTCACCATGCTGATCAGCTCGCCGCTGCTGTTGTGGCTGGCGTGGAGCCTGGCGAAACCGGCGCGTAAGTTGAAAAATGCGGCGGATGAAGTGGCGCAAGGCAACTTGCGGCAGCATCCGGAACTGGAATCCGGGCCGCAGGAGTTTCTGGCCGCCGGCGCCAGTTTCAACCAGATGGTGACGGCGCTCGAACGCATGATGACCGCGCAGCAGCGCCTGCTTTCCGACATCTCGCACGAACTGCGTACACCGCTCACACGCTTACAGCTCGGCACCGCACTGCTGCGTCGCCGCAGCGGCGAAAGCAAAGAGCTGGAACGCATTGAAACTGAAGCGCAGCGGCTGGACAGCATGATCAACGATCTGCTGGTCATGTCGCGCAATCAGCAGAAAAACGCGCTGGTCAGCGAAACGGTGAAAGCCAATCAAATGTGGAATGAGGTGCTGGATAACGCAGCGTTTGAAGCGGAGCAGATGGGTAAATCCCTGACCGTCAACTTCCCGCCGGGCCCGTGGCCGCTGTACGGTAACCCGAGCGCGCTGGAAAGTGCGGTCGAAAACATCGTGCGCAATGCGCTGCGCTACTCACACAGCAAAATCGAAGTCAGTTTCGCGGTGGATAAAGACGGCATCACCATTAACGTGGACGATGACGGCCCCGGCGTCAGCCCGGAAGACAGGGAACAGATTTTCCGCCCGTTCTACCGTACCGACGAAGCGCGCGATCGCGAGTCCGGCGGCACGGGCCTTGGCCTGGCGATTGTCGAAACCGCTATTCAGCAGCATCGCGGCTGGGTAAAAGCAGACGACAGCCCGCTCGGCGGGTTACGCCTGACGATATGGCTGCCGTTATATAAACGCGTTTAATAACTCGCCCTCTCCGCTCACCGGAGGGGGCGTTTTATTTCCCCAACAACCTGCGTGAATTATCTTCAATCTTGCCGCTCAAACGCCGCTTTTGCATCGTACGTGTCCAGCTCGCCGACAACCCGGCGGCCGACAGCAAGCGATGATATTGCTCATCATCAAACGGCTGAAACCAGGCTATCGCCGCCGCGTCATAGACGCTGACATCGCTCACACGTGAAACCAGCTCCAGCGGCGCTTCCGCCGATACATTGCCGCCCGCAATCACCCGATAAAGCCAGCCAGTACGGCCGCTGGACTGCATCTGCGTTGACATGTCGCTGATGCCAAAGTGGAAATTGAGTTTGAAACAGGGCGAACGCGGTTGCGTCACCTGGATCAGCGCGTCGCCCCAGCGAAAAATATCGCCGATAAAGACGTTTTTTTCTGTCAGACCGCTGGTGGAAAGATTCTCGCCAAATGCGGGCGCGCAAAATAAGGCCGCCTGCTGCGGAAACATCTGCGCCCAGTGAGCATAGTGTTCTCGCGGGTAGTGGCACAACGCGCGATCTGTCCCGCCGTGGTAACTTTTCTCCGCCTGCTCGTCCCCGGCGATACCGGTTTCGGTTAGCGTGAGTTCGCCTTCAACCTGCAATTTTGCGATGGCGCTCGGTCGGCTGCCCTGATAATCCCTTATTTTTCCTACAAATACTTCAACCGGATGTTGCATATTCCCTCCAACAGGCTTCGTTCATCACGGTATTACACCACAATTGAGCTCAGACCAAACCTGCAAAAATGAGACATTCATGCACATGCGCGCCGCTGTGCCGTGCTATCACTTACCTTACGCTTTTGAAACATGATTTCATTAATCGAGGAGGCAGTGAAGTGACGCAAACAACCCCTTTTTCCGGCGTCTGGTGTCCTTCCATCACGCCGATGGACAGTGAAAGCAACATCGATCTCAATGGATTAAAACAGCATCTTACCCGCCTGACGGCGGCGAAAATCGACGTGGTATTGCTAATGGGCAGTATCGGCGAGTTCGCCTCTTTCACACTGGATGAACGAATAATGTTGATTCGTGAAGCGCGCGGAATGTCGCCCATTTCGATGGTGGCTAACGTCTCTTCCACCTGTTTTAACGACATCCTGTGGATGGCTGATGAAGCCTACCGCACCGGCTATGAAGCCGTGATGGTGCTGCCGCCTTATTACTATGGGCAAACCAGCAACCAGCTTTTAAGCTACTTTCGCGCGCTGGGCAAAGCGATCAGCGGCAAATGGTTTGCCTATAACTTCCCGGCGCGCACCGGCTGTGATTTAACACCCGAGCTGGTCGCGGCGCTGGCCGCCGAATTCCCCGATTTTGCCGGCATTAAAGACACCGTTGATTGCCAGTCGCACACCCGCAATATGATTCTGGCAACCAAAAACGTGCGCGATGATTTCGCAGTGTTGTGCGGTTACGACGAGTATTTCATTCCTACTTTGCTGGCGGGCGGCGCTGGCGTGATTTCAGGCTTAAACAACGTGATGCCGGAGCTGTTTGTTAAAGCGCGGGAGGCGTGGCGACAAAGTGATTTGGCAACGCTGCATCAGGTGCAGCAAGAGATCGGCAAATTTATGGCCATCTACAGCATCGGCGACGATTTTGTTACCACCATCAAAACCGTGGTAGCGCGCAAGTTTGGTTACTGCACCCCCGTCGCCCGTAACTTCGGCGGTGCCCTCACTGAAGATCAGTGCAACATTATCGACACCGTTTTTGCTATCCGCTAATGCAAAAGCCGACCTGTAAAGGTCGGCCTCATTTCGTTATTTCACGGTGTTGCGTAGCGACATGTCCGCTTCCGCCCCTTTCACTTTTCGTGACCAGACAGACGTCAAAATCGGCACCAGGATCGAGGTAACGATCACCGATGTCGCCACCAGCGCCGTCGCCGCTGGCGCCATCGCTTTGAAGTCCGGCACCATTTCAGCAATCAGCACCGGCGTTGCCACCGCAGCACCAGCCGAACTGGAAGCCGCCAGACCCGCTGTTCCGTCACCGCCGCCAATCAGTTTGTCGGCAATAATCAGCGGGATCCCGGTGATCACAATCACCGCGACGCCCAGCAAAATCCCCAGCAGCCCGGTTTGCGCAATCACGCTTAAATCGATGGTGTTGCCAAGCGCGAAAGCGAAGAACGGAATCAACGTCTGCACCGCCTTGCTGAAGAACTCGCGCAGTTCCGGGTCGAGATTACCCAGCGCAAACCCCACGAGGAATGGCAGCACCGCACCAACAAACACATGCGGTTCAAAAGAAGCGATACCGGCTGTGCCGAGAATAATCATCGTCATCAATGGGCCGGATTCCAGCGACATCAGCACAAATGCCCCGGCCTCCTCTTTGGTGCCGTACTGCTGCATGATGGAGGCGTACAACCCGCCGTTGGTCATATCCATCGATGCCACCAGCGCCAGCGTCGATAAGCCGGCAAAAAAACCCGCTTCCACGCCATGTTCCGGAATCAACCGCGACGCGATAGCCGCCACCACCCAGGCGATCACGATTTTCGTCACCACCAGCGTGCCGGATTTACGCAGCACCGTACCGGTCGCGCTCAGTTTGATCGACGCGCCCATGCAAAAAAACCACACCGCAAGGATCGGCACCGTGCCGGTAATCATGCCGTTAGTGAATGAACCGAAGTATTTCCCTGCGCCGGGCGCAAAAGTGTGGCACAGAGCACCGATGAACAATGGAACCAACATCATCCCGCCAGGGATTTTCTCTATTGCACGCTTGATTTGCATATCTTCACCTGTAAAAACCGTTCGATTTTTATGGCGCAGGCACTCCGGTTGAACGGAACAACAGCCGCGCGGATGAAGAGAGGGTAGACCCGGATTGATGCGAGAAAAGTGATCAAACAACCATAACAAAACATTATTTCATTATTTTAGGATCAGCGTTCCTTTTGATTTCTGGCAGCCAAAAAGGAATAAAAAAGCCCCACCGGCAACGCCTGGCGGGGCTTCGAATCACGCACTACGGCGTGGACGAAAGCGGCTTATTTTTTCGCAGCGAAACGCGCAGCAGCTTCGTCCCAGTTCACCACGTTCCAGAACTCTTTAATGTAGTCCGGGCGGCGGTTCTGGAATTTCAGGTAGTAAGCGTGTTCCCACACATCCAGGCCCAGAATCGGGAAACCGGACGCGCCAGAGATCGCTTCACCCATCAGCGGGGAATCCTGGTTAGCGGTAGAAACCACAGCCAGTTTGTCGCCTTTCAGCACCAGCCATGCCCAGCCGGAACCAAAGCGAGTCGCCGCTGCTTTTTCGAATTCCGCTTTGAAATTGTCCACGGAACCGAAATCACGCTCGATAGCGGCTTTCAGATCGCCCTGCAAGGTGGTGCCTTTTTTCAGGCCTTTCCAGAACAGGCTGTGGTTAGCGTGGCCGCCTGCGTTGTTACGCAGTACGGTTTTTTTGTCGGCTGGCAGCTGGTCCAGTTTGGTGATCAGCTCTTCAACCGGCAGGCTCGCGAACTCCGGCAGGCTTTCCAGCGCGGCGTTTGCGTTGTTCACGTAAGTCTGGTGATGTTTAGTGTGATGGATTTCCATCGTCTGCTTGTCGAAATGCGGTTCGAGGGCATCGTATGCATACGGCAGAGCGGGCAGTGTATAGCTCATATTCATCTCCATTAAGGGTAAGCGGCTATTGTGTTAACGCCGCGTAAGCAGTTGGTTCATTATAGTTAATTAAATGATATTGAAAATGTTTATCAATGCCGTAGTTTTAATAAGGTTATAACTTTTGGTTATGTTATTGAAATTGTGAAGCCGCTCACCCTCATCACGTGCTCATTGCCAGCCTGCAACGCAACGCGGCAAACGCCTCAAGGTTAATCTTCTGACCGATTTTTACACTCATCGGGTCGGCTGCTCGTATCCCGGCGATAAAAACAAAGAGGATTGTGAAATGAGTAACGCGATTACGATGGGTATTTTTTGGCATTTGATAGGTGCGGCCAGTGCAGCCTGTTTCTATGCCCCGTTTAAAAAGGTAAGAAAGTGGTCCTGGGAAACGATGTGGTCAATCGGCGGCATCGTCTCGTGGTTGATCCTTCCCTGGACTATCAGCGCGCTGTTATTGCCTGATTTTTGGGCTTATTTCAGTTCGTTTAGCACCTCAACGCTGCTGCCGGTGTTTCTTTTCGGCGCAATGTGGGGCATCGGTAACATCAACTATGGCCTGACTATGCGCTACTTAGGCATGTCGATGGGTATTGGCATCGCCATTGGTATTACGCTGATTGTCGGAACATTGATGACGCCAATCCTCAACGGCCACTTCGATGTGCTGATCAACACCGAAGGCGGGCGAATGACCTTGCTGGGTGTGCTGGTGGCGCTGATTGGTGTTGGCATTGTTACCCGCGCCGGTCAGTTGAAAGAGCGCAAAATGGGCATCAAAGCCGAAGAGTTCAACCTGAAAAAAGGGTTAGCGCTGGCAGTGATGTGCGGCGTGTTCTCTGCCGGGATGTCTTTTGCGATGAACGCCGCCAAACCGATGCACGACGCCGCTGCCGCGCTGGGTATCGATCCGCTCTATACCGCATTGCCAAGCTACGTGGTGATCATGGGCGGTGGTGCGCTGGTGAACCTGAGCTTCTGCTTTATCCGGCTGGCAAAAGTGAAAGATCTGTCGCTAAAAGCCGACTTCTCGCTGGCAAAAGGGCTGCTTATCAGCAATATCCTGCTTTCGGCACTGGGTGGCCTGATGTGGTATCTGCAATTCTTCTTCTACGCCTGGGGTCACGCCAGCATTCCGGGGCAGTATGACTACATTAGCTGGATGCTGCATATGAGCTTCTATGTGCTGTGCGGCGGGCTGGTCGGTCTGGTGCTGAAAGAGTGGAAGAATGCCGGACGGCAACCGGTGAGTGTGCTGAGTCTCGGCTGCGTGGTGATCATTGTCGCGGCCAATATCGTCGGCCTCGGCATGGCGAGCTAATCAGGCAGCAACCCGGCTACGATGACGCCACTGACCTGGCGTCATCCCTACCTCACGGCTAAATACCACCGAAAAGTAGTTACTGTCCTCAAAGCCACACTGCATGGCGATTTCACTGATCATCTGCTCGGAGTGCTGCAACAAAAATTGGGCGTGGCAAATGCGCAACTGGCGCAAATAGTGGTTGATGGTCATCCCGGTTTGAGTACGAAACTGCTGGCGCAGCGCCCGCTCGCTGCACTGTTCCTGTTCACAAAAATGCTCCAGTACAAAGCTGCGATTCAGGCTGCCGGAAAGCGCGGTGATGAGCTTATCCAGCAGCGTTTCGCTGTGGGTCGCGGCAAGGTTATCGGTGGCGAAACGGTGGCGTTTTAGGGTCATCACCAGTTGAGCAAACAGGGTTTCCGCCATCAGATTGGCCAGCGGATCGTCCTTCGCGCTCTCATGTTCCAGTTGCGTAATCACCTGCCGCGCCTGCGCCATGCCGCTGCTACCAATGCGCCAGTGCGGGTTGGACGGCGCGCCGTTAAGCCCCGGAATATGCGCCGCCCAGTCGAGATTCAGCGTCAGCCGGTCCGGGCAGTAGATAATGTTCTGCAACACCAGGTCATTAACCGAGGCGTAAGAGTGGCAATCTTCGGCGCGGATATAAAACAGATCGCCGCGCGTAATGCGGTAAGGCCGGTCATTAAGCACATGCAACCCATTGCCGCGCCACACCATCACCAGTTCGCAGAACTCATGCGTATGTTCAGCAAAGACATTTTGCGGGTAGCGATCGGCCACCACGACCGCCTGTCCGGCGCGCGGAAAAAAGTCTGCTTTACGAAGAATTAACTCACCAGCCACAACGCCACCTCTGCCGTGAACAACCTGACATTATTAACGGAAGCCCGGCTAAAAATCGGTGATAACCTTCTCGTTACTGAAGCAGCGTGTCGCGCCCCTGGCGGATATCGCGCGGTGACCAGTCAAACTCGCGGCGAAACAGCGTCGAAAAGTGGTTACTGTCGCCGAACCCGCAGCGAAAAGCGATATCCGTCACGCTCTCGTCGCTGTGGCGTAACATATGGCGCGCTTTAATCAACCGCAGGCGGTTTAAATAGCGCTGCGGCGTCATGCCGGTGGACTGTTTAAGCTGACGATGCAGCGTACGCAACGACAAGCTGAACTGTTCTGCCAGCGACTCCCAGCAAATGTCCTCCGCGAAGTGATCTTCCAGCCACAGCATAAGCTGGTTCAGCCGCGCATCGCTGTTGCCCGCATCTTCCTGCTGGCTGCTTTTACGCAATAACACCAGCAACTGCATAAACAGGATCTCGCGGTTGGCAATGTCATGCGTTGCCACTTCACTACCCATCTCTTCCATCTGGCTAATGATGCCGCGCACCTGCCCCAGCGTGTGCTGGCTTACCCGCCAGTGCGACGGGTAATGCCCATCCTGCTCCTGCGGCAGCAACTGGTTCAACCCGGCAAGGAACTGGAACGCATCCGGCGAGCGGTACAGCACATTGGTCAAGCAGAGATTATCGGTATGTTCATACAAATGGCGGTCATGATCGCGCACAAAACAGACCGTGCCGCCGCTGATGGTGTACGGCTGACCATTGAACACATGAATCCCCGTACCGTGTTCAACAATCACAATTTCATGAAAATCATGATGATGTTCCGGAAACGCGGCCTGGGGCAATCGCGGTTCAATGGCAACGGGTGATTTACCTGACGGAAAAAAATCCACGCTATGCAGTACGGTCATGATGGCCCCGGTCTTGAGAAATGTTCTCAAAATAGTAATTAAGGGTTTTCCACCTCACCTTAAATTTTCGACGCCGATTTACGCATAGCCTGCCGTTTTTTCAAGAAACGGCCGGAAAGATCGGGAAATGTGGTGAGGGTCACAATGGCTGAAAACCTCGCGATTACTGGAAACTGTGAACTCTCTCACGTTCATCTTTGCTTTCTTGCCAGCGCGAAATCGCCACTGTCAGTAGCAAGAAGGTACGACTGCCGCACCCTTTTTAGACTGTCCGCAATGACTCTAAGAAGGACCCGATCATGACTTTTCGCCATTGTGTTGCGGTTGATTTAGGCGCCTCCAGCGGACGCGTCATGCTGGCGCGCTACGACCGCCAGAACCGCACGCTTTCGCTTCGCGAAATGCACCGTTTTGTAAACTGTCTGCAAAAAGTGGACGGCTTTGATTGCTGGGATATCGACAGCCTGGAAGCCGAAATCCGCCTCGGTCTGAATAAGGTGTGCGCCGAAGGCATACAGCCAGACAGCATCGGCATTGATACCTGGGGCGTCGATTACATCCTGGTTAATCGTGAAGGCCAGCGCGTCGGGCTGCCGATTGCCTACCGCGATAATCGCACCGATGGCGTGATGCACCGCGCGCTGCAAAACCCCGGCAAAGCCGATATCTATCGCCGCAGCGGCATTCAGTTTTTACCCTTCAACACCCTGTACCAGTTGCGCGCACTGGCAGAACAGCAACCGCACCTGCTCGAACAGGCCGACCACGCACTGCTGATCCCGGATTACTTCAGCTACCGCCTGACCGGCAATCTCAACTGGGAATACACCAACGCCACCACCACCCAACTGGTCAATATCAACACCGATAACTGGGATGAATCACTGCTGAACTGGGCAGGCGTTCCGGCTCGCTGGTTTGGCACGCCAAGCCATCCTGGCAACGTTATCGGCAACTGGATCTGCCCGCAGGGGAATGCCATTCCGGTCGTCGCTGTCGCCAGCCACGATACCGCCAGCGCGGTTATCGCCGCACCGCTGGAAAATCCCGACGCGGCGTATCTCTCTTCCGGCACCTGGTCACTGATGGGTTTTGAGAGCAAAACCCCGCACACCAGCGATGAGGCGCTCGCCGCCAATATCACCAACGAAGGCGGTGCCGAAGGCCGTTACCGGGTGCTGAAAAACATCATGGGGTTGTGGCTGCTGCAACGCGTGCTGAAAGAGCAAAACATCACCGATTTGCCGGCGTTAATCGCCCTCACCGGGCAGCTCCCTACCTGCCGCTGCGTGATTAACCCGAACGACGATCGCTTTATCAACCCGGACAACATGAGTGCCGAAATCCAGGCCGCCTGCCGGGAAGCGGGCCAACCCGTACCGCAAAACGCCGCCGAACTGGCGCGCTGCATCTTCGATAGCCTCGCGCTGTTGTATGCCGATGTGCTGAGCGAACTGGCTTTCCTGCGTGGTAAGCCGTTTACCCGCCTGCATATCGTCGGTGGCGGCTGCCAGAACCAGTTACTGAACCAGCTCTGCGCCGATGCCTGCGGGCTACCGGTGGTCGCCGGGCCGGTGGAAGCCTCGACGCTGGGCAATATTGGCGTGCAACTGATGACGCTGGATGAGTTAAGCAACGTCGATGACTTTCGCCAGCTGGTCACAGCTAACCACTCACTGATTACGTTTACCCCTAATCCTGATAATGAAATCGCCCGCTATGTCGCGCGCTTTCAGCAAAAACGACAGACAAAGGAGCTTTGCGCATGACCACTCAACTTGAACAAGCCTGGGACATTGCTAAACAGCGTTTCGCCGCTGTGGGGATTGATGTCGAGGAGGCGCTGCGCCAGCTCGACAGGCTGCCGGTTTCCATGCACTGCTGGCAGGGCGATGACGTTGCCGGTTTCGAAAACCCGGAAGGCAGCCTGACCGGCGGCATTCAGGCTACCGGCAATTATCCGGGCAAAGCGCGCAACGCCACGGAATTACGCGCCGATCTGGAACAAGCGCTGAGCCTGATCCCAGGTCCGAAACGCCTGAACCTGCATGCGATTTATCACGAAGCCGAAACGCCGGTCACGCGAAATGAAATCAAACCCGAACACTTCCAAAACTGGGTGCAGTGGGCAAAAGCCAACAATCTGGGGCTGGACTTCAACCCGTCCTGCTTCTCGCACCCGCTGAGCGCCGATGGCTTCACGCTTTCCCACGCTAACGACGAGATCCGTCAGTTCTGGATCGACCACGTGAAAGCCAGCCGCCGCGTTTCCGCTTATTTTGGCGAACAACTGGGTACACCGTCGGTAATGAATATCTGGATCCCGGACGGCATGAAAGATGTCACCGTTGACCGTCTTGCGCCGCGCCAGCGCCTGCTCAATGCGCTGGATGAGGTGATCAGCGAAAAACTGAACCCGGCGCACCATATCGACGCCGTGGAAAGTAAGTTATTCGGCATCGGTGCTGAGAGCTACACCGTCGGCTCCAACGAGTTCTATATGGGTTACGCCACCAGCCGCCAGACCGCGCTGTGCCTCGATGCCGGACACTTCCACCCAACGGAGGTTATCTCCGACAAAATCTCCGCCGCCATGCTCTATGTGCCGCGTCTGCTGCTGCATGTCAGCCGCCCGGTACGCTGGGACAGCGACCATGTGGTGCTGCTGGATGACGAAACCCAGGCCATCGCCAGCGAAATTATCCGCCACAAACTGTTCGATCGCGTCCATATCGGGCTCGACTTCTTCGACGCCTCCATCAACCGCATCGCCGCGTGGGTGATTGGTACGCGCAACATGAAAAAAGCGCTGCTGCGGGCGCTGCTCGAGCCGGTTGAACAACTGCGCAAACTGGAAGCGGACGGTGATTACACCGCGCGCCTGGCGCTGCTCGAAGAGCAGAAATCCCTGCCGTGGCAGGCGGTGTGGGAAATGTACTGCCAGCGCCACGATACGCCAGCCGGTAGCCAGTGGCTGGAAAGCGTGCGGGCCTATGAGAAAGACGTATTAAGCAAACGTGGCTAATCGCTGCGCATTCATCAGCCCGGTAAGCGCAGCGCTACCGGGCAATAAACGGGAAACAGAAGACTATGCAGACCATTACCGATTCCTGGTTCGTCCAGGGGATGATCAAAGCCACCTCGGACGCCTGGCTGAAAGGCTGGGATGAACGCAACGGCGGCAACCTGACGCTGCGCCTGGATGAGGCAGACATCACATCGTTCGCCGCTGATTTTCACCAGAAACCACGCTATATCGCCCTCAGCCAGCCGATGCCGCTGCTGGCTAATACGCCGTTTATCGTCACCGGCTCCGGCAAATTTTTCCGTAACGTGCAGCTCGATCCGGCAGCAAATTTAGGCGTAGTGAAAGTCGACAGCGACGGCGCGGGTTACCACATTCTCTGGGGGCTGGAGCATGAAGCGGTTCCGACGTCAGAGCTACCGGCGCACTTTTTGTCGCACTGCGAACGCATCAAAGCCACCGGCGGGAAAGACCGCGTGATCATGCACTGTCATGCCACCAATCTGATTGCGCTGACCTACGTGCTGGAAAACTCCGCCGATTTGATTACCCGCAAACTGTGGGAAGGCAGTACCGAGTGTCTGGTGGTGTTCCCGGATGGCGTTGGCATTCTGCCGTGGATGGTGCCAGGCACGGATGAAATCGGCCAGGCGACCGCCAAAGATATGCAGAAACATTCGCTGGTGCTGTGGCCTTTCCACGGCGTGTTCGGTAGCGGCCCGACGCTGGATGAAGCGTTTGGTCTGATCGACACCGCCGAGAAATCCGCCGAGGTGCTGGTAAAAATCTATTCGATGGGCGGTATGAAACAGACCATCACGCAGCAAGAGTTGATTGCGCTGGGTAAACGCTTTGGCGTGACGCCGCTGCAATCGGCATTAGATCTGTACCCATAACAACATCGCGCCCCGCTCACTGAGACGGGGCGAATCCTCACCTGCAAGCCCTACAAACACTAACTCTCGTGGAGTAAAAGCAATGAAAACAAAAGCAAGCTTAATCCTCACCGTTGCCATGCTGGCGTTGTCCGGTTCCGCTTTAGCTGAAGTAAAAATCGCCCTCGTGGCGAAATCTTTAGGTAATGGCTTTTTTGAAGCAGCAAACACCGGCGCACAGGAGGCAGCCAAAGAGCTAGGAGATGTCAAAGTGATCTACACCGGCCCGACCACCACCACGGCCGAAGCGCAGATCGAAGTGCTTAACGGGTTGATCGCCCAGGGGGTGGATGCGATCGCCATCTCCGCCAACGATCCCGATGCCGTGGTGCCGGTGCTGAAAAAAGCGATGCAGCGCGGCATTAAAGTGGTGTCGTGGGATTCCGGCGTGGCGAAAGCCGGACGCCAGATCCACCTCAACCCCTCGAATAACGCGCTGATTGGCGAAACCAACGTCAAACTGGCCGCCGATGCGCTAAAAGCGCTGAATGTTGAAAAAGGCGATGTGGCGATTCTTAGCGCCACACCCACCTCCACCAACCAGAATATCTGGATTGCGGAGATGAAAAAGGTATTGCCGAAGTACCCGTCGATTAACCTGGTGACTGTCGCTTATGGCGACGATCTCTCCGATAAGAGCTACCGCGAAGCGGTCGGCCTGCTGAAATCGTATCCGGACCTGAAAGTGATTGTTTCGCCATCGTCGGTCGGCATTGTCGCGGCGGCGCAAGCGGTAAAAGACCAGGGCAAGATTGGCAAAGTGTATGTCACCGGTTTAGGGCTGCCGTCTGAAATGGCGGGCGCGATTAAGTCCGGCGCGAGCAAAAGTTTCGCCATCTGGAACCCGATCGACCTCGGTTATGCCGCCACCTATTTAGCGGATGATCTGGTGAAAGGCACGGCGACCAAAGACGAAGCCAGCATGGGCAAACTCGGCAAGGTGAAACTCGACGCCGACGGTAACGGCGCGATGGCTGAGCCGTTTGTCTACGATGCCAGCAACATTGATAAGTTCTCGAAGATTTTCTGATCCCTTCCTGCCCTCTTTTGCGGGAGAGGGCAAAAACTGGAGAACTATCATGACGGCATCCACCCCTCTGCTGTCGCTCAAGGGCATCACCAAAGTTTTTCCCGGTGTGCGCGCCCTTGAGAACGTACAGCTCGATCTCTGGCCCGGCAAAGTCACCGCGTTGATCGGTGAAAACGGCGCGGGCAAATCCACGCTGGTCAAAGTGATGACCGGTATTTACCAGCCTGAAGAGGGCGAAATACTCTACAAAGCGATCCCCATTTCGCTCCCCACGCCCGAGTCGGCGCATAAAGTGGGGATCACCGCTATTCACCAGGAAACAGTGCTGTTTGACGAGTTATCGGTCACCGAAAATATCTTCGTTGGGCAGTATCTGTATAAAGGGCTGTTGAAAAAACTCGACTGGCCCGCCATGCACCAGCAAGCACAGGCGATCCTCACCCGGCTGGAGGTGCAAATTGATCCGCGCGCGACGCTGAAAACATTGAGTATCGCCCAGCGCCACATGGTGGCGATTGCCCGTGCGCTCTCCTTTGACGCGCAGGTGGTGATTCTGGACGAACCGACCGCCGCGCTCTCGCAGCATGAGATCCTGGAGTTCTACCAAATCGTTGAACGCCTGAAGCAGGAAGGCAAAGCGATCCTGTTTATCTCGCACAAGTTTGATGAAATTTTTGAGCTGGCGGATCACTACACCATTTTGCGCGACGGAGTGTATGTCGATTCCGGCGCCATTAATGACATCACCGAAGAGCGGATGGTGGCGATGATGGTCGGGCGCGCCATTAACCAGAGCTGGCCGAAAGTGGCCTGCACACCCGGCGAAACCGTGCTGGAAGTGCGCGATTTATGCCATCCCACGGAATTTGCCCATATCAACTTTTCGCTGCGCAAAGGCGAAATCCTCGGCTTTTACGGCCTGGTAGGTGCCGGACGCACGGAACTGATGCAGGCACTTTCCGGCGTGTCGCGTCCCTCTTCTGGCGAGATCATCCTTAACGGGCGAACGGTGCATTTCCGCCAGCCTGCGGACGCTATCAACGCCGGGATTGTTTGCGTACCGGAAGAGCGGCAAAAACAGGGCGCGATCATTGAGCTGTCGATTGCCCAGAACATCAGCCTGCCGCAGCTCAGCAAACTCAATAGCAACGGCGTGCTTAACGAGGCCAAAGAGTGGGCGCTGGCGGATGAGTACGCCCGCCGTTTGCAGGTGAAAGCCTTTAGCTGGAAGCAGGCGGTGGAAACCCTCTCCGGCGGCAATCAGCAAAAAGTGGTGATCGGCAAATGGCTCGCCACCCATCCGGACGTAATCATCCTCGATGAACCAACGAAAGGCATCGATATCGGTTCGAAAGCCGCCGTACACCAGTTTATGTCGGAACTGGTAGCGCACGGGCTGGCGGTGATTATGGTCTCTTCTGAATTGCCGGAAGTGATGGGCATGGCCGATCGGGTGATCGTCATGCACGAAGGGCTGATGGTCGCCGAGTACCAGGCCGGTGAAGCGACGGCGGAAACCATCGTCAGCGCCGCCAGCGGTGCCGGGAAGGAGGCAGCATAATGTGGCAACAACTGCTTAAACATCGCGAAGCGCTGCTCGGCGGCGTTATTGTGCTGCTGGTGCTTATCATCGGCAGCCGTGTCCCCTCGTTTATCAGCCCTGGCAACCTGGTGGAGATGTTCAACGACACCGCCATTCTGATCATTCTCGCCCTCGGGCAAATGATGGTGCTGCTCACCAAAGGTATCGACCTGTCGATGGCCGCCAACCTGGCGCTGACCGGCATGATTGTCGCGCTGATTAATTTCCATCACCCGGATGTGCCTGTCTGGTCGTTGCTGCTACTGGCAACGGTACTCGGACTGGTGATGGGCATCATCAATGGCCTGCTGGTATGGAAACTCGGTATCCCGGCGATTGTCGTCACGCTTGGCACCATGAGCATTTATCGCGGGATTATCTTTTTGCTCTCCGGCGGCGGCTGGGTGAACTCGAACCAGATGGGCGCGGATTTTCTCGGCCTGCCGAGAACTTCAGTGCTGGGTTTGCCGGTACTGAGCTGGTGCGCCATCGCCATATTGCTGCTGGTGGGCTACTTCCTGCGTTACAGCCGCACCGGACGAGCGCTCTATACCGCGGGCGGCAACGCCACGGCGGCGTATTACACCGGTATCAACGCCGGGAAAATGCAGTTTGTCAGCTTCTGCCTTTCTGGCGCACTGGCGGGCTTTTGCGGCTACTTGTGGATCTCGCGTTTTGCCGTGGCTTATGTCGACGTGGCTAACGGGTTCGAACTGCAAGTGGTTGCCGCCTGTGTGATTGGCGGCATCAGCACCATGGGCGGCACCGGGCGCGTGCTCGGCTGTTTATTCGGCGCGCTATTCCTCGGCGTTATCAATAACGCACTGCCGGTAATTGGCATTTCGCCGTTCTGGCAGATGGCGATTTCCGGCACGGTGATTGTGATTGCGGTACTGCTCAACGAGCGCGGTAACAAACGCAAAGGCCGCCTGATCCTGCGTGACGCGGCGCTGGCACGACAAAAACAGGCGGTGAAACCATGAGCAAAATATTGACTTCTGAGCCCGTGAAAAATACCCCTGCCGCGACACCGTTCTTTAAGCGCTTGTTGTGCTGGGAAGGGTTTTTACTGGCGGTGACGCTGGCGGTGTTTGTGGTGAACGCCCTCGCATCGCCCTATTTTCTCAACATCTGGAATCTTTCCGACGCGACATTCAACTTCACCGAAAAAGCGATCATCGTGTTGCCGATGGCGATGCTGATCATTGCCCGCGAAATTGACCTCTCTGTCGCCGCCACCATCGCGCTCAGCTCAACGGCGATGGGCTTTTGCGCCCAGGCGGGTATGGATACGCCGCTGCTGGTGTGCGTCGGCTTGAGCGTTGGGCTGCTGTGCGGATTGTTCAACGGCATTCTGGTGACTCGCTTTAACCTCTCTTCAATTGTGATCACCATCGGCACCATGAGCCTGTATCGCGGCATTACCTACATTCTGCTCGGCGATCAGGCGCTTAACACCTGGCCTGCGAGTTTTGCGTGGTTTGGTCAGGGCTACGTGTGGGGCGCACTGTCGTTTGAGTTTGCCTTGTTCATCGTGCTGGCGCTGCTGTTCGCTTTTCTGCTGCACAAAACCAACTTTGGCCGCCGCACGTACGCCATCGGCAATAACCCGACCGGCGCGTGGTATTCCGGTATCAATGTGAAGCGCCACAACCTGATCCTCTTCGCGCTGGTAGGGCTGATGGCGGGTCTGGCCTCGGTGCTGCTGACATCGCGTTTGGGCAGCACGCGCCCGACGATTGCGCTGGGCTGGGAGCTGTCGGTGGTAACGATGGCGGTGCTCGGCGGCGTCAACATTCTTGGCGGTTCCGGCAGCATGGTCGGCGTGATTATCGCCGCCTTCCTGATGGGGCTGGTGACCTTTGGCCTGAGCCTGCTCAATGTGCCGGGCATTGTGATGTCGATTATCGTCGGCGCGATGCTGATTGTGGTGATTTCGCTGCCGATCATCACCCGCCGCATGATGCAGCGCAGGCGTTTATGAATCCCTCCGGCGACAGGGCGTTTCGTCGCCGGTAAAAATCAAAGAAAATAAAGGAGTTATGTATGAGCTTTATGTTAGCACTACCCAAAATCAGCCTGCATGGCGCGGGCGCTATCGGCGATATGGTCAAGATGGTGGCGAACAAACAGTGGGGAAAAGCGCTGATTGTCACCGACGGGCAACTGGTCAAACTGGGTCTGCTGGACAGCCTGTTTGCCGCGCTGAAAGCGCATCACATGCCGTATCACCTGTTTGATGACGTGTTCCCGAACCCAACGGAAGCGCTGGTACAACAAGGCTATGCGGCGTATCAAAACGCCGCCTGCGATTACATTATCGCCTTCGGCGGCGGCAGCCCGATCGATACCGCCAAAGGGGTGAAAATCCTCACCGCTAACCCTGGCCCATCGACCGCCTATTCCGGCGTCGGCAAAGTGAAAAACCCCGGTGTGCCGCTGGTCGCCATCAATACCACCGCCGGGACGGCGGCGGAGATGACCAGTAACGCGGTGATCATTGATTCCGCGCGGCAGGTGAAAGAAGTGATTATCGACCCGAACATTATTCCTGATATCGCCGTCGATGATGCCAGCGTGATGCTGGAGATCCCCGCTTCTGTTACCGCCGCAACCGGCATGGATGCGCTGACCCACGCCGTTGAAGCGTATGTCTCGGTGGGCGCGCACCCGTTGACCGACGCCAACGCGCTGGAAGCCATTCGCTTAATTAACCTGTGGCTGCCAAAGGCGGTTGATGACGGCCACAACCTCGAAGCGCGTGAGCAAATGGCGTACGGCCAGTATCTTGCCGGCATGGCCTTTAACAGCGCCGGGCTTGGTCTGGTTCATGCGTTAGCGCACCAGCCGGGTGCCACGCACAATTTGCCGCACGGCGTATGCAATGCCATCTTGTTGCCAGTCATCGAAAACTTTAACCGCCCGAACGCCGTCGCCCGTTTTGCCCGCGTGGCGCAGGCGATGGGTGTCGACACCAAAGGAATGAGCGATGAAACCGCCAGCATGGAAGCCATCAATGCGATCCGCGCCCTGAGTGCGCGCGTCGGTATTCCTTCTGGTTTCAGCAAACTCGGCGTTACCAAAGCGGATATCGAAGGCTGGCTGGATAAAGCGCTCGCCGATCCGTGCGCACCGTGCAACCCGCGAACCGCCAGCCGGGACGAAGTCCGCGAGCTTTATCTGGAGGCATTATGATCCGTAAAGCCTTTGTGATGCAGGTAAATCCCGATGCACACGAAGAGTATGAACGTCGCCACAACCCGATCTGGCCGGAGCTGGAAGCGGCGCTGAAAGCAGGCGGGGCGCACCATTACGCCATTTTTCTCGATAAACAGCGCAACCTGTTGTTCGCCACCGTTGAGATTGAATCGGAAGCGCGCTGGAACGCGGTCGCGAATACAGAAGTGTGCCAGCGCTGGTGGAAATATATGCGTGATGTAATGCCCGCTAATCCGGACAACAGCCCGGTCAGCGCGGAATTAAAAGAAGTGTTCTACCTGGAGTAAGCGGTTAGCCCCCTTCGCAACGGAGGGGGATTAACGAACGGGAAATGTCTGTTCGGCAACCAGGCCACTATCATCAATCAATTTGGCCTGGATACGCAGCGGTGAAACCGTGGGCTGCAGGTCTTTTGCAACCACGGTGTATCGCTTCTCGCCGTAGGGCGCCACCATCATGTCCGGCTGCTGCTCCACGGCGTAGGTTTTTTCGCCGTGGAGTAACGATAATCCGGCAAATGAGACATACCACGGCGAGGCGTTATGGCAGACAATCTCCATGCTTTTGCCGCTGTTCGCCACACTGAAACGGATTTTTTTCGCCATATCCACCGGCGCGCCAAGCCCTTTTGGCCGCCAGAAGATTTTCATTTGTGTGTTCATCGTCAGGATCACGCTGCGTGCGTCTGGCGCTGAGGTGGATGATTTTGGCGGCATCTCATAAAGGTTGAGCCAAAAAACCGACTCCCGATCTTTCGGCAGCATTTGCTGATTATACAACAGCCGCAACCCTTGCATCCCTTTGGGTTCGAGTGAAAACAGCGTCGGAACCGCCACAAACGGCGCTTTAAAGCGGGCGGGCGCATCGACATCCGCTTCGCCGTTATCGACCCAGGTTTGCACCATCACCGGCCAGCTGTTGGTGTTGACCAGCATCAGGCTTTGCTGGGTCTGTCCTTCGTTAAAAATCACCCGCGTCGAGGCGGCGATAAGCCCGGCGCGGGTGGAAAAGGCGGACATCAACAAAGCAGTAAGCAGCGCGATGGCAAGTCGGGTTCTCATTGGACTTTCACCAGCACTTCGGCACTGGCATCAACCTTACCCGCCGTGACCGTTTCGCCCGCGATGCGCGTCAGATAAGCATTGAAATTCACCACATATTCGTTGATCGCGGTTGAGCCGTTATTCGTCACTTGCGTCGCGCCATCACGCACCGGGTACCAGCCGCCATTGCCGCCGGGTTGGCAGGTTGCGGCCTGGCAGCGAGACCAGCCAATAAAATTACGCAGCACACCGTCATTGCTGTTGGCTATCTGAATTCCCACTCCGCTGGCGTAACCCGGTTGACCATATTTTTCGGAAAGCAGATGGCTCACCCCGCCTGACGCATTCACCAGATTAAGCTGCTGCGCAGTCAGATAACTTTCATAGGGCACTTGCAGTCCCATTGCCGTCATCCCCTGTGTTTCACCGCTTGTCGACTGACCTTCACAGAGAATGTGCACGTTAAAGTTGCTCTGAGCGGTTTGGCCGTTGTTCAGATCGCTCACGGAAATCGTGGGGAAAAACACCACCGGCGTGACGCTTTTCGCCACACAGGTGGGTATCGATACCAGGTTGGCGGGGTGACCCGTAGAAATGCCCATATTAATGGCCATCCAGTTATCTAAATACCAGCCATCAAAGGTGTAAGCAGAATCGCCAGAATCACAGTACGCATCTGGGCTGCCCGGCGAGCAAAAAGAGACATAACCGTTGGGCTGGTTGCAGCTATAACTGCCGGAGGTTAATTGCGACGCACGACCGCAATAATTAAAGGGTGCCCCTGTAGAGGTTGTCCCGCTCACCCGAATCAGATCCGCGCGGATAGGGCTAAAATCTTTAACCCGAATATAGATCTGCGTACCATCCGGTGAGACCAGGTAATTTTTCATCGGGATACGCTGATATTGGCGCGTAAACACCGTGCCTGAATTCAGATGCGTCAACCGTAACGCAACATGCGCAAACAGCGTGCCAAAATAGTTGGGAAAACCATCGTCTTTCCCTAAATCATAAAAACCGCTGTTACGATCGTCGCCGTTAGTGGCGATGATTTCGAAAATATTGTCTTTATCCGCAATATCGCACACCCACAACACGCTATCCGGGCCTTTGTAACGCGGGTTCTGCGAGAACGTCACGATATTGGAGCCCAGAGGGGAACCTATCGGTTGGATTTCAAGGCTGGAAACGTTAATAGTTCCCATCGCCAGGCCAAGGCCATAGTCATCTAATTCGGTACGGACAAAATCCGGGCCTTTTTTACACAGCGCGTTCGCGGACAAACTGGTTAATAAAAGAATATTCAGCAAAATGATGCGTATAAATGGCATAAAAACTCCGTTGCTTAACGACATGGCAAGCTCATCAGAAGCAGAGGTTTGCGTGGCGGCGTAATACGCCACGAGATATGGCAGATTTCCTGGGCGTTATTTCCCCACTGAACGCGCAACGTTCCGTTGTCGTCACTCGAACGCAGGTAAATTTGATTAGCCTGACCGACCATGCCGACGTAATTGCCGTAGCTGTCATAGACGGCGGAACCCATGGGGATCGGCGTATTGTTCTGCGGCTGCGCGGTGATAAGCATGGCCTGGCCGCTCAGCGTGTTAAAACGAACCCGCACCGTCGCGCCCGCATAAGGTGCAACACGCTGGAGTGACGTTTGCAGTTCCACATCTTCGCTCATATTGCGGGGATCGAGACCGATGTTATTGAACTGATAAGCCCCCAGCGACGGCGCAATCGCATAACCAAAGGAATCAATACGCGCACCCTGCCCACCAATCACTTCCGCACCTTTGGCGCCAGGTGCATCAACCAACACAAAGCTGTCGCCCACCCAGTGACCGAGCGTCACGCCACCTCTATGCGCCACCAGGGCGCCCTGAAGCGAGCCTGAAACTTGCCAGTAATTTTTCGAAGAGGACCATGAGAGACCCGTATTGGCATACGGGAAACTGCGCTGGAGTCCGCCCCCCCAAACAGATTGCTCACCTTTGCTATCGGTTGAGTAATTCAGGTTGTAGTTCAGTGGGTTCTTTTCGCCATACACCCCGCTCAGCGTCGATTGATAGCTACCATCGCGGCTATTACTACTGTTTGATCGGTTCGCGCTGGCCGACAAAATCGGGGCATAGCGTGTATTGCCAAGCGGCACGGAAACAGAGAGCGACCACATGGTCTGAATGCGATCACGCAGGAAAATCGTATGTTCGTTACCGTTGTTTTGCCATGGGGTACTGTTCATGCCAGGCACGACGTTATACGTCCTCGCAACCCCCAGATTCAGCGAGATGCCATGGTTGAAGGTTTTACTCCAGTTGAACTGAAGTTGTTTGTCGCGCTTTTTACCGTCACGGTAATCCTGGGATGATGCAGAGAGGGTGATATCCCCCAGCATGCCAATGCGCTGACCAGCGGAAATCTCAATGCGGCTGCGTTGTTTCCAGCTTAATGACTGCCATTTTTGCCCATGATTGCGCGCTTCACGCGAACCCAGGGCGTCATAAAGTTCAGAATAACCTTCCGTTGAATACCGATAACCCGCCAGCGTAAATGAGGTGCCGGTACGCGGAATAAATTTGCTGTAGTTCGCGCGCAGCGTCCAGCCGCTCTTGTTACCTTCGCTGCCCATATTCGCGCGTGAGAACATACTGTTCAGACCAAATGCCCCGACCACGCTGCTGTAAACCGCCCCCAATGAATAGCTCATATAACCCGCGGCAAGCTGATTGCCGAGGTTGAGGGTGAGGGCGTTCGTCAGCCCCTGACGCCAGACCGCTTCGCTAAAGACATTGTTATCGCCAACGTCGCGCGCTCGCCCCACGGTGAAAACGTAATCGGAAGCGCCTGAACGCATGGATTCAGCCAGCGCGGAGAAAGGCACGCTAAAGGTGTTTTCACTGCCGTCAGCCTCGCTGACAACGACGGTTAAATCCCCGGCAAAGTTGGTGGGATAGAGATCATTTATGGTGAACGGACCGGGGGCAACCGTGGTTTCGTATAGCGTGGTTTTGCCTTGCAGGATGGTCACTTTGGCATTGGTTTTGGCAATCCCACGCACGACGGGCGCATAGCCTCGCTGGGAATTCGGCAGCATTCGCGTATCCGATGAGATCTGGAAGCCGCGAAAACTCATGCCGGAGAAGAATTGCCCGTTGGTGTAGCCTTCGCCGATCAAGACTTCACTGCGTAACGGATAAATCGCACGCTGGATATAACGGCGGCTGGTGCTCCAGCGGCTGCCGCTATATTTGCTGTAGCTAAAATTGGATTGCTGGCGATAACGCCATAGCCCCAAATTAATACCGCCATTGAAACTCAGCCAGGTTGAATCCATGCCGTCGGTATTACCCTGGCGCGACTTAACATGATACTGGTTAGCCATGTAGTTGAGAAATAACATGCTTTCCCCGGCGCTGAGGCTTGCTTCGCTTACGCTGCCACGGGGAACCGATTTCAATAACGCCTGCGGCGCGGTGAAATCCATCCGCAATTGCGCCATGTCATCTTTACGGGTGATACCGTTCAATACCTTATCATCTGGCCAATAACAGGATGGCGCAGCGTCGTCCGACAACGCATTAAAACCCAACGTTGTTAATAAATCATGGGGTAGACACGGTTCGATTTTTTTACCGCGGCGGGAGAATTTAATCTCGCGGTGGGTAGTAAATTTCCCATTAAGATAAATATCGAGAGAATGTCGGCCCGGCGTAATTAATTCATCCTTATTTAAGCGCAGGAGATCTTCATTAGATAACCCACTTCCCCTTAACAAGGAAGCGTCAAAATAAAATTCATTATCTTTCGCCGATGCCGTCAACGATACAACAGAAATAAACCCTATGAGAATACGAAAGCATGAGGAGCGCAGATGCATCAGTACCATCCGAGTTGAATAATGTTTTATATTTCCGAGCGGAAGATTTATTTAACTAAAGAATACGATTTGCTAAATACTCCACCATAATCATTTAATGCATTAATCGTTAATTTATCCCCACCAGCAGTCGGGAGGGTCCACTGCGTAATGGAGCGTGGCGCTATCATTCCCTTGAAGTTTATTAGATGTTTCTTTTCCCGTTCTTCGGTAAAAGCGCTAATCACAGAAATATGGTAAGCACTCGTATTATTCACTTCGACAGTTTGACCATGTAATGTCACTTTTACATTGTCGAGAGAATGGTTAGCATCTCCTGTAACCCCGTCGGGGCGGTAAAAAATTTTCAGTCGGCTTTTTATCAGCATGGTTAAACTGTTCTGCCCACGTTCAGATGTTTTCTTTGCCGGATATTGCAGAAAATTCAACCAAAAAAGAGATTCTCGATCCTGAGGAAGTTGTGCTCCGGTAAATTTCAGCCGTAATGTGTGTTCAGTAGCTGGATTAATACGGAAAATCGACGGCATCACAAGAAACGGCGCATCAGCCGTTTCCGGTGTCGACTGAGGATTATTTTTATCCGCCCAGACTTGCACTAAAACAGGTTCATTACCTGTATTAGTAAAAGCTAATCCCTTTTCTTTTATGTCAGCAGGATAAATAATGCGCGTCCCGACCATCGTCACACTGGCGCAAGCATTTCCGATAATAAAAAATAATAATGCTGTCAGTGATATATATTTCGACATACAGATATAAGCCGCATAGAAGCGCTGCATAATGCAGCGCTTTAAGAAAGATTATTGATACGTCACAGCAAATTGCGCTTGTGCTTCAACAGCGCCAGGCGTTGCCTGCCCGGTCGCATAATAACGTGCTGCCAGGTCATAGGTTACGGTAGTATTGGCCCCGCCGACAGATTGCGTCGAGGTTTGGGCTTTATTTCCCGTAAAGTCCATCGCATTCGAACCGTCCATCAGCTGAATCGCAACATTCGTTGCTGCTGAAGTGGTCGCGGTATTTTTCAAATTCGTACCATCAATATCGTTGGCAACAAAAACAATTCCGGCATTAGATGCTTGCGTGCCGCCACAGCCAGAAAGCGTTACGGTGAACGGCGTATCACCTGTCGTTGAACCGGAAGACGCTAATTGACTGTCACTGACGGTAGGTAAAAGTACAATCGGAGATGTGCTGCTACCATTAATATTGATATCACAGGTCTGTTCGCTAACTTCACCCATAAAACGCACGGTGTTATTTGATGTCGCTGCAAACGCAGAACTGCTCAATGACAAAATAGCTGTTGCGGCAAAAATATTTACTAACTTGTGCATAAACTCGCCTCGCTCCTTATATTAACAACTCCAATGAATATGATTGATATATATCCAATCATTTTGATTTCGCGAGTAAATTACACTGGGATAATATTTATGTAAAGGTATTAAAAGAGAGCATTAAATGGAACCAGACTATAACATACAAGCAATTGATAACATTGCTTTTAATATTCACAAAAGCAATACACCAATAAAGAAAAAGCCATAAAAAACAGCATGCTACGTAATTAATTAACACCTTAAAAAGATCAATTAATTAATTAAAATAGGTATTTAATCAGAATATTCACCAGAAAAAATGAAGTGAAAAATCCCAAATAAAACACAAAACGCAAAGGGAACAATTAAATTGTCCCACTCTCTGTTATCTTTATCCGTTTTTATTATTGCCGGGTGGAATTAAAGCGGATTAATTTTGTTCAGCCACCAGAATAGCCTGTGTATCGGCTTCGAGTGCTTTAAAGATATGTTCTCTGTCCGCCGGATAACAAATGTAATCCCCTTCGCCTAACTCTTCTGGCGCTTCCGTCAGCCCGACCAACGCCCGCCCTTGTGTCACAATAATGTGCTCCACTGAACCTGTCGGGTGAGGATGCGAGATCCGATCGGCGCCTGGCTGAGTCAGCAACAAGTAGATATCGCGTCGTGCACCGGGCGGGCAGGCAGCAAGCAATATCGCCTGGTAATTTGCCTCTTCGGCAATCACTTTCGTGCCTTCGCCACGACGAATAACCTGCGTGGTGGGTTTTTGCGGTTCCAGCAGGCGCGCAAAGGGAATGTCGAGCGCGACACACAGCGCCCAGAGCGTTTCCAGACTAGGATTACCGTTACCCGCTTCCAGTTGTGAAAGCGTGGATTTGGCGATACCCGCCCGGCGGGCAATCTCCGCCAGCGAAAGCCCGGTTCGCAGTCGCTCACGCACCAGACTTTTGGCAATGATGCTAATTGGCTGTGTCATAAACACCCCATTGTTCATTTAATCGAACGAATCGTTCTTGTTGAAAAACGATTCTGGTGTGTTCATTATAATGGATAAACGTTCGATATGGGTAAAGAGAGATGTTCACCAGACACTTCGCCTCGCTGAAGGGCGACACTGTAAAAGCTATTTTTCTGGTCTGCCTGGCCGTGGGCGTTGTCGGCGTCTCGTATGGATCGCTGGCCATGGCTTACGGCTTTCCTTTATGGGTGCCGCTGGCGCTCTCCACCCTTGTGCTGGCTGGCGCATCCGAGTTTATGTTTATCGGTATTGTCGCCAGCGGCGGCAATCCGCTGGCTGCGGCTCTGGCGGGTCTGTTAGTTAACGCTCGCCATATCCCTTTTGGCGTCACGGTGCGTGAGCTGGTAGGTCAACGTGCGGCCAGTTTTCTCGGCTGCCACATCATGAATGATGAAAGCGTCGTGTTCGGCTTATCACAATCCACCGCCGAGCAGCGTAAAGCCGCTTACTGGCTGTGTGGTTTAGGTGTCGCGCTATTGTGGCCCGCTGGCGTACTGGTAGGGGCGGCGGTGGGTAAATTGCTGCCCGCACCGGAAACCATCGGTCTGGATGCGGTTTTCCCGGCGATTTTGCTGGCGCTGGTATTGCCGGCGCTGAAAAAGCGCACCACGCTGATTCGCGCCTCGAGCGGCGCGGTATTGTCGCTCGCCGCCGTTCCTTTTGCGCCGGTGGGATTACCGGTGCTGCTCTCTTTACTTGGCTTACTGACGAGGAAGAAATAATGGCCAGCGTCGCGCTCATTATTGGCGGTATCGCCATCCTTTCTATCGGCACCTATTTGATGCGCCTTGGCGGCGCAAAACTCGGCAGCCGGCTGGCGCTTTCCGAGCATTCGCAGGCACTGCTGTCGGATGCGGCTACCACCCTGCTTTTCGCGGTCGCGCTGGCATCAATGCTCTATGAAGGCGGGCATTTCGCTGGCATGGCGCGCGTACTGGGCGTGCTTTTCGCGCTGTTTCTCGCCTGGCGCAAAATGCCGCTGATTGTGGTGATCCTCTCCGCTGCGGTCGTCACCGCGCTGCTGCGCCTTGCCGGAATCGCATAAGAAACGGATGTGTTAATGGATACTCACGGGAACAGGGTTAGCCGAACTGCCCTGCGCGCCCATTTCAACGCGCACTTCCCCCGCGTCAATCCCGTGGATTTCCACCCCCTGCGCCACCGTCTGCCCGATGGTGACCACTACTTTGCGCGGTGTCTCACCGGACGAGGCTCGCCAGAGCACCCAGCGCGCCCCGGATTGCGGATCGATATGTAACGCCTGAGCGGGCACCGCAATACCGTGTTCGTTCTGCCAGGTGATCACCGCCAGCCGGGCGCTCATTCCCAGCCGAATATCTTGCTGTAAATCCGCCAGCGGCGTATCTACCGACACAATGACATCGTAATAAGCGCCCTGCGTCTCTGCCGCGCTGCTCTGAACGCCAATTTCGCGGATCTGCCCGCTGAGCGTTTTTCCGGCAAACCCTTCTCCGGTGATATTGACCGGCATCCCCTCTTTTAACTGGTGGAGATCCGCTTCCTCGACGCGGGTCACTACCTGCATCGTGTCCAGCCCCGTCACCGTCAACAACGCCGCGCCCTGGCTCACCGACAAACCCGGCTGGAGGGTAACCGGTTTACCGCTATCCGTTGCGACCGGGCGCATGATAAAACCGGCATAGGGCGCACGTAACGTTTGCCGTTCCACCTGCGCCTTCAGCGCAGCGTAGCGGACCTGCGCATTTGTCAGCTCCATATCGGCAATTTTGCTGTCCTCGCCTTTACCCCGCGCTTCCATCGTTTGTAACTCTTCCTGCGCGGCAGCCAGATCCTGCTGCTGCGCTTGTGCCTCCTGCGCCAGCGCATCGACTTCCATACGGGCGACAATCCCGCGCTTAAAAAGCGCAGTGGTATCGCGAAGATTGGCCTGCGTATTGGAAAGCGTCGCGCGTGCGGTCTGCACCACGCGTCTGGCGCGCGAAACATCCGGGCTGCTGCTCCAGTTGCGAAATAGCGCCACCTCTTTTTGCGCTTTCAAAAGCTCCGCCTGCGCCTGACGAAGTTGGATTTCAATCTGTCCGGGATCGAGCACTATCAGCACTTGCCCCTTTTCAACGCGTTGCCCTTCGTGAACCGCGATTTCGCGGATCACTCCGTCAAACGGCGCGGCAAGGGTTTGCTGGCGGGCCGCCTGAATACGCCCCACCAGCCCCAGTTGGTTTTCAAGCCGCTGCGGCTGAACCGGCAGCCAGATCTCCTGCGCAGCGCCACTCTCCGGTTCGCGTGCGACAATCCACCATAAGAGCGAGCCGCCAGCCACTACCGCAAGTGTCAGCAGTAAAAGCAGGCGTTGCTTTTGCATAAGAAACTTAATCATTGAGCGAAATATCCCAACTTTGCAGCGTGGTTCCCAGCGTTTGATCGAGCCCGGCCTGCGCATTCAAATAGCTGATAAGCGCATTTAGCCTGGCGTTTTCCGCGTTGCGAAGATCGTTTTCAAAGCTCAGCACCTGGAAGTTGCTGGAGCGGCCAGCGGTCAGTTTTTCCCGTTCAATTTCCAGTTTTCGGCGTGACAAATCCCGCGCGCGTTGGGCTATCTCAAACTGCCGCCAGCGGGTGCCCATATCGCGCACGGCGTTGGTCACGTCACGGTCAAGCTGCTGGTGCGCTTCCGCCAGCTGGATTTGTTGGTTCTTCACATTAACCTGCGCTTGCACTTCCGCCTGCCGGGCGGTCATGTCGCCGATAGGGATCTCCACCTGAACCCCAACATAGTTATCCCAGTTGCGCGCGCCATCGCCTCGCGCCGCACGGTTACGCTGCTGCGTCGCGCCGCCAACCAGCGAAACATCCCACAGCCGGTCATTACGGGCGACGGCGAGGTTAATCGCAGCCTGTTCGCCAACAAGCAGCTGCGCCAGATAAGCGGGCTGCGACGCCTCCGCCTGTTTCAGTGCGCGATCGGCCTGCACCTCGACAGGCTTTGCCTGTAGCGCTTCGGTCGCGACGATTGGCGCATGCAGATCCAACGCCAGCAGTTGCAACAGTGCCAGCCGCGCCATATCCACCCGGTTTCGCGCCTCTTCATGCGACAGCTCTTGTGAGGCCACTTCGGCTTCGGTTTGCACAATTTCAAACTCCGCCATGCGCCCGGCGCTGATCATCGCCTGGTTCACTTCCACCAACTGGCGCGCCCGCGCCAGCGAATCCTGAGCAATCTTTAACTGCTCCTGCGCCAGCAACAGATCGCGGTAAGCGGTGATAATTTGGGTGATCGTCTGCGAAACGGTGGACTTCAAATTCAGGCGGTTGATTTGCTCGGTCATCTGCGCAAGGCGAACCGGCGCGGTGGCAATATCTTTACCCGCGCCGCGCAGCAACGGCTGAATAACAGAAAAGTTCGCCCCGTCGTTGTGGGATAACCCCGCCACGTTGGCGTCAGTGTGCTGATATGTCCAGCCGAGGCTAACGCGCGTGCCGTACGGGGTGAGCAGCGTGGAACCCGGCGTCAGGTTTCCCTGCCGGTAGCGGTCGTCCTGATTACGCGTGGAGAGATAATTGCCGGAGAGCACCAGTTTTGGCGTGAAGCGATCTTCGGCCACGCGCAGGTCAAATTTCTGCGCAACCCTGTCGAGATAAGCGCTACGAATAGCGCGGTTATCACGCAGCCCGAGATAGATGGCATCGCTCAGGGTAAGATCGATACTGTCGCCTTTCAGGGCAATACGCGCCGTCCCGCCGTCTCGCGTGGCATGGGAAGGGTTCACCGGCATTTCAGCACGCACCGGGCAAACAATCAGGCTTGCCAGTAACCACAGCCAGGCATGTCTACGCATCGCGCAGCGCCTCCACCGGCTCCAGCCGGGACGCCGCCAGTGCGGGAGATAAGCCAAAAAACAGCCCGATAACAATGGCGCTGCCAATGCCCAGCGGCAACGCAGCGGCGGATAAGGCAAAATCAGACCAGCCGGAAAACCAGACAAACAGCCACGCCGCCGCCAACCCCGCCGCCGCGCCAAGCAGCGCGCCAACGGTGGCTAAGACAATCGCTTCCAGCAAAAAGAGCATCGCGATATCGCGCGGACGCGCGCCCAGCGCCATGCGCACACCAATCTCCCGGCGACGCTCCGACACATTCATCACCATCACATTCATCACGCCCACCCCGCCGACCAACAGCGAGATGCCGCCAAGTCCGGCGAGCAACCAGGAAAACAGGCGCGACTGCTGCTCAATGCCTTCCAGCAACTGCTGAGGAACCTGCACATTGACCTCGAAGCCGGGCATCTTTTCGCTGAGCCACGCTTGTAGCCGGGGCGCGATGCGATCAAGTTCTTCACCACTGCGGCTGCGCACCGCTACGCCCGTTATTTGCGGAAAACTGATTACCCGGCGCATACCGGTAATCGGCAGCAAAATGGCATCATCCACGGAGACCGGAATGATCGGGTTTGGCCCTTGCGGGCGCAGAATACCGACTATCTCAAAGAGATAACCGCCAATCTGGATGCGGTCGCCGAGTAGTACAGGGCGGTCGGGCTGGGCCCATTGTGCGGCGACATTCGCTCCGAGAACGGCGTAGGTGCTCTGCGCATCAAAGCGGCTCAAAAAGCGGCCCTGTTCCAGTTGCAACCGCAGAACAGAAGGCAGTTCAGCGCCGCTTCCGACCAGCGTTGCCGCCGCCGTTCGGCCATTAAGACGTGCTTGCGTGTTACTGGGGACGAGCGCAGAGGCGGCGTCAATTTCCGGGATGCGTTGATGCAAGGTATCGATATCCAGATCGGCCGGCGCAACCAGTGGTTTTCGGCCGGAACCGACAGGCTGCTGAATGTTAGCCACCAGCAGCTCACTACCCATACCGCGAAAGATGCTCATCGCTTCACGTTCGGCGTTGTAGCCAATGTTGAGCAACGCCACCACCGCCGCGCAGCCCACCGCGATACCTAATAGCGCCAGCACCGCGCGGCGACCCAGCAGCCGCAGGTTATCCAGCGACTCCAGCAAAAGTTGCAGCCACGGCATTCCGTAGCGTGAAGGCTGAGACACGCGGACTGCAGTGGGCAGACGAAGATCAGACATGCATTGCCTCGCTGATCCGCCCGTCAGCCACCTGAATGCAGCGCGACATGCGGCGGGCAATGGAATTGTCATGCGTTACCAGCACCAGCGTGGTGCCGCTGTCGCGATTCAATGCCAGCAACAAGTCAATAATGTCAGCAGCGTTTTGGCTATCAAGATTACCGGTAGGTTCGTCGGCAAGCAGCAAAGCCGGTTCACCAACCAGCGCTCGGGCAATGGCCACACGCTGGCGCTGCCCGCCGGATAAATCCGCAGGACGGTGATGCGCGCGATCGCTTAAACCAACGCGCTGAAGCTGTTTGCGGGCAGCGTCCTGGGCCTCATGGCGCAGCACGCCGCGGTAGAGCAGCGGCAAAGCAACATTGTCCAGCGCGGTAAGCCGGGGCAGTAAATTGAAGCTCTGAAAGACAAAACCAATGATGTGATTACGCGCCGTCGCGCGGGCGTCTGCGCCACAGCGGGACATATCTTCGCCATGAAACATCACGCGCCCGGAAGTGGGCGTATCAAGCAATCCCAGCAGATTGAGCAGTGTGCTTTTCCCCGAGCCAGACGCGCCAACAATGGCGCAACTTTGCCCGGCGGGGATAGATAACGAAATGTTGTGCAGGATAGTCTGCCGCGCTGTACCGGCGGCGTAGGAATAGGTCACCGAATCCAGGCGTATCAAGTCAGCGCCAGATGTCGTGTGGTGAGTTTCGCTTATCCCTGAGTCGTGCAACCGTTCCATGTTTGCCAATAATTCATCCTGAAGAACACGGATATGGTGTGAACTACATATCAATATTAACGGCCAGAAAAACGAAAGCTTTAGCTTTTTTGCCATGGATTCATTTCAACCAAACCTACCAAAATTGACACCTAAAGAATTAACCACATCCGCCGATAGGTATTCCGTATACTTTACCCCGGATATTTAAATATTAAACAGCAATTAAGCCTCGCTTAATTTAAATAATAAACGTTGACAAAAATAAATATATTATCTAGTTTTCCACGGGCAAAAGGAAATTATGGCTGACAAATAAGAATTATTGAGTTGCCTTGTATTCACGCAGGGCAACTCAATAATTCCCATGATTTAAGTTAAATATCATGGATATTAGTTAGCTTACTCTTTAATGAGGCTTTAAATGAAACGGAAATCGATCCTGCTGGCTTTATCAGGTTTAATGTTTATCTCTTCAAGCGCATTTGCAACGGGCGGCACGTCCATCGGCTCAATGCTTGCACCATCAATCTCAGTAAAAAACCAATGGTATAACAAGACGTTCCCGATTACAGCCGGAACACCTTCAACTGGTAAAGTTGGCATGGTTTATTACACCTGGGCTTACAGTTCCTACCCGGCTGGAATGCAGGTTTATTTATGCTATAACAACGGTAACAACTGTAGGGATATTTCTGATGCACGTTCAGGTAATATTGACTTCACACCTTATAATCTCGCACCGAACCAACCGTTCAGTTTATATGCCCGCGTAAATGGCACCGGTAGAATGGTGACAGTCAATGGCCAGTCAAGCCAGATTATTGTTAACTACACATATAATTAATAATTCGCTTACCGCGTAATATTATTATTGATAACGCACTGTAATAATAAGAATGTGAATTTAACTCACCCATAATAATAATGCCCGACGACATTTCTTATATGCCATCGGGCATTTCAATAATATAGGGATATTTTTAAAACACTTTGGGTAATTACTGAACACAACTACATCCCCGATAATACGCTATCATCCCATCGCAGAAATAAAAAAAGCGCCCGCAGGCGCTCTTTCGACAGGGAAGCGTGACTTATTTGTTCAGTTCGGCGGTCATGTGAACCTGGTTGCCGGTATACGCTTCAGTGATCTGGTAAGAAGATGCGCCAGCCTGTTGAGCCTGTGCCGCAATTTTTGCTTCAGCACCGCTCAGCGTTAAATCAGTTGCGGTCACGGACTGGGCAGCGAAAGAACCAAAAGAAGTAGCCAGGGCGATAACTGCGACAAAAGTTTTGATGCTTTTCATGATATAAACCCTTACGTTAATTTGTTGGAGTGAGGCACCGTGCCTCGATGAAATAAAGAGTAGTCCTGTTTGCTCACAACAAAAAGCGGAAGGATTTGTTCTCAACATTCAATTTTTTTGACTAATCTATACACCCATTAATCGCTGCGGATGGGTATAGATTGTTGCCCTGCCTGGCTTGCAAAAACCCACCAGCGTCAGGTTACAGCGCTGCGCCACTTCCACTGCCAGCGTTGTGGCGGCGGAGACGGCAAACAGGATTTCGACACCGCACATGGCCGACTTTTGCACCATCTCATAGCTGGCGCGGCTGGAAACCAGCACCGCACCGCTCGCCCAGGCTTGCGCTTCACGGGCGCGATGACCAAGCAGCTTATCCAGCGCCACATGACGCCCGACATCTTCATGCCCCCCCGCTAACTCACCGGATGGCAGCATCCAGGCGGCGGCGTGCGTGCAGCCGGTGAGCTGCCCGACAGGCTGAAAATCGGTTAAGTGCGCCAGACCGACATCCAGCGCCTGTAAATCAAAGGTTTGGGTAAAAGGCAGCGGCGCGATGGGCTTGCCAATGTCATTAAGCTGCTCGACACCACATACGCCGCAACCGGTGCGCCCGGCCAGCGCGCGTCGCCGCTCTTTTAAGCCCATAAAACGGCGGCTGGAGAGCTCAATTTGCACTTCAAGGCCGTTGCAGGAGGGGACCACATCCATCCCATAAATGTCTGATGCGTTTTCGATAATCCCTTCGGATAAGGAGAAGCCGATCGCGAAGAGTTCAAGATCCTTGGGTGACGCCATCATTACCACATGCGAAATGCCGTTGTACACCAGCGCGACAGGCACTTCCTCCGCCAGCGTATCCGGCACGGCATGTTGCAAATCAATGCGTTTCCACAGGCTAACCTCGCGGGCTCCTGTGACTGATGTTGCATTTTTGTGCTTTTTTGTCTGCAAATCGTTCACTTTGTCTTAACCGTTATCGAACAAGCGTATCGACATTATGGTATTCTCCGCGCATATCCCTTGGGGAAAAGAGGGAATAGCAGCAGTTCTGAATCCTTCACGTCAGAATAAGCATACCTACATTGTGGTATTCTTCGTTGCTAATCCCCCAGGATATGAGGGATTAGCAGCAATTCTGAACCTTTGCGAAAAGCACCGCAAAGAAAAAAACGATAAGAGTAATGTCGAACCAGGAGCAAACCATGCAGGTCAGCAGAAGGCAGTTCTTTAAGATCTGCGCTGGCGGTATGGCAGGAACCACGGCAGCGGCGCTGGGCTTTGCCCCGAGTGTTGCGCTCGCGGAAACACGGCAGTATAAGCTGCTGCGCACCCGCGAAACCCGGAATACCTGCACATATTGTTCCGTCGGCTGTGGGCTGTTGATGTACAGCCTCGGCGATGGAGCAAAAAACGCCAAAGCGTCAATCTTCCATATTGAGGGTGACCCCGATCATCCGGTAAACCGTGGGGCGCTGTGCCCGAAAGGCGCGGGTCTGGTGGATTTCATCCACTCTGAAAGCCGCCTGAAATACCCGGAATACCGCGCACCAGGCTCGGATAAGTGGCAACAAATTTCGTGGGATGAAGCCTTTACCCGCATCGCCAAATTAATGAAAGCGGATCGTGACGCCAACTATATTGCGCAAAACGCAGAAGGGACGACCGTCAACCGCTGGCTGAGCACCGGGATGCTGTGCGCATCCGCATCCAGTAATGAAACCGGCTATTTAACGCAAAAATTCACCCGCGCACTCGGCATGTTAGCCGTCGACAACCAGGCGCGTGTCTGACACGGACCAACGGTAGCAAGTCTTGCTCCATCTTTTGGTCGCGGTGCGATGACCAACCACTGGGTCGACATGAAAAACGCCAACCTTATCGTTGTGATGGGGGGGAACGCGGCAGAAGCGCATCCGGTGGGATTCCGCTGGGCGATGGAAGCCAAGATCCACAATGGCGCGAAGCTGATTGTTATCGATCCGCGCTTTACGCGTACCGCCTCTGTTGCGGATTTCTATGCGCCGATTCGTTCCGGTACTGACATCGCCTTCCTGTCAGGCGTGTTGCTGTACCTGATGACCAACGAAAAATATCAGCGCGAATACACCGAGGCCTATACCAACGCCACGCTTATCGTGCGTGAAGATTTTGGCTTCGAAGATGGCCTGTTCACCGGCTATGACGCGGAAAAACGTAAATACGACAAAACCAGCTGGAACTACGAACTGGATGAGAAAGGTTTCGCCAAACGCGATACCACGCTCACCCATCCGCGTTGCGTATGGAACCTGCTGAAAGCGCACGTCTCCCGCTATACGCCGGACGTGGTGGAAGACATCTGCGGGACGCCAAAAGCGGATTTCCTGAAGGTGTGTGAATACATCGCCGAAACCAGCGCCCGTGATAAAACCGCGTCGTTCCTGTATGCACTTGGCTGGACGCAGCACTCCGTTGGCGCGCAGAACATCCGCACCATGGCGATGATTCAGCTGCTGCTGGGCAATATGGGGATGGCAGGCGGCGGCGTGAACGCCCTGCGCGGCCACTCCAACATTCAGGGGCTGACGGATCTTGGCCTGCTGTCACAAAGCCTGCCGGGCTATATGACGCTGCCAAATGAAAAACAGACCGATCTCCAGACCTATCTGACCGCCAATACGCCAAAACCGTTGCTGGAAGGCCAGGTGAACTACTGGGGCAACTACCCGAAATTCTTCGTTTCGATGATGAAATCCTTCTTTGGCGACAAAGCGACAGCGGAAAATAGCTGGGGCTTTGACTGGCTGCCGAAGTGGGACAAGGGTTACGACGTCCTGCAGTACTTCGACATGATGAACCAGGGCAAGGTCAACGGCTATATCTGCCAGGGCTTTAACCCGGTAGCGTCGTTCCCGAACAAAAATAAAGTTGTCGCCTCACTGTCGAAACTGAAGTTCCTGGTGACCATTGACCCGCTCAATACCGAAACCTCGAATTTCTGGCAGAACCACGGCGAATTTAACGACGTCGATCCGTCGAAAATTCAGACCGAGGTGTTCCGTCTACCATCGACCTGCTTCGCGGAAGAGAACGGTTCTATCGTTAACTCGGGTCGCTGGTTGCAGTGGCACTGGAAAGGCGCGGACGCCCCGGGCGATGCGCTGAACGACGGCGAGATCCTGGCGGGCATCTTCCTGCGCATGCGTAAAATGTACGCGGCAGAAGGCGGCGCCAACCCGGAACAGGTGCTGAACATGACCTGGAACTACTCGACGCCGGAAAACCCGTCGCCGGAAGAAGTGGCCATGGAAAGCAACGGTAAAGCGCTGGCGGATATTATCGATCCGGCAACCGGCACCGTGCTGGCGAAGAAAGGCGAGCAACTGAGCACCTTCGCTCACCTGCGCGATGACGGCACCACCGCAAGCGGTTGCTGGATTTTCGCCGGGAGCTGGACGCCGAAAGGCAACCAGATGGCGAACCGCGATAACGCCGACCCATCGCGCCTCGGCAATACGCTGGGCTGGGCATGGGCATGGCCGCTTAACCGCCGCATTCTCTATAACCGCGCCTCCGCTGATCCGCAGGGCAACCCGTGGGATCCGAAGCGTCAGTTGCTGAAATGGGACGGTGCGAAATGGGGCGGGGTGGATATTCCGGACTACAGCGCTGCCGCACCTGGCAGCAATGTTGGGCCGTTTATCATGCAGCAGGAAGGCATGGGCCGCCTGTTTGCGCTCGATAAGATGGCAGAAGGGCCGTTCCCGGAACATTACGAGCCGTTTGAAACGCCGCTGGGCACCAACCCGCTGCACCCGAAAGTGGTTTCCAACCCCGCCGCCCGCGTGTTTAAAGGCGATCTGGAAGCGATGGGTAAAGCGGATAAGTTCCCGTATGTCGGTACCACTTACCGTTTAACCGAGCACTTCCACTACTGGACCAAGCACGCGCTGCTTAACGCAATCGCGCAGCCGGAGCAGTTTGTGGAAATTGGCGAGAAACTGGCGAACAAGCTGGGCATCACGCAGGGCGATACGGTGCGCGTCTCCTCCAACCGTGGCTATATCAAAGCCAAGGCGGTGGTGACCAAACGTATTCGCACGCTCAACGTGCACGGTAAGGAAGTCGATACCATCGGTATTCCTATCCACTGGGGTTATGAAGGTGTGGCGAAGAAAGGCTTTATCGCCAATACGTTAACGCCGTTTGTCGGCGATGCGAACACCCAAACGCCGGAGTTTAAGGCGTTCCTGGTGAATGTGGAAAAGGTGTAACGGAGACGACTTATGGCTTATCAATCGCAAGACATCATCCGTCGTTCCGCGACTAATGGCTTCACTCCCGCGCCGCAGGCGCGGGATCACCAGCAGGAAGTGGCGAAGCTTATCGACGTCACCACCTGTATTGGCTGTAAAGCCTGTCAGGTGGCCTGTTCCGAGTGGAACGACATTCGTGATGAGGTGGGGCATAACGTCGGGGTGTACGACAACCCGGCGGATTTGACCGCCAAATCGTGGACGGTCATGCGCTTCTCGGAAGTGGAACAGAACGACAAACTGGAGTGGCTGATCCGTAAAGATGGCTGCATGCACTGCGCCGATCCTGGCTGTCTGAAAGCATGCCCGTCAGAAGGGGCTATCATTCAGTATGCCAACGGCATTGTCGACTTCCAGTCCGAACAGTGCATCGGCTGCGGTTACTGCATCGCCGGCTGTCCGTTCGACGTGCCGCGCATGAACCCGGAAGACAACCGCGTCTACAAATGTACGCTGTGTGTTGACCGCGTGACCGTGGGCCAGGAACCGGCGTGTGTGAAAACCTGCCCGACCGGCGCTATCCACTTTGGCTCTAAAGAGGATATGAAAACGCTGGCCGGCGAGCGCGTGGCGGAACTGAAAACCCGTGGTTACGACAACGCGGGCCTGTACGATCCGGCAGGCGTTGGCGGTACGCACGTGATGTATGTGCTGCATCATGCCGACAAGCCGAATCTGTATCACGGTCTGCCGGAGAACCCGGAAATCAGCTCTACCGTGAAGTTCTGGAAAGGTATCTGGAAACCTCTTGCGGCGGTCGGCTTTGCCGCGACCTTCGCTGCCAGCATCTTCCACTATGTCGGTGTCGGTCCGAACCGCGCAGAAGAGGAAGACGATAATCTGCATGAAGAGAAAGACGAGGTGCGCAAATGAAAAAACGTGACACCATCGTGCGCTACACGGCGCCAGAGCGCATCAACCACTGGGTCACCGCCTTCTGCTTCGTGCTGGCGGCGGTGAGCGGGCTGGGGTTTTTCTTCCCCTCCTTCAACTGGTTGATGGGGATTCTGGGTACGCCGCAGCTGGCGCGCATTCTCCATCCGTTTGTCGGCGTGGTGATGTTCGCGTCGTTTATAATCATGTTTTTCCGCTACTGGCACCATAACCTCATCAATAGGGATGATATCTTTTGGGCGAAGAATATTCGTAAGATCGTCGTCAATGAGGAAGTGGGTGACACCGGGCGCTATAATTTCGGTCAGAAATGTGTTTTCTGGGCGGCGATTATTTTCCTGGTGTTGCTACTGGTAAGCGGCGTGGTTATCTGGCGCCCTTACTTCGCGCCAGCGTTTCCCATTCCGGTGATCCGATTAGCGTTGATGGTGCATTCATTTGCCGCGGTCGCGTTAATTGTGGTTATTATGGTGCACATTTACGCCGCCCTGTGGGTAAAAGGCACGATAACCGCAATGGTGGAAGGCTGGGTTACCAGTTCGTGGGCGAAGAAACATCACCCGCGCTGGTACCGGGAAGTTCGCAAGACAACGGAAAAATCGACTGAATGAGTATTCGCATAATCCCGCAAGATGAGCTGGAGAAGAGCGATAAACGCACGGCGGAAGTTATTCCGCCGTTATTATTCCCCAGACTTAAAAATCTCTATAACCGCCGCGCAGAGCGTTTGCGTGAGCTGGCAGAGAGTAACCCGCTGGGTGATTATCTGCGTTTTGCTGCGCTTATCGCCCATGCCCAGGAAGTGGTGCTTTACGACCACCCCCTGCACATCGACCTGACTGCGCGCATTAAAGAGGCCGCTGAACAGGGCAAACCGCCGCTGGACATTCATGTGCTGCCGCGCGATGCGCACTGGCACAAACTGCTGCATTCGCTGATCGCCGAGCTGAAGCCGGAGATGAGCGGCCCGGCGCTGGCGGTCATTGAGAATCTGGAAAAGGCATCCGCGCAGGAACTGGAAGCGATGGCCAGCGCGCTGTTTGCCGCTGATTTCGCCTCCGTTAGCAGCGATAAAGCGCCTTTTATCTGGGCTGCGCTGTCGCTCTACTGGGCGCAAATGGCCAGCCTGATCCCCGGCAAAGCACGCGCGGAATATGGTGAACAGCGCCAGTTCTGCCCGGTGTGCGGATCAATGCCGGTCTCCAGCATGGTGCATATTGGCACGACGCAAGGGTTGCGCTATCTGCACTGCAACCTGTGTGAAACCGAGTGGCATGTGGTGCGCGTCAAATGCAGCAACTGCGAGCAGACCCGCGATTTACACTACTGGTCGCTGGATAACGAGCAGGCAGCAATCAAAGCGGAAAGCTGCGGCGACTGCGGCACTTACCTGAAGATCCTGTATCAGGAAAAAGACCCAAACGTCGAGCCGGTCGCGGACGATTTGGCCTCGCTGGTGTTAGATGCCCGCATGGAGCAGGAAGGCTTCGCCCGCAGCTCCATCAACCCGTTTTTATTCCCCGGCGAAGGGGAATAATCTCCTCCAGCCCTTGCCTTCCGGGCAAGGGTTGTCAGCCTTTTTTACTTTCCCCTGCCCTCTTCTCACGCCTTCTGGCGTTAAAAATCACCGTTCCCATTTAGGTTAAACCAGGCTATAAAAGCTGGATATTTATACAGATAAAGGTTAGCGGAATGGCACTGGAAAAAGGTATTGCCGGGCTGGTGAGCGACTTTATTGCCGCCGGTCGCCCGTCAGCTCGGGCGAAGAGTATTGATGACCGGCGCAGTGGATATGTCGCCAGCACCGTGCTGGCAGGGGAAACGGAAACGCGCGTTCAGGTTGAAGATATAACGCTTGAAGGCATGACGTTTCGTCTGTTTTCGCCGCAGAACGCCAGCGGTGATCTTCCCGCGTTGATTTACTACCACGGCGGCTGTTTTATTAGCGGCGGCTTCGACACGCACGATAAGCAGTTGCGTCAGCTGGCCTTTTATAGTGGCTGCAAGGTTGTCGCTGTGCAATATCGGTTAGCGCCAGAACATCGCTGGCCTGCCGCACATGATGATGCGCAATCTGGTGCCGATATCGTGTGGAAAAACGCCGAAAAACTCGGTATCGACAGCAAACGTATCACGCTTGCGGGGGATAGCGCAGGCGGTCACCTGGCGCTGGTGACGGCGCTACGGCTGAAAGCTGCGGCGACATGGCAACCGGCGCAACTGGTGTTGATTTACCCGATGCTCGACGCCACCGCCTATTTTGATAGCTATACCTTTAACGGTTCCGATTATGTGATTACCCGCGAGGCGCTGCTTTCAGGCTATGAAATGTATCTTGGCGATACCGATCGCCTGTTGCCGGATGTCAGCCCGCTGTGGCGCGATGATTTTTCCGGTCTGCCGCCGGTGCACATCATTACCGCAGAGTTCGACCCATTATGTGATGAGGGCGAAGCCCTGTTTCAGCACATGACCGAGCAGGGCGTAACCTGCACTTGTTCACAATATCAGGGCGTGATCCATGGCTTCTTCCAGCTTGCCGGGATCAGCCAAAGTGCAAAAGATGCGATAAGAGACGTGGCCGCACGGGTGGCCAGGATATAACCGCGTGAAAAAAGGAGAGCCGATGTCTGTCGTAAGTCCTGTGGAAAAGCAGTTTGCTGCTTACAATGCCCATGATATTGAGGCGTTTACCGCCTGTTTTAGCGACGATTTTATCGCGTATCGCTTGCCATCCACTGAGCCGGCGCTGCAAGGGCTTGAAGCATTACGTGCCTTTTATGCTGCGCATCGCTTTAACAAACCGGCATTACGCGCCGAGTTGCTCTCGCGCACAGTGATGGGCAATAAGGTGTTCGATCACGAAAAAATCTACGGCATCGGCGAGTCGGTGATTGAAAATATGGCCGTCTATGAAGTGCAGGATGGGTTGATCAAAATCGCGTGGTTTTTCTTCGCGCAGTAGGGGTGGTTCGCAGGACGTTGCGCGCCTGTATTGTCAGGCGCGCAGCGGCTTACTCTTCCTCGTTACCGCCCTCTTCGAACGAGCCGAAGGGTTTGGCGGGCAAGACGATATAAATGCCTTCGAAGATCGCACCCTGCTTATCTTCACCAAACAGCTCAACCTGTAGCTGAACGCGCGCTTTGCGCCCGCGCGCCAGACGGTCCAAATCACCGCTTAGCGAGCCAAGATCGGCAATCGCGCTCGGTTTACCGGTGATCGGCGTGCTATAGCGAATGTGCGCATCGGCAAGGATGATGGTGCCGCCGAGATGACGCTCACGCAGCATCAGCCAGATCAGCCCCCAACCGGTGAGCGTCGCCAGGGAAAACAGGCTACCGGCGAACAGCGTGTGGTGCGGATTCTGGTTGCCGGTTTCCGGCATGGTGGTGATAAATTTCTGCCCGGTGTACTGCTGAATACGCACACCCATCTTTTCACTCAGCGGGATATGCTGATACCAGGCCTGCTGCAACTGCCCGCACCAGTCGCCGCGATGCAGAATATCATCGAGCGTGGCGATCGGTTTGATCATCAAAAAGTGGCGTACCGGCGTGGTTTGCGGCGCGGTGATTTCCCCTTCATTGACGAACCCGAGTTTCGCGAAGAACGCCACCGCATCCTCACGGGCGCTACAGGTCACGCGCTTCACCCCTTCCTGGCGGGCCACGGACTCCAGCGTCATCGCCATCAATGTGCCGAGGCCTTTTTCCTGCACGTCCGGATGGACCGCCATAAAGCGAATCGACCCTTCGTTATCTGCGTTGATATACAACCGACCGATAGCGACAATGTTGCCCTCTTCGTCGACAACCATCTGATGATGTGCCATCGCATCCCAGCCATCACGCTCGGAACCTTTCGGTTGATGCAGCGGTTTACGCAGCATTTCCCAGCGGAACTGGTAATAGAGCTCTAACTCTTCTTCCGTTTGCGGTACGCGAAGGTGGTACATAGCAGCACTCTCTCTTGTAACCAGGGGCCACGCCGCAAGCTGGCTCATACTTGCAACCAGAACGTGACGGGGCCGTCGTTGACCAGCGAAACCTGCATATCGGCAGCGAATCGCCCGGTTTGCGTTTCCATTTGCTGGCTGCGGCAACGTTCAACAAAATAGTGGTACAGCGCCTCGGCTTTTTCCGGCGCAGCGCCACGGGAAAACCCCGGACGCATGCCACGTTCTGTATCCGCCGCCAGCGTAAATTGCGATACCACCAGCACACTCCCACCAGCCTGCTGGACGTTAAGATTCATCTTCCCTTCCGCGTCGCCAAAAATACGATACCCCAGCACGCGCTCGCACAGGCGGTTCGCTTTTTGTTCATCGTCTTCCCTTTCGACGCCCAACAACACCAAAAGTCCAGGGCCGATTTCGCCCGTCACCTCACCCGCCACGCTAACGCTCGCGCGGGAAACACGTTGAATTAATGCAATCATGGTTGGTCTGCTTCTTCTTGCTGTGCGGCTATTTTGAGTTTTCGGTATTCACCGAGAGTGACAGTTATTTCTGCGCCAAGCAAGACGATACACCAGGTCCAGTAGACCCAGAGGAACAAAATGGGGATGACAGCCAGCACACCATAAATGAGCTGGTAAGACGGAAACATGGTGATGTAGAGACCAAAAATCTTTTTACCGAACTCAAACAGCAGTGCGGCGACAAACGCGCCGACAATCGCATCGCGGTTCGGCACGCGGGTTGTCGGCACAATGCTGTACAGCAACCAAAAAGAGAGCCACGACAGGATCAGCGGAAATATGCGCAGCACATCATCAATCACGCTATCCAGCTCGCTGGCCCAGCGCAGCGACAGCAAGTAGGAGCTTATCGCCAGGCTGGCACCCGCCAGCAGCGGGCCGAGCGTCAGGATCATCCAGTAGACGGCAAATGAATAAACATGCGGGCGTACACGCGTACTGCGCCAGATGGTGTTTAGCGCCGAATCGATGGAGTACATCAGCAGCAGCGATGTCACCACCAGCCCGCATGCGCCAACCGCCGTCATTTTGGTGGAGTTCGCCACAAACTGCTCAATGTAGTTCTGAATCACATCGCCGGTGGTGGGAATGAAATTGGCAAACACGAAGTGGCGCAACTGGACGCTAATTTCAGAAAACATAGGAAAAACAGCGAATAATGCAAACACCACGGCGATCAGCGGCACCAGCGAAAGCAAAGAGACGTAGGCGAGATTCCCCGCCAGCGTCGTCATATGGTCTTCATCAATGCGCCGCCATAGCAACCGCAACCAGGCAACAAGCGGGCGCGTGCGATGTTTTGCATGATGCCGCAGATTTTTTAGCATAGCTGTTTCGCGAAATAGTCCGGGATGGTCGTTTTATCCGTCACCAGAATACTGGTTATGCCCAGATGTTCCGCGCCGGCGATATTATCCGCATTGTCGTCGAAAAAGACGCTATCTTCGGCAGAGAAACCTTCGAGCGCCAGCACTTGCTGATAAATTCGCGCTTCCGGCTTACGCATCCCCATTTCCTGGGAAAGATAAATATGGTCAGCCGCCGCCTGAATTTCCGGATATTGCTCCGGCCAGTACGTGGTGTGCAGACGGTTAGTATTCGATAACACGACGACCCGATGCCCCTGCTCACGCAGTTTGTGCATGATGTCGACGACCTCTTTGCGCAGCGCGACAAACACGGCCTGCCAGCCGGTAGAAAACTGCTCGTAGCTGAGCGGTAGTTCCATTTCATGACACAGCGCTTTAGCGAAATCTTCGTCGCTGATTTCCCCTCGTTCGTGCTGATGAAACGGCTCGCCCATGGTGAAATTCTGCTTTAAGGTCGCCAGCGGCACACGGCTAAAATCGCTCCAGACACCCAGCACCCGATTGAAGTCGATGTCGACAATCACGTTACCTAAATCAAAGATATAGAGCATTTCTCTCTCCTTGCCAGCCGTGGAGAGTTAACTGTAGCGGGAAAGTTCTGACTTGAATAGTTCGCGGCTTCACGCGAAGAAGATACAGACATAAAAAAAGCCGCTGAAAATCAGCGGCTTTTTCACAAGCAAATAAAGAGCGATTACTCTTCTTTCGCTCCGCGCATTGCGCGTTTACGGTCGTTTTCCGTCAGGTGACGTTTACGAATACGGATAGAGAGCGGGGTCACTTCTACCAGTTCGTCGTCATCGATGAATTCCAGAGCTTGCTCCAGGGTCATCTTGATCGGCGGAACCAGAACCGTAGCTTCGTCTGTACCAGACGCACGCATGTTGGTCAGTTTCTTACCGGTCAGGCAGTTTACCGTCAGGTCGTTAGAACGGCTGTGAATACCGATGATCTGGCCTTCGTAAACTTCCGCGCCGTGACCGAGGAACAACTTACCGCGATCCTGCAGGCCGAACAGTGCGAACGCAACCGCTTTACCCTGACCGTTGGAGATCAGCACACCGTTGTTACGCTGGCCCACTTCACCCGGACGAACATCGTCGTAGTGGCTGAAGGTGGAGTACAGCAGACCGGTACCGGAAGTCATGGTCATGAACTCTGAACGGAAGCCGATCAGACCACGGCTTGGGATCACGTAGTCGAGACGTACGCGGCCTTTGCCGTCCGGATTCATGTTTTTCAGATCGCCTTTACGCTCGCCCAGCGCCTGCATCACAGAACCCTGGTGCTGCTCTTCAACGTCCAGCGTGACGTTTTCGAACGGCTCTTGTTTGCGGCCATCGATTTCGCGGAAGATAACTTTCGGACGGGAAACCGCCATTTCGAAACCTTCACGACGCATGTTCTCAATAAGCACGGACAAGTGCAGCTCACCACGGCCGGAAACGCGGAATGCGTCAGCGTCTTCGGTCTCTTCAACGCGCAGCGCAACGTTGTGCACCAGCTCTTTGTTCAGGCGGTCGAGGATCTGACGTGAAGTCACGTACTTACCTTCTTTACCACAGAACGGAGAGGTGTTGACGTTGAAGAACATGGTTACGGTCGGTTCATCAACAGACAGTGCCGGCAGCGCTTCGACGTTCTGCGGATCGCAGATGGTGTCGGAGATGTTCAGCTCGCCCAGACCGGTGATCGCAATGATGTCGCCGGCTTCGGCGATCTCACTATCGATACGCTCCAGCCCCAGGTGGGTCAGCACTTTGCCGACTTTACCGTTGCGGGTTTTGCCTTCGCTATCAATGATAGTGACTTGCTGGTTCGGTTTTACTTTACCGCGCTTGATACGACCGATGCCGATTACACCAACATAGTTGTTGTAGTCGAGCTGGGAGATCTGCATCTGGAAAGTGCCGTCGAGATCGACGTTCGGAGCAGGTACATGGTCAACAATCGCCTGGTACAGCGGGGTCATGTCTTCAGCCATGTCTTCGTGGTCCATACCCGCGATGCCGTTCAGCGCAGAAGCGTAAACGATCGGGAAGTCCAGCTGCTCGTCGGTCGCGTCCAGGTTAACGAACAGGTCGAATACCTGATCGACAACCCAGTCCGGACGCGCGCCAGGACGGTCAACTTTGTTGATTACCACAATCGGTTTCAGGCCATGGGCAAATGCTTTTTTGGTCACGAAACGCGTTTGCGGCATAGGGCCGTCAAATGCGTCAACCACCAGCAGCACGGAATCGACCATGGACATCACACGCTCAACTTCACCACCGAAGTCGGCGTGCCCTGGGGTATCAACGATGTTGATACGGTAATCATTCCATTTGATAGCGGTGTTTTTAGCGAGGATGGTAATCCCACGCTCTTTCTCCAAATCGTTGGAGTCCATCACACGCTCTTGAGTTTCAGCACGTTCGTCGAACGTACCGGATTGCTGCAGCAGCTTGTCAACCAGGGTCGTTTTACCATGGTCAACGTGAGCAATGATGGCGATGTTACGCAGATTTTCGATCACAACTTTGCCTCAGGCATTAGAAATAGCGCGTTATTGTACACGTATTAATCGAAGGACTAAACAGGATCACAAACATCCTCCGCAAACAAGTATTGCAGAGTTGCTTTGTGATCGCTTTCACGGAGCGTTAAAAGGGGCATTTAACGAAAATTGCACCAATATAGTGCCCAATGTTCACATAAAGGCACTATATTGGTGCAACATAACCATCATGGTGCAGCCCTTTTGCACTATACCGTGCATGATAACGCCTTTTTAGGGGCATTTAAAAGTTGGCATAGATTTCGCTTTAACGATTGTACGATAACTACGCCAGCTTACGTAGTAATTAGAAGACCTCGTTACCACGACGACAATGACAAATCCGGGAGAGTTTAAGTATGTCCGCTGAACACGTTTTGACGATGCTGAATGAGCACGAAGTGAAGTTTGTCGATCTGCGCTTCACCGATACCAAAGGTAAAGAACAGCACGTCACTATCCCAGCCCATCAGGTAAACGCCGACTTCTTTGAAGAAGGTAAAATGTTTGATGGTTCTTCGATTGGTGGCTGGAAAGGCATCAACGAATCAGACATGGTGCTGATGCCGGACGCGACTACCGCTGTCATTGACCCGTTCTACGAAGAGTCTACGCTGATCATTCGTTGCGATATCCTCGAACCAGGCACCATGCAGGGCTACGATCGTGACCCGCGCTCCATCGCTAAACGCGCTGAAGAGTACCTGCGCTCCACAGGTCTGGCAGACACCGTTCTGTTTGGGCCAGAGCCGGAATTCTTCCTGTTCGACGACGTACGTTTCGGCAGCTCCATCTCCGGTTCCAGCGTCGCTATCGACGATATCGAAGGCGCATGGAACACCTCCACCAAATACGAAGGTGGTAACAAAGGTCACCGTCCGGCAGTGAAAGGCGGTTACTTCCCGGTTCCGCCGGTTGATTCATCACAGGATCTGCGTTCCACCATGTGTCTGGTGATGGAAGAGATGGGCCTGGTTGTTGAAGCTCACCACCACGAAGTGGCAACGGCTGGTCAGAACGAAGTGGCTACCCGCTTCAACACCATGACCAAAAAAGCGGACGAAATTCAGATTTACAAATATGTGGTGCACAACGTTGCCCACCGCTTCGGCAAAACCGCGACCTTTATGCCGAAACCGATGTTCGGTGATAACGGTTCCGGTATGCACTGCCACATGTCTCTGTCCAAGAACGGCACGAACCTGTTCTCTGGCGACAAATACGCTGGCCTGTCTGAAATGGCGCTGTACTACATTGGCGGCGTAATCAAACACGCAAAAGCTATCAACGCCCTGTCTAACCCGACCACCAACTCTTACAAGCGTCTGGTCCCGGGTTATGAAGCGCCGGTAATGCTGGCTTACTCTGCACGTAACCGTTCTGCTTCTATCCGTATTCCGGTGGTGGCTTCTCCGAAAGCGCGTCGTATCGAAGTTCGCTTCCCGGATCCGGCTGCTAACCCGTACCTGTGCTTCGCAGCGCTGCTGATGGCCGGTCTGGATGGCATTAAAAACAAAATCCACCCGGGCGAAGCGATGGACAAAAACCTGTATGACCTGCCGGCTGAAGAAGCGAAAGAGATCCCGCAGGTTGCAGGCTCTCTGGAAGAAGCGCTCAACGCGCTGGATGCTGACCGCGAGTTCCTGACTGCTGGTGGCGTGTTCACCGACGACGCTATCGATGCTTACATCGCGCTGCGTATGGAAGAGAACGACCGCGTTCGCATGACGCCGCACCCGGTAGAGTTCGAACTGTACTACAGCGTTTAATAATTAAGACTCGGCAGAAGTCTTGTCGCAGCAAGGTGGCAACCGAATGAGTCCCGATGAGCTTAGTCTATAAGTGATTCGGGCTAATGAGGGCAGCCAACGCTGCTACGGTGAGAAAGATGCCAGAGGATTTTTAGTTGCCGTGGAACTTTTAGCCCATCCCTGGATGGGCTTTTTTCTCCACCAACAACCTGATCTAACGCGCTTTTTATCAATAAAACGCTATACTGCACTAAATTGGTGCACACCTCCGGGAGACTGCTAAATGGCAAGCGGCGTGCTGCCCGATGCTGGGCAGATCCTCAATTCTTTGATCAACAGCATCTTGCTGGTTGATGACGACCTGGCGGTACATTACGCCAACCCTGCGGCACAGCAACTGCTGGCGCAAAGCTCTCGTAAGTTATTCGGCACACCGCTCCCCGAACTGCTGAGTTACTTTTCACTGAACATCGATTTGATGCGGGAAAGTTTGCATGCCGGACAGGGGTTTACCGATAACGAAGTGACCCTCGTGATTGACGGGCGCTCACACATTCTTTCGCTGACGGCGCAGCGTCTGCCGGATGGTTTGATTCTTCTTGAAATGGCGCCGATGGATAACCAGCGCCGTCTCAGCCAGGAGCAGCTCCAGCATGCGCAACAAGTTGCGGCGCGTGATCTGGTACGCGGTCTGGCGCATGAAATTAAAAACCCGCTTGGCGGTTTACGCGGTGCGGCGCAGTTGCTGAGCAAAGCCCTGCCCGATCCAGCGTTACTGGAATACACCAAAGTGATTATCGAGCAGGCTGACCGCTTGCGTAACCTGGTTGATCGCCTGTTAGGGCCGCAACAACCGGGGATGCACGTTACCGAAAGTATTCACAAAGTGGCTGAGCGTGTAGTGAAACTGGTATCGATGGAGCTACCGGAGAATGTCACCTTAACCCGTGATTACGATCCAAGTTTGCCGGAGCTCGCGCACGATCCCGACCAAATCGAACAGGTTTTACTGAATATTGTGCGTAACGCTTTGCAGGCGCTGGGGCCGGAAGGGGGCGAAATTATTCTGCGTACCCGTACGGCCTTCCAGCTAACGCTGCACGGTGTGCGTTATCGCCTCGCGGCGAGAATAGATGTGGAAGATAACGGCCCGGGTATCCCGTCGCACCTGCAGGATACGTTGTTCTATCCGATGGTGAGCGGACGCGAAGGCGGTACCGGGCTGGGGTTATCTATCGCACGCAGTTTGATTGATCAACATTCTGGCAAAATTGAATTTACCAGTTGGCCAGGCCATACCGAATTCTCGGTATTTCTGCCTATTCGGAAGTAGAGGTGTTTATGCAACGAGGGATAGTCTGGATCGTTGATGACGATAGCTCCATCCGTTGGGTGCTGGAACGCGCGCTCACCGGAGCTGGCTTGAGTTGTACAACGTTTGAAAGTGCCAATGAAGTGCTAGACGCACTCACCACCAAAACCCCGGATGTACTGCTTTCGGATATTCGTATGCCAGGGATGGATGGTCTTGCGTTACTGAAACAGATCAAACAGCGCCATCCGATGCTCCCGGTCATCATTATGACCGCGCATTCCGATCTTGATGCGGCGGTAAGCGCGTATCAGCAAGGGGCATTCGATTATCTGCCTAAACCGTTTGATATCGACGAAGCCGTTGCGCTGGTTGAGCGCGCTATCAGCCATTATCAGGAACAGCAGCAGCCGCGCAATGTGCAGGCCAGCGGCCCGACAACTGACATCATCGGTGAAGCACCGGCGATGCAGGATGTGTTTCGCATAATCGGTCGCCTGTCGCGCTCGTCGATTAGCGTATTGATTAATGGTGAATCGGGGACCGGTAAAGAACTGGTGGCTCATGCGCTGCATCGCCACAGTCCGCGTGTGAAAGCGCCGTTTATCGCCCTCAATATGGCCGCCATTCCGAAGGATTTGATTGAATCGGAACTGTTTGGTCACGAAAAAGGGGCGTTTACCGGTGCGAATACGATTCGTCAGGGACGTTTTGAGCAAGCCGATGGCGGGACACTGTTTCTGGACGAAATAGGCGACATGCCGCTGGATGTGCAGACTCGGTTGCTGCGCGTGCTGGCCGATGGCCAGTTTTATCGCGTTGGCGGCTATGCGCCAGTGAAGGTCGATGTCCGTATTATCGCAGCCACACACCAGAACCTGGAACAGCGCGTGCAGGAGGGCAAATTCCGTGAGGATCTGTTTCACCGCCTGAATGTGATCCGCGTTCATTTGCCGCCGCTGCGTGAACGCCGGGAAGATATTCCGCGTTTAGCACGCCACTTTTTGCAAGTCGCCGCCCGTGAACTGGGCGTGGAAACGAAACAACTGCACCCGGAAACCGAAACCGCGTTAACGCGTCTGGCATGGCCGGGTAACGTCCGCCAGCTGGAAAACACCTGCCGCTGGTTAACGGTTATGGCCGCAGGCCAGGAAGTGTTGATTCAGGATTTGCCAGGCGAGTTGTTCGAAACCAGCGTGCCGGACAGCCCTTCGCAGAGCCTGCCGGACAGTTGGGCAACGCTGCTGGCGCAATGGGCGGATCGCGCATTACGTTCCGGTCATCAAAACCTGCTTTCAGAAGCGCAACCGGAAATGGAGCGTACCTTGCTGACCACGGCGCTACGTCACACGCAGGGCCACAAACAGGAAGCGGCGCGGCTGCTCGGATGGGGTCGTAATACCCTGACGCGTAAGTTGAAAGAACTGGGAATGGAGTAGCGTGCGGGTGAAGTGTAAAGAATGAACCGCGATCGCAAATTGCCGTTATTTTGCGCTTTACTGTTACCGGCAGTGACGTATGATCTTGCCCGTTCATGGGAGAGGTCATCATGCTGGAATCATTAATCAATGTGGTCACTGTAGGCGTAGAAGCTGGCGCGTCGGCAAGCCACACACCGCAAACAGCCATCGCGGCTGTTCTGTGTGCCGCGCTGGTTGGGCTGTTTAGCTAATCTTCGCGTTATGCTGCGCTTATCAGGCCTACAGAACGTGTTTTGTAGGCTTGATGCGCCATCTCGTTAAATCACGCGTGAAAACTGCTGCAAACGCGCCTTGCGCCGCAGATAAACATCGAAACACATGCAAATATTGCGGATCAGCAAACGCCCTTTCGCTGTGACTTGCAATCCCTTCTCGTTCATTGCCACCAGCCCGTCCACCACCAGCGGCGCCAGCAGGCGCAAATCCTCGGCAAAATAGTCACGGAAGTTGAGATCCCAGGCACGTTCCACCGCATCGAACTCAAGGCGGAAGTTGCAAATCAACCCTTTGATCACATCACGGCGAATACAGTCGTCACGGGTTAACGCGATACCGCGCCATAGCGCATTTCCGCGCTCGTCCACTTGCTGATAATAGTGTTTCAGCTCTTTTTGGTTTTGCGCGTAGCTATCGCCGATCATGCTAATGGCAGAAACGCCCAATCCCAGCAGATCGCTGTCGCCCTGCGTGGTGTAGCCCTGGAAATTACGATGCAATACACCTTCTCGCTGAGCAATAGCCAGTTCGTCGTCCGGGCGGGCAAAGTGATCCATACCAATAAACTGATAACCGGAGCCGGTCAGCGAAGCGATGGTCTGCTGCAAAATATCGAGCTTCTGCTGCGCCGTCGGCAAATCAGCGTCTTTGATTTTGCGCTGTGCGGCGAATAATGTCGGCAAATGGGCGTAGTTAAAGACGCTCAGGCGATCCGGGCTAAGCGCCGCCACGCGTTGTAACGTAAAAGCGAAGCTTTCCGGCGTCTGTTTTGGCAGGCCGTAAATCAGGTCAATATTGGTCGAGGTAAAACCAATATCGCGGGCATGATTGAGCAGCGCGAAGATAAAGGCTTCATCCTGCTCGCGGTTAACCAGACGCTGAACCTCTTTGTTGAAATCCTGCACGCCCATGCTCAGGCGATTAAAGCCCTCGCTGCGCAGATGATCGAGCACATCCAGTTCGATTTCGCGCGGATCAACTTCGATCGAGATTTCCGCATCAGCATTAAACGCAAAATGACCACGCAGCAGGCTCATCAGGCGGCTGATTTGCGCTTTGTTCAGGTAAGTGGGTGTTCCCCCGCCCCAGTGCAACTGGCTGACGTGGCGACCTGAAAATAGCGGCGCGCGGTGAATAATTTCCTGCTCGAGCGCGTCCAGATACTGATCGGCTTTATGCTGCTGGCGGGTGACAATCTTATTGCAACCGCAGAAGTAGCACAGCTTGTGACAAAACGGGATATGCACATATAGCGACAGCGGTCGCTCAGGATAACGCACTACAGCCTGGCGAAAATCGTCTTCGCCGTAAGCGTCGGAAAACTCCAGCGCGGTAGGATATGAGGTGTAACGCGGCCCGGAATAGTTATATTTCTGGATCAGGGCCAGGTCCCAGTCGATGACTTGCTCAGACATTGTTTACTCCTTCCGATGACGCCGCTGGCGGTTCCGGCGGCCCGGCCTGACCTCGTTTCGGGTCATAAGCCGGTTGCGCAGCCACAGCTTGCGCCGCGACAACCGCTGTAGTTTAACGAATAACCACACCAGATAACATATAACCGGAAGGGTTATAAGCAGGACAGAAAGCCCCATAGAAAAGGATTAGTTGCCGCCTTTCAGCAGACGCATCATATCTTCTTTGCCTTCTTCTTCCTCTTCTTCGTCATCATCGTAAGAGAGGCCGAGCTTCTGCATCAGCTCATCAATGCGGTCCAGTTTGGCATCGACCCACGCTTGATCGTCAGCGCTCAGGGTTTCACCCTCTTCCAGACGTTCCAGTAGCGCGTCCAGGCGCTCATCCGTTTCCAGCATTTCCAGCTCAGCCTGCGGTGAAAGCATAGGTTTCTCGCTCTTAGGTTTGTGCTGCTTGTTGACCGGCGTGTCGGTGACACCCAGCGGGATCGGTTTTTTACTGCCAATACGCGGATCTTTTTGCTGTTTACCCCTTCCGGAGCCAGAAGCGCCGTCGCCACCGTTCGCACGGCTGCCTGAAGCATTACCGCGGTGCTTTTTCTCACGCTTACGATCGCGGCCTTCCTGATTTAACTCTTCACGGGTTTTACGGCGTACTTTACCGCGCGGATTGGTGGACGGTTTTTTCATATTAGTGGTCTTAAGTCGTTTTTCATCAGTATAGAATTGCGGCGGAATCTAGCAGAAAGCAAGCAAAGAAAAAAGGCGACAGTGCAAACTGTCGCCTTTTTTCTTGACCCTTCACCCGTAATGGGTTTTACATTCCGTGTTCGCTATCAACTTGCCCTGTTTATCCGTTAGCGTAGAACGTTCCCTGTTACGGTTCCTTTTCCTTGTTCAACGTCTTCTGACGTTAGTCTCCGGTCTTCGCCTCCTGGCGCTCCTGACCCCTCATTCCGTGAGTTATCCTTCCACAAGCAGCATCCGGCCTTGGTGGGTTACTTTACCCTTCTGAGCTAAACTGACAAGCAGGAAAAGCCCCGGAACCCGCAGTTTAAGAAAATTCTATATACATAACCCTTTGATTAAATAACTTTTAGCCATTTTTTAATCTGCAACTTCTCCGAAAGTTCGTATAACGAAAAGGGCAAATATCTTACATAGCGCGCGGTAATGGCTCACAGCAGAGTTTCTGGCGAGAAAAACAGCCTTTTGCGTGGGTTCAGGTATAATCGCCGCATGCTTTGACGATGGAGACGACCATTTTGACTAACTGGAATTACCAACAGACGCACTTTGTCACCAGTGCGCCTGATATTCGCCACTTACCCGCTGATACCGGCATTGAAGTGGCTTTTGCTGGCCGCTCCAACGCAGGTAAATCGAGCGCACTTAATACCCTGACTAACCAGAAAAACCTGGCGCGAACCTCGAAAACGCCCGGCCGTACGCAGCTGATCAACTTGTTTGAAGTCGCTGAAGGCAAACGTCTTGTCGACTTGCCGGGTTACGGTTACGCGGAAGTGCCGGAAGAGATGAAACTCAAATGGCAGCGCGCACTGGGCGAATACCTCGAAAAACGCCAGTGCCTGCAAGGCCTGGTGGTGCTGATGGATATTCGCCATCCCCTGAAAGATCTTGATCAGCAGATGATCCTGTGGGCAGTCGAGAGCAATCTGCAAGTGCTGGTGCTGCTGACCAAGGCGGATAAACTGGCCAGCGGTGCGCGGAAAGCGCAGCTGAATATGGTACGTGAAGCTGTGCTTGCTTTTAACGGCGAAGTACAGGTTGAAACCTTCTCGTCGCTGAAAAAACAGGGCGTGGATAAACTACGTGAGAAACTGGATGGCTGGTTCAATAACCTGCCGCCAGTGGAAGAAGAAACGGGCGAGTAACCTTCCTATCAAGCGTGGCATTCGCCACGCTTTTTTCTTTCTTTCGCACAATAAAAAACGCCCCAGTCATTTCTGACTGGGGCGGCTAAATATTCAGCCAAATCCGATTACGTGAAGTAAAAGGTCTGAAAGATAGAACATCTTACCTCTGTACCCTACGCGAATAACTCTACTCCCTTTTTAGATCCGGACAAAGCACTTTTTGTAATTTCTTTTCAATTTTTACATAGGGAATTCTAATGATTGTCACAAAACTCACGGTGATTTGTTGCTTACTTACAGAAAAAGCTCTTTACCCACCGAATACTTAGTGCGCTTGATCCCAGTTCTGACCGCTCCCGACTTCCACCAGCAACGGCACATCCAGTTTAGTGCTGCTCTCCATCAGTTCATGGATCTTTTTCGACACGGCCTCAACATCATCTTTGTGCACTTCAAACACCAGTTCATCGTGTACCTGCATGATCAACCGCACGCGCGGTTTCTCGCTTTGCAGCCAGCTATCTACAGCGATCATGGCGCGTTTAATGATGTCCGCAGCCGTTCCTTGCATTGGAGCATTAATCGCCGCACGTTCCGCACCGGCTCGTCTGGCTCCATTGCTGGATTTGATGTCCGGCAAGTAAAGACGACGCCCGTCCAGTGTTTCAACATAGCCACGCTCTTTCGCCTGTGCGCGGGTACGCTCCATATATTCCAGCACGCCAGGATAACGCTCGAAGTAGAGATCCATATACTTCTGCGACTCTTTACGCGGGATATTGAGCTGGCGCGATAAGCCAAAGGCGCTCATGCCGTAAATCAGCCCAAAGTTGATCGCTTTCGCGCTGCGGCGCTGCTCGTTACTGACACTTTCCAGTGGCAAACCAAACACTTCTGCCGCTGTTGCGCGGTGAATGTCTTTACCTTCGGCAAAAGCAGACAGCAGGCCTTTGTCGCGTGACAGGTGCGCCATAATACGCAGCTCGATTTGCGAGTAGTCCGCCGAGACAATGACGTAATCTTTCGGCGCGATAAAGGCCTGGCGAATACGGCGGCCTTCTTCATTACGTACCGGAATATTTTGCAGGTTCGGATCGGTCGAAGATAAACGGCCCGTTGCCGTCACAGCCTGATGATACGAGGTATGCACGCGCCCGGTTTTCGGGTTGATCATCAGCGGTAGCTTATCGGTATAGGTCGATTTCAGCTTCGCCAGCCCACGATGTTCGAGAATGACTTTTGGCAGTGGGTAATCCAGCGCGAGTTCTTCGAGCACCTCTTCCGACGTCGACGGCGCGCCACCAGGCGTTTTCTTCAACGGCTTAATGCCCTGCTTCTCAAACAGAATGGTTTGCAACTGCTTGGTTGACGAGAGGTTAAACGGCTCACCCGCAATTTCGTGCGCCTTTTTCTCCAGCTCTGCCAGGCGCAGCGTCAACTCTTCGGAGTGCTTGTGTAACACGGCGGGATCGATATTGACGCCGTTACGCTCGATACGCGAAATTACCGGCACCAGCGGCATTTCAATGTTCTGGAAGACGTTCAGCGGCCCGGCATTGTTTTGCAGCTCCGGCCACATCTTCAGATGCAGTTGCAGCGTGACATCGGCATCTTCCGCCGCATAACGCCCGGCCTGCTCAAGATCGATCTGATTAAAGGTCAGTTGGTTTTTACCTTTACCGGCGATCTCTTCAAAGGTGATCGTTTTGTGTTTCAGCCAGCGCTCGGAGAGACTGTCCATATCATGACGGCCAGCGACGCTATCCAGCGTGTAGGATTCCAGCATGGTATCGAAGGCAATACCGCGCAGTTCAATGCCGTAATTTTCCAGCACGCCGCGATCGTATTTAAGGTTCTGCCCCACTTTACGGACATTTTCATCTTCCAGTAGCGGTTTCAGCAATTCCAGCACGCGTTCGCGCGGAATTTGATCCGGAGCATCAAGATAATCATGCGCAACTGGCACATAAGCCGCGATACCCGGTTCGGTCGCAAAGGAGAGGCCAACCAGGTTGGCGCTGATATTGTCCAGGCTGTCGGTTTCCGTATCGAAAGCAAAGAGCGGTGCGCTTTTCAGTTTGCCAATCCATGTTTGCAACGTCTCTTCATCGAGAATGGTGACGTAATTTTCCGCTGACAGCGCGGCTGCGGGAATATCAGCTTCTGCCTCAATCTCAATGGTTTCCTGCGGTTTCGCCGCCGGTTTACTGCCTTTCGCCTGGAGCCACTTGCCCGCTTCTACATCTGCGCTCCAGCGTTTGAATTCATATTTCTTAAACAGCTCAAGAAGCTCCTGCGCCGCAGGCTGCTGAACCTCCAGCTGTTCGCAGGTCAGATCCAGTTCAACATCCGTTTTGATCGTGGCCAGTTGGTAAGAGAGGTAAGCCACCTCTTTGTTCTGCTCAAGCTTCGCCGCCATGGTTTTGGCACCGCGGAAGGTGAGCCCGGCGATTTTATCCGATTCGGCATAGAGCGTATCCAGGCCGCCCAGCCCTTGTAGCAGCGCCTGCGCCGTTTTCTCGCCAACACCTGGCACACCTGGAATATTATCTGAGGAGTCCCCCATCAGAGCGAGGAAATCGATAATTAACTCCGGCGGGACACCATATTTTGTCACCACTTCATCCGGGCCAAGGATCGTGTTGGTCATGGTATTGATAAGCGTAATATTCGGCGTCACCAGCTGCGCCATATCTTTATCACCTGTGCTTATCAGCACGGGCCGCCCCGCTTTTTCGGCTTCACGCGCCAGCGTACCGATGACATCATCCGCTTCAACGCCGGAGACCGCCAGTAATGGCAATCCCATCGCTTTTACCATGGTGTGCAGCGGCTCAATTTGCGCACGCAAATCGTCCGGCATTGGCGGGCGATGTGATTTGTAATGCTCAAACAGTTCATCACGGAAGGTTTTGCCTTTCGCATCAAACACCACCGCAGCATGTGTCGGCTGGTATTGCAAAATCAGGCTGCGCAGCATGTTGAGCACGCCGTACATAGCGCCAGTAGGCTCACCGGCACTGTTGGTCAGTGGCGGAAACGCATGATACGCGCGATAAAGGTAAGACGAGCCGTCAACAAGGATAAGTGGGTTTTCTGGGATCTGAACCATGATGTCCATGCCTGTTTATCAAATTATGGTTAAAGGATGCCACAGACAGGGAGAAAACATGAGTTTTTCGCGGAAAATGCCGAAAAGATTTCGCGATCGTCGGGATCGCTCGCATAAACATCCTGTGGATAAGTTTGTGAATAGTTTTTATCAGGCTGGACTTTTGTGCCATTTCGCCCATCGCAGGATTATACAAATTATTTATATTCAATGAGTTATAATATAAAAGATGATCGTTATTGCTATTTGCTGACAATTTACGCTGTGTGGATATAAGTAATTTTGATTTGATTTATTGCCAATAATTCCTCAGGTATTACCAGCAAGGTTTAAGCATTCCTGATAACCGTTTTCTGTTAAGATCTGCGCCTTGCGCTTGTTTTAGTGTGCTTTTAGCAGCTAACTTTCTGAATAATATAACTATGTCGAGATTCCTTGCGGTAGCCACTCTATTTTTGAGTGTCCTGCTCACCATATTGGTTACCATTTTTTGCTCCGTGCCCATTATTATCGCCGGAATGCTCAAGCTGTTAATTCCCGTTCCTGCGGTATGGCGCGCGATCTCCGCTTTCTGCAATTTTATGATGTATTGCTGGTGTGAAGGGCTTTCCTGGTTATTGCATCTCAACCCTTATTTAAAATGGGATGTTGAAGGGCTCGAAGGCCTGGATAAGAAGAACTGGTATTTGCTGATCTGCAATCATCATAGTTGGGCAGATATTGTGGTGTTATGTGTACTGTTTCGTAAACATATTCCCATGAACAAATATTTCCTTAAACAGCAACTGGCGTGGGTACCTTTTATTGGCCTAGCCTGCTGGGCGCTGGATATGCCTTTTATGCGTCGTTACTCCAGAAGTTATCTGATTCGCCACCCTGAACGTCGGGGTAAAGATGTCGAAACTACGCGCCGTTCATGCGAGAAATTTCGCTTTCACCCAACCACTATTGTGAACTTTGTTGAAGGCTCACGCTTTACGGAAGAAAAACGCCAACAGACACGCTCTTCTTTCAAAAACCTGCTGTCGCCAAAAGCAGCAGGTGTTGCCATGGCGCTAAATGTATTGGGTAAACAGTTCGATAAATTGCTTGATGTTACGCTCTGTTATCCGGAAAACGACCGGACGCCGTTCTTTGATATGCTCAGCGGTAAGCTGACGCGTATTGTCGTGCGAGTCAATTTATTGCCGGTGGATGAAGCGCTACATGGGGACTACGTTAACGATAAGAATTTTAAACGGCGTTTCCAGCAGTGGCTGAATAAACTGTGGCTTGGAAAAGACGAACTGATTGATACTATCAAAGCAGAATACAAAAACGCCGGTCAGTGACCGGCGTTATTTTTACTTCTTCTCAACCAGATATTTCACGGTATTTGCGTAGTCCTGAACGAAGGCATCCAGGCTGCTCCCGTCCATACCCTGCAGGTTAACCTGGTATTTCCCGTTAACAAACATGGCAGGAACACCCTGCAGTTGTAAATCCGCAGCCGCTTTTTCTTGCTGAGCAACCAGCGATTTCACCACGAAGCTGTTCCACGCAGCATCATACTCTTCGCCTTTCACGCCCGCGCTGATGAAGACATCGCGAATATCAGCAACAGACTTCACGGTTTGCGTTTTCTGCACGGCTTCAAACAGTGGAGAGGTGATTTTATCTTCCACACCAAGCGCCATGGCCACAGCCCACGCCTGCGTCATCTCTTTACCCAGTGGGCCTAAGAATTCCACGTGGTATTTGGTCATTTTTGTCCCTTCTGGCAGCTTCTTCTTCACCGCGTCAGCAACATGCCAGACCTGTTCAAAGTCGTAGCAATGCGGGCAATAAAACGAGAAGAACTCAAGCACCTGCGGCTCTCCCGCCACTGGCTTATCAAGCGTAATAAATTGCTTGCCGTCTGTAGGTTGTGCTGCTGAGGCGCTAAAAGCCAGAATCATTCCTGCCAGCGCCAGCCAAATCTTCTTCATGGTCAACTCTCTCCATTTAATACATTGGTGTTAATGCTAAAGGTGGTTCTTGAAGAACTTTCACCTGTTCAAGAAAAATCAATATTTGCCTGCGCCAGTGATCTTCACTACTCAGCCACGGAAAATTTTTGGGAAATGCTGGATCGTCCCAACGACGAATCAGCCATGCCAGATAGTAAACCAGGCGCATGGCGCGTAGCGGCTCCATTAACCCCAGCTCAGCCATGTTGAATTCACTGAATTCTTCGTAGGCCTCGACAATTATCTCCAGTTGCATACGCTGCTCGGCTTTATCGCCGTGTAGCAACATCCAGAGATCCTGTACGGCGGGGCCATTACGGGCATCGTCTAAATCAACGAACATTGGCCCGTCTCGCCAGAGAATATTCCCTGCATGGCAATCACCATGCAGACGCAGAAGATTAAAACGATTATGCCATTGCGCCATTACAGCATCGATAAGCTTATCGGCTGCACGCAAAAATTCATCTTTTAAAGCAGAAGGAACGAGCGTTGATGTTTCAAAAAGTTGGCGTGGCTCAATCAGATATTCTTTAACGCCTATTTCAGGACGACTTGTAAAACGCTTTTTACTGCCGGTTTGATGCATACGGCCAAGGTAGCGGCCCACCCACTCCATTTGCTCCAGGTTGTCGGCTTCAAACTGACGGCCGCCAACGCTTGGGAAAACGGCGAAAAAGAAGTCCTGATGCGTGAGTAAGGTTTGATTGTTGAAAGCGAGCGGGGCCGCAACTGGCACGTCATCACGCTGCAAATCTAAAGCAAATTCATGCTCTTCAAGAATTTGTTCTGCAGACCAACGCGCCGGGCGGTAAAACTTCACCACATAGCGTTTGCGATCTTCATCCTGAAACTGATAAACGCGGTTTTCATAGCTGTTAAGCGGGGTAAGCCCGGAATCCACCCGGATCCCCTGCTCAAACAGCGCATCCATAATGGTATCCGGGTGTAATGTCTGAAAAGTAAAGGCGTTGCAGGTCATCCTGGGATCCGAAAATACGACTAATAATTCAGGATATCATTTCGTAGCGTATTCGGTTGCGCCGCTTACAAGCTTTTACTCTTTAATCACGCCGCGCGCGCGCAACAGCGCGGTTTTAAAATCCTCTTCATAATCCTTCTGAATGCCGGGGATCACCGCATCTTTCGAGGAGTCGCGCATTTTCAGGTGATAGATCAGGATGTCATCACTTAAATCCACCAGGTCGCCTTGATAACCTGACTCTTGCGCCAGTTTCTGCAAAAATTGCACTAAATTAAGCTCCGGCTCTTTTTGCCATGCGGGCTGGAGAAGTTCGATAACTTCATTCAGGCGTTTACATTTCATAATCGTGCTCCTTACTCTGGGTACAGACACGTTAGCAGGGTAAAACCCACAATAAAAGAGGCGATAAGGGTGACGGACAGTAGTGCAGTAACAGGTGTGGTGCTGGCAGGAGGAAAAGCCTCGCGGATGGGTGGAAAAGATAAAGGGCTGCAGGAGTTAAATGGCAAACCGCTGTGGCAACATGTTGCGGAACGGCTGGCACCACAGGTATCCAGCTTAGTTATCAGCGCCAATCGAAACCTTGAAATCTATCGCGCCAGTGGCTTACCCATCCTCACAGATACGCTGGATGATTTTCCCGGCCCGCTGGCGGGAATTCTCTCCGTTATGCAGCAAAGCGATGGGGAGTGGTTTCTGTTTTGCCCGTGCGATACGCCGCGTATACCAACGGATCTTATGGCTCGGTTACAAAAGAACCGGCAGCATAATGCGCCGGCAGTGTGGGCTAATGATGGCGAACGAGATCACCCGGCAATTGCTCTGGTACACCGCAGCATTTTACCATTTTTGCAGGATTATCTCGCCAGCGGCGAACGTCGAGTGATGGTATTTATGCGACAAGCCGGAGGACATTCGGTGGATTGTAGTGATGTGAAATCCGCATTCACAAATGTGAACACCCCTGATGATCTCGCGCACTGGCAGGAGAGAACATGATCCCACTACTTGCTATTGCTGCCTGGAGCGGAACCGGCAAAACGACGCTGCTTAAGAAGTTGATTCCAGCTCTCTGCGAACAAGGTATTCGTCCGGGCTTAATCAAACATACTCATCACGATATGGACGTCGATAAGCCCGGTAAAGACAGCTATGAATTACGTAAAGCAGGTGCGGCGCAAACGTTGGTTGCCAGTTCACAACGATGGGCGTTAATGACAGAAACCCCAGATGAAGCCGAGCTGGATTTGGCATATCTGGTTAGCAGAATGGATGCAACAAAACTGGATCTGGTATTAGTCGAGGGTTTTAAACATGAGGCAGTGCCTAAGATCCTGCTCTGGCGGCATGACTGCGGTCATGATTTAGCGGAGTTAACGCTGGACAAGCATGTTATCGCCATTGCCAGTGATATCCCTCTGAGGCAGGGTGTGCCGGTACTAAACCTGAATGATATTGAGCAGATAGTAACGTTTATTTTGCGCTGGATGAGGCAAGTGGGTTAGTTTTTTAGGACTCAATGCCATGTTTCACATGGGGCTTTGTTCCGGACAGGCAGTCACGCCTGTTGTGCGCTGGCTCCGGAGGCATGCTGCTTTTTCCGTCACGCACAGAGGATTGCTGAAAACCAGCAATCAGCATCGCAGGGCGTGAGTTCACAGCGTAAAAACGCAAAAAGGCCATCCGTCAGGATGGCCTCTTCACTTAATTAATGCCTGGCAGTTCCCTACTCTCGCATGGGGAGACCCCACACTACCATCGGCGCTACGGCGTTTCACTTCTGAGTTCGGCATGGGGTCAGGTGGGACCACCGCGCTACTGCCGCCAGGCAAATTCTGTTGTCAGACCGTTCTCACGCCCTGACCTAATCTGTATCAGGCTGATTTCATGTCTCTCACGCCAAAACATCTTCGGCGTTGTAAGGTTAAGCCTCACGGTTCATTAGTACCGGTTAGCTCAACGCATCGCTGCGCTTACACACCCGGCCTATCAACGTCGTCGTCTTCAACGTTCCTTCAGGAGACTTAAAGTCTCAGGGAGAACTCATCTCGGGGCAAGTTTCGTGCTTAGATGCTTTCAGCACTTATCTCTTCCGCATTTAGCTACCGGGCAGTGCCATTGGCATGACAACCCGAACACCAGTGATGCGTCCACTCCGGTCCTCTCGTACTAGGAGCAGCCCCCCTCAATTCTCCAGCGCCCACGGCAGATAGGGACCGAACTGTCTCACGACGTTCTAAACCCAGCTCGCGTACCACTTTAAATGGCGAACAGCCATACCCTTGGGACCTACTTCAGCCCCAGGATGTGATGAGCCGACATCGAGGTGCCAAACACCGCCGTCGATATGAACTCTTGGGCGGTATCAGCCTGTTATCCCCGGAGTACCTTTTATCCGTTGAGCGATGGCCCTTCCATTCAGAACCACCGGATCACTATGACCTGCTTTCGCACCTGCTCGCGCCGTCACGCTCGCAGTCAAGCCAGCTTATGCCATTGCACTAACCTCCTGATGTCCGACCAGGATTAGCTGACCTTCGTGCTCCTCCGTTACGCTTTAGGAGGAGACCGCCCCAGTCAAACTACCCACCAGACACTGTCCGCAACCCGGATTACGGGTCCACGTTAGAACACCAGCCATTAAAGGGTGGTATTTCAAGGACGGCTCCACGCAGACTGGCGTCCACGCTTCAAAGCCTCCCACCTATCCTACACATCAAGGACCAGTGTTCAGTGTCAAGCTATAGTAAAGGTTCACGGGGTCTTTCCGTCTTGCCGCGGGTACACTGCATCTTCACAGCGAGTTCAATTTCACTGAGTCTCGGGTGGAGACAGCCTGGCCATCATTACGCCATTCGTGCAGGTCGGAACTTACCCGACAAGGAATTTCGCTACCTTAGGACCGTTATAGTTACGGCCGCCGTTTACCGGGGCTTCGATCAAGAGCTTCTCCTTACGGATGACCCCATCAATTAACCTTCCGGCACCGGGCAGGCGTCACACCGTATACGTCCACTTTCGTGTTTGCACAGTGCTGTGTTTTTAATAAACAGTTGCAGCCAGCTGGTATCTTCGACTGATTTCAGCTCCACGAGTAAATCGCTTCACCTACGTATCAGCGTGCCTTCTCCCGAAGTTACGGCACCATTTTGCCTAGTTCCTTCACCCGAGTTCTCTCAAGCGCCTTGGTATTCTCTACCTGACCACCTGTGTCGGTTTGGGGTACGATTTCGTGTTACCTGGAGCTTAGAGGCTTTTCCTGGAAGCAGGGCATTTGTTACTTCAGCACCGTAGTGCCTCGTCATCACGCCTCAGTGTTAAAGTGCTCCGGATTTGCCTGGAGCACACACCTTCACGCTTAAACCGGGACAACCGTCGCCCGGCTAACATAGCCTTCTCCGTCCCCCCTTCGCAGTAACACCAAGTACAGGAATATTAACCTGTTTCCCATCGACTACGCCTTTCGGCCTCGCCTTAGGGGTCGACTCACCCTGCCCCGATTAACGTTGGACAGGAACCCTTGGTCTTCCGGCGAGCGGGCTTTTCACCCGCTTTATCGTTACTTATGTCAGCATTCGCACTTCTGATACCTCCAGCATGCCTCACAGCACACCTTCGCAGGCTTACAGAACGCTCCCCTACCCAACAACGCATAAGTGTCGCTGCCGCAGCTTCGGTGCATGGTTTAGCCCCGTTACATCTTCCGCGCAGGCCGACTCGACCAGTGAGCTATTACGCTTTCTTTAAATGATGGCTGCTTCTAAGCCAACATCCTGGCTGTCTGGGCCTTCCCACATCGTTTCCCACTTAACCATGACTTTGGGACCTTAGCTGGCGGTCTGGGTTGTTTCCCTCTTCACGACGGACGTTAGCACCCGCCGTGTGTCTCCCGTGATAACATTCTCCGGTATTCGTAGTTTGCATCGGGTTGGTAAGCCGGGATGGCCCCCTAGCCGAAACAGTGCTCTACCCCCGGAGATGAATTCACGAGGCGCTACCTAAATAGCTTTCGGGGAGAACCAGCTATCTCCCGGTTTGATTGGCCTTTCACCCCCAGCCACAAGTCATCCGCTAATTTTTCAACATTAGTCGGTTCGGTCCTCCAGTTAGTGTTACCCAACCTTCAACCTGCCCATGGCTAGATCACCGGGTTTCGGGTCTATACCCTGCAACTTAACGCCCAGTTAAGACTCGGTTTCCCTTCGGCTCCCCTATTCGGTTAACCTTGCTACAGAATATAAGTCGCTGACCCATTATACAAAAGGTACGCAGTCACACCCGAAGGTGCTCCCACTGCTTGTACGTACACGGTTTCAGGTTCTTTTTCACTCCCCTCGCCGGGGTTCTTTTCGCCTTTCCCTCACGGTACTGGTTCACTATCGGTCAGTCAGGAGTATTTAGCCTTGGAGGATGGTCCCCCCATATTCAGACAGGATACCACGTGTCCCGCCCTACTCATCGAGCTCACAGCCTGTGTGCTTTTGTGTACGGGGCTGTCACCCTGTATCGCGCGACTTTCCAGACGCTTCCACTAACACACAAGCTGATTCAGGCTCTGGGCTGCTCCCCGTTCGCTCGCCGCTACTGGGGGAATCTCGGTTGATTTCTTTTCCTCGGGGTACTTAGATGTTTCAGTTCCCCCGGTTCGCCTCATTAACCTATGGATTCAGTTAATGATAGTGTGACGAGTCACACTGGGTTTCCCCATTCGGACATCGCCGGTTATAACGGTTCATATCACCTTACCGGCGCTTTTCGCAGATTAGCACGTCCTTCATCGCCTCTGACTGCCAGGGCATCCACCGTGTACGCTTAGTCGCTTAACCTCACAACCCGAAGATGTTTCGTGAACATCCGCGTGTCGCGAAAATTTGAGAGACTCACAGAACAGTTCGCACTGTTCAGTGTTTCAATTTTCAGCTTGATCCAGATTTTTAAAGAGCAAAACTTCGCAGCACACACAGAATGTGTACTCTGAAGTTTTCTTGTGCCGAACAGTAAAGATGGTGGAGCTATGCGGGATCGAACCGCAGACCTCCTGCGTGCAAAGCAGGCGCTCTCCCAGCTGAGCTATAGCCCCATCGTAGTTAAATCCCGTATACCCGTAATTTTTCCTGAGACAAGGCGTCAAATGGCGAAGCATACAATCAGTATGCGAGTCATTTGACAACGCAGTATTCAGGGAAAATTTGGTAGGCCTGAGTGGACTTGAACCACCGACCTCACCCTTATCAGGGGTGCGCTCTAACCACCTGAGCTACAAGCCTGCAGAGATTTTTACTGCTCGTATTTCATCAGACAATCTGTGTGGACACTGCAGAGGCAGGTTCTTTAAGGTAAGGAGGTGATCCAACCGCAGGTTCCCCTACGGTTACCTTGTTACGACTTCACCCCAGTCATGAATCACAAAGTGGTAAGCGCCCTCCCGAAGGTTAAGCTACCTACTTCTTTTGCAACCCACTCCCATGGTGTGACGGGCGGTGTGTACAAGGCCCGGGAACGTATTCACCGTGGCATTCTGATCCACGATTACTAGCGATTCCGACTTCATGGAGTCGAGTTGCAGACTCCAATCCGGACTACGACGCACTTTATGAGGTCCGCTTGCTCTCGCGAGGTCGCTTCTCTTTGTATGCGCCATTGTAGCACGTGTGTAGCCCTGGTCGTAAGGGCCATGATGACTTGACGTCATCCCCACCTTCCTCCAGTTTATCACTGGCAGTCTCCTTTGAGTTCCCGGCCTAACCGCTGGCAACAAAGGATAAGGGTTGCGCTCGTTGCGGGACTTAACCCAACATTTCACAACACGAGCTGACGACAGCCATGCAGCACCTGTCTCACAGTTCCCGAAGGCACCAATCCATCTCTGGAAAGTTCTGTGGATGTCAAGACCAGGTAAGGTTCTTCGCGTTGCATCGAATTAAACCACATGCTCCACCGCTTGTGCGGGCCCCCGTCAATTCATTTGAGTTTTAACCTTGCGGCCGTACTCCCCAGGCGGTCTATTTAACGCGTTAGCTCCGGAAGCCACGCCTCAAGGGCACAACCTCCAAATAGACATCGTTTACGGCGTGGACTACCAGGGTATCTAATCCTGTTTGCTCCCCACGCTTTCGCACCTGAGCGTCAGTCTTCGTCCAGGAGGCCGCCTTCGCCACCGGTATTCCTCCAGATCTCTACGCATTTCACCGCTACACCTGGAATTCTACCTCCCTCTACGAGACTCAAGCCTGCCAGTTTCGGATGCAGTTCCCAGGTTGAGCCCGGGGATTTCACATCCGACTTGACAGACCGCCTGCGTGCGCTTTACGCCCAGTAATTCCGATTAACGCTTGCACCCTCCGTATTACCGCGGCTGCTGGCACGGAGTTAGCCGGTGCTTCTTCTGCGGGTAACGTCAATGAATAAGGTTATTAACCTTACTCCCTTCCTCCCCGCTGAAAGTACTTTACAACCCGAAGGCCTTCTTCATACACGCGGCATGGCTGCATCAGGCTTGCGCCCATTGTGCAATATTCCCCACTGCTGCCTCCCGTAGGAGTCTGGACCGTGTCTCAGTTCCAGTGTGGCTGGTCATCCTCTCAGACCAGCTAGGGATCGTCGCCTAGGTGAGCCGTTACCCCACCTACTAGCTAATCCCATCTGGGCACATCTGATGGCAAGAGGCCCGAAGGTCCCCCTCTTTGGTCTTGCGACGTTATGCGGTATTAGCTACCGTTTCCAGTAGTTATCCCCCTCCATCAGGCAGTTTCCCAGACATTACTCACCCGTCCGCCACTCGTCACCCGAGAGCAAGCTCTCTGTGCTACCGTTCGACTTGCATGTGTTAGGCCTGCCGCCAGCGTTCAATCTGAGCCATGATCAAACTCTTCAATTTAAAAGTTTGATGCTCAATGAATTAAACTTCGTAATGAATTACGTGTTCACTCGTTGAGACTTGATATTCATTTTTCGTCCGAGGACGTCAAGAATCCAGTCACCCTGAGTGCCCACACAGATTGTCTGATAAATTGTTAAAGAGCAGTGCCGCCTCGCTTTTTGCTGCGGCGCGGGTTGCGTATACTACGCTTTCCCGCTGTGAAGTCAACTGTTTATTTTCAGATTGCTTCACCTGACAGGCCGGTGTGTTTGCCGTTGTGCCGTGTCAGTGGAGGCGCATTATAGGGAGTTAATTCCCGCTGACAACCCCTAATTTCAAAAAACTTTTCAACCGTCTCTTTTTTCAACAAAGCGTGGTAAAAAGCGGCATAAATTGCCGATTTCGCTGTTTTTACCACCACTGAAAGGTATCGAATGGCATACTAGCCAGTGAAATAAAGAAATAAGGAAGTAAAAATGCCGCTAAACGCACAACAACTTGCCGCGCAGAAAAACATCTCCTGGGTTCTGGCTGAGAAACTGGCGCAACAAATCCTGAAGGGAGAATATGCTCCAGGAAGTATTCTGCCGGGTGAGATGGAGCTGGGTGAGAAGTTTGGCGTAAGCCGCACCGCGGTCAGAGAAGCGGTAAAGACATTAACCGCAAAAGGGATGGTGCTTCCCCGCCCGCGTATTGGTACTCGCGTCATGCCGCGCGGAAACTGGAACTTCCTTGATAAGGAACTGCTCTCCTGGTGGATGCATGAGGATAACTTCCAGGACGTTGTTCAACACTTTCTCATTATGCGCAGCAGTCTTGAGCCTCAGGCGTGTCTGCTCGCCGCCACGCTGGGTAGCGCGGAACAAAAAGCGTATCTCAATACATTAATGGAAGAGATGGTGTTGCTGAAAAAGAACTTCAACCGCGAACGCTGGGTAGAAGTCGATATGGCATGGCATGAACATATTTATGCGATGAGCGATAACCCGTTTCTTATTTCATTCTCCACACTGTTTCATTCTATCTATCACACCTACTTTACCTCTATTACACAAAATGAAGTGGTCAAGCTCGACCTTCACCAGGCGATTGTGGACGCCATCCAGGAAAGCGATGGCGACAGCGCGTTCCGGGCGTGCCAGCTATTATTGAATACGCCGAATTAACAGGACCAGGTATGACAGAGAAGAAAGCGCGCAGTATGGCCGGCCTGCCGTGGATTGCGGCAATGGCTTTTTTTATGCAGGCACTGGATGCCACGATCCTTAACACCGCACTCCCCGCAATAGCACAAAGCCTTGGGCGTTCCCCTTTAGCAATGCAATCGGCGATTATCAGCTACACACTGACCGTCGCCATGCTTATCCCCATGAGCGGCTGGCTGGCCGATCGCTTCGGCACACGGCGCGTCTTTATGCTGGCAGTTAGCCTGTTTACCCTTGGCTCGCTGGCCTGCGCACTTTCTAATTCATTACCGATGCTGGTCGTGTTCCGCGTGATTCAGGGGATCGGCGGCGCGATGATGATGCCGGTTGCACGCCTGGCTTTGCTTCGGGCTTATCCGCGTAGCGAATTGCTGCCGGTACTGAACTTCGTCACCATGCCAGGGCTGGTCGGGCCGATTCTGGGACCGGTAATGGGCGGCGTGTTAGTTACCTGGGCAAGCTGGCATTGGATCTTCTTAATTAATATTCCGATTGGCCTCGCCGGTCTGTTTTATGCCCGCAAATACATGCCGAACTTCACCACGCCACGACGCAGTTTCGATATGGGCGGTTTTTTCCTGTTCGGTTTGAGCCTGGTGCTGTTCTCAAGCGGAATGGAGTTGTTTGGTGAGAAGCTGGTCGCCAGTTGGATCGCTTTTACTATCATTCTGAGCGGCATTTTGCTGCTACTGGCCTACGTTCGCCACGCGCGTCGCCATCCAACGCCGCTGATCTCACTCAACCTGTTTAACACCCGCACCTTCTCCGTCGGGATCGCCGGGAACATAGCTTCGCGGTTGGGTACCGGCTGCGTTCCTTTCCTGATGCCGCTGATGTTACAGGTGGGGTTCGGGTATCCGGCATTGATCGCTGGTTGCATGATGGCTCCCACCGCGCTGGGTTCTATCCTCGCAAAATCGATGGTAACCCAGATATTACGCTGGCTTGGTTACCGTAAAACACTGGTGGGAATCACGCTGTTTATTGGTTTGATGATTGCCCAGTTCGCCTTACAAACACCGGCAATGGCAATATGGATGCTGGTATTGCCGCTGTTCATCCTGGGGATGGCAATGTCCACGCAGTTCACCTCAATGAACACTATTACGCTTGCAGACTTAACTGACGAGAACGCCAGCAGCGGTAATAGTGTGCTGGCGGTAACACAGCAACTGTCGATTAGCCTCGGCGTGGCGGTTAGCGCAGCGGTGCTGCGTTTCTATGAAGGGTTTGACAGCACAAACACAGTGGAGCAATTCCACTACACCTTTATCACTATGGGCGCGATCACGCTGATTTCCGCGTTAGTGTTTATGTTGTTGAAAGCAAAAGATGGTCGCAACCTGATTAAAGAACGGCACAAAAAGTCAGGCTGAGCCGCGCTCCATCAATATTGGCGTGAGCTGCAAACGCTGCTGTTGCAGGCCAGGCTCCGCAATACGGTGAATAAGCACATCAATCGCCAGCTCACCCAGTTCATCTTTCGGCTGATGAATAGTGGTGAGCGGCGGCGTCATGTAGCGCGCCAGTTCAATGTCGTCATAACCAACGATCGCCATATCCTGCGGGATTTTCAGCCCGGCCTGGTACAGCGCCTGATAGGCGCCAACGGCCATCGCATCATTACCAATAAATACCGCCTGCGGGCGTTCGTGCATTGCCAGCAGTGCCTGCATCGCGTCGAAACCGCCGCCAAACTCAAAATCGCTCTCGATCTCATCCCCTTCACGGATCACCAACCCGGCACGGGCCATCGCTTCGCGATACCCTTCCAGCCGCAGACGTGCAGGAGTCTTATCCAGCGGACCGGTAATGCAGGCAATACGCGTATGGCCTTTGTTGATCAAATACTGGGTCGCCATATCGCCGCCGAGCAACGAGTTATCCTGAATCAAATCGCTGTCACCGTCGAAGGGTGCCCAGTCCATCATTACTGTGGGAATTGAAGGGTAGCGCTGCATAATCTCTTGCGAAGGCTGGTGCGTTTCGGTACACAGCAACAACAATCCATCGACGCGTTTTTGCATCAATGTTTCCAGGTTGCGGTTCATCCGCTGCTCGTCACCCTCGGTGTTGCACAGCACCAGACTGTAACCCCGCTCGAAGCAGCTACGCTCCACGCCGCGTACCAGCTCCGAGTAAAAGGGGTTGGTACTGGCGGTGATCAGCATGCCAATCGTACGCGTCTGGTTGATCTTCAGGCTACGCGCGATAGCAGAAGGCGCGTAGTTCAGCGTCTTGATCGCCGTTTCCACTTTTTCGCGGATAGCCTCACTGACAAAGCGATCTTTGTTAATTACGTGGGAAACGGTTGAAGTGGAAACGCCCGCCAGGCGGGCAACATCCTTCATGGTCGCCAAGCGTCACCTCTGCGAAGAGAGAAAATCGTCAATCTCGTTGCGCCACGGCACAGACGGTTGCGCACCCTTACGCGTGACGGCAATCGCCGCCGCCGCATGAGCAAAACGAATCGCCTCATCCAGAGGTTTATCTTCCAGTAGCGCGGTCAGCAACGCGCCGTTAAACGTGTCACCCGCCGCAATGGTGTCGATGGCTTTCACTTTAAAGCCCGGTACGCGTTTGCCTTCGCCATTAACGCTGGCCCAGACACCACGGCTACCGAGAGTAATGATCACCGTTTTAATACCTTTGGCGTGCAGCGCCTGTGCAGCCCGCGCGGCGTCTTCGTCGCTGGACACCTTAATTCCGGTGAGTTTTTCCGCTTCGGTCTCATTTGGCGTGATGATATCCACCAGCGCCAGCAGGTCATCGGAAAGCTGGCGCGCCGGTGCCGGATTCAGCGCCACGGTGGTATTGTTCTGATGCGCAATACGCGCCGCAGCCAGTACGCTTTCAACCGGTGATTCCAGTTGCATTAACAGCGCAGAAGCCTGCGCAATCAGGTCATGCTGCGAGTTGACGCGATCAATTGAGAGCGCCGCATTCGCTCCCGCATGAATACCGATAACATTCTCACCTTCACCGTTGACGAAAATCAGCGCAACACCTGTGGATTCGCCCGCGACAACGCTCACCGGCGCAACATCAATATTGTCGCTCTCAAGCTGTTTACGCACGCGCGCACCGGTATCGTCATCGCCGGTACAGGCGATAAACGCAATATCCGCACCGCTACGCCCGGCAGCTACCGCCTGGTTTGCCCCTTTACCGCCAAAAGCCACCTGATACTGGCTGCCCGTCACGGTTTCGCCCGGAGTAGGGAAAGATTCAAGGTTAAGAATGTGATCGGCATTGATACTGCCAAGGACAACGAGTTTGCCTGCGGTTTTCATGATGAGCTTGTCCGTAAAATGCGCCACCTTTCGGTGGCGCGTGCCATGCTTTTCTTTTTTGTATTGTCCCTCCAGTGGCGGGATTGCGCCCTCCACCAGAATGACGAATTACTGCTTAACCACCAGCTTCAGATCAACCGGGTTTTTGGCGTAGACTTTTTCACCTTTCAGCACTTTGTCTGCGGTATCCACGCCTTTCGCGCCGATCTGCTCCGGCAACTGAGCGATAGTCGCCGCCAGTTTACCGTCGTTAACCGCTTTCACGCCGTCTGGCGTACCGTCAAAGCCGACCACCATCACATCAGTTTTACCGGCAGTTTGCAGGGCGCGCAACGCACCCAGCGCCATTTCATCGTTCTGCGCGAAAACAGCCTGCACGTCCGGATGCGCGGTCAGCAGGTTCTGCATCACGTTCAGGCCTTTAGTGCGGTCGAAGTCAGCCGGCTGGCTGGCCAGCACGTTGAATTTGTGCGCAGCAACTGCCTGCTGGAAGCCTTCACCACGTTCACGTGCAGCGGACGTCCCGGCAATACCCGCCAGTTCGATCACTTTCGCGCCTTCGCCCGCTTTCTTAGCAATGTAATCACCGGCGATTTTGCCGCCCAGTACGTTATCAGAAGCGATATGGCTTACCACTTCGCCGCTGGAAGCCACACGGTCAAGGGTGATCACCGGGATTTTCGCCTGGTTTGCCATTTTCACAGCGTTACCTACAGCGTCGGAATCGGTCGGGTTGATCAGCAGCAATTTGGTGCCGCGCACGGTCAGGTCCTGCACGTTCGCCAGCTCTTTCGCCGGGTTGTTTTGCGAGTCCAGTACCACCAGGTCATAACCCAGTTTGTCCGCTTCTTTCTGCGCGCCATCCTTCAGGGAAACGAAGAACGGGTTGTTCAGCGTGGAAATCACCAGAGCAATAGAGTCTTTCGCCATCGCGTTTGCGCTTACGGTGGCGCTCAGTGCAACAGCAGAAACCAGAGTGGCCAGTTTTTTCATGTTCATTTTCATGAGTCCTGTTGTGTAGGTAATTACTGCTTTTTGTTGTCTACCAGCACCGCAAGCAGAATCACCACTGCTTTAACGATCATCTGGTAATAGGAGGAAACGCTCAGCAAATTCAATCCATTATTGAGGAAGCCAAGGATCAATGCGCCGATTAGTGTACCGACAATACGCCCTTTGCCACCTGCGAGACTGGTCCCACCCAAAACAACCGCAGCGATAGCATCCAGCTCATAACCTGCTCCCGCAGTAGGTTGCGCCGAGGAAAGACGCGCCACTTCAATAATGCCCGCCAGCGAGGCCAGAAGGCCGCACAGGGAGTAAACGATAACTTTGACTTTATCAACGCTGATACCGGACAAGCGCGTCGCCGCCTCGTTACCGCCTAATGCATAGATATAGCGGCCCAAACGGGTGTGATGCAACAGATACCACGCCGCGATAAAGACGATCGCCATCAGCCATACCGGTGTCGGAATACCGAACGGGCGACCAATACCGAACCAGCCAAACACATCCGCGTTATCAGTAAAACCGGTATTCACCGGGCTACCGTTGGTATAAACCAGCGTCACACCGCGCAGCAGCAACATCATCACCAGCGTGGCGATAAACGCCTGCACGCGGCCTTTCGCGACAATCGTACCGGTCAGTGCGCCAACAGCCGCACCGAGCGCCAGCGCGCCGACAACCGCCACCAGCGCGTTAACTTCCATTCCCACCAGCGAGGCGGCGACCGCGCCGGTGAGCGCTAACAGGGAACCGACGGACAGATCGATCCCCGAGGTTAAAATAACCAGCGTCATACCGACCGCCATAATGGCGTTGACCGAGGTCTGTTGCAGAATGTTTAACAGGTTATTGACGGTAAAAAAGTTGGGGCTCATGGTCGAGACAATCGCAATCAGCACCAGCAGGGCAATCAACGATTTTTGTTCCATCAACCATGCTTTGGTGAAATAACGGCGACCAGAAACAGCCTGGGTAGTCATCTTTTTTACTCCTGATTCACACGATTAAGCTTGCCCACAGCGGCAGCCATCAACACTTCCTGAGTGGCCTGCTCGCGCGTGAATTCACCGCCGAGATGCCCTTCATGCATCACCATTATGCGATCGCTCATGCCCAGCACTTCCGGCATTTCAGAGGAGACAAGAATGATGCTCAGGCCATCGGCCTTAAACTGGTTAATTAACTGATAAATCTCTTTTTTCGCCCCAACGTCGACACCACGCGTCGGCTCGTCGAGGATCAGCACTTTCGGCCGCGTCATCAGACCGCGAGCAATCGCCACTTTTTGCTGATTCCCGCCGGAGAGCAAACCAATGGCCTGCTCCATAGAAGGCGTTTTCACATTAAACAGACGAATAAAATCATTTACCGCCTGCTGCTCATCTTTGTGTTTCAGCGTACCGCCCGCATGGCTGAAATAACGCAGCGCAGTCAGCGACATATTCTCTTTCACGGACATGCCGAGCACTAAGCCATCGCGCTTGCGGTCTTCCGAAATATAAACAATACCGTTTGCCAGCCCGTCCTGCGGTGAGCGGGTGATCACTTCATGGCCGTCGAGCGTGACATAACCGCTGGTGCGCGGCAGCGCGCCATACAGCACTTTCATCAGCTCGGTGCGCCCCGCGCCCATCAATCCGGCCACGCCAAGAATTTCGCCTTTACGCAGTGTAAAACTGACGTTTTCCACGCCCGGCCCACAGAGCTTATCAACGGTAAGGCGAATTTCGCCCGGCGCTTTATCCAGCCGCGGATATTGATCTTCCAGTTTGCGGCCTACCATCATTTCAATCAGCGTATCTTCGGTCAGCGTGGCTACTTCGCGTTCGGCAATAAATTGCCCGTCACGAAAGACGGTCACGTCATCGCAAATCTCGAAGATCTCTTTCATGCGGTGAGAAATATAGACGATGCCGCGCCCCTGCGATTTCAGCTCGCGAATGACACGAAACAGCGATTCGGTTTCGGTATCGGTCAGGGCATCGGTTGGCTCATCCATAATGATGACCTGCGATTCGTAGCTCATCACTTTGGCGATTTCGACCATCTGCTGATCGCCAATCGACAGTTCGCCGACCAGCCGCTCGCTTTTAAAACGCAGATTCAGCTTCGCCAGCAGTTTGTCAGCTTCGGCAAACATCTTTTTCCAGTCGATTTTGCCAAAGCGATTCACAAACTCGCGGCCGAGAAAGATGTTCTCGGCAATGGTGAGTTGCGGGATCAGGTTCAGTTCCTGGTGGATGATGCCAATACCGGCTTCCTGGGAGGATTTCGGCCCGGTGAAGGTGGTTTCTTTGCCTAACCACAGCAGCGAACCGGCGTCACGGGTGTAGATACCCGTCAGCACTTTCATCATCGTTGATTTGCCGGCGCCGTTTTCACCCACCAGCGCCATTACGCGGCCTGGGTAAACATTCAGCGCCGCGCCGGAGAGGGCTTTTACGCCGGGAAAGGCTTTGTCGATGCCTTTGAGTTGTAGTAACGCGTCCATGATGGCCTCAGAAGGTCACGCCAGCACAGAGAATGATATTCGCAAACGGGGAACACTCCCCGCTGCGAATCACCGCATGACTGTCCGCGGTGTGTTTTTTAAATTGCTCGTGCGTAACGTACCGCACTTCTATGTTATTTCCCTGGTGTTGCTGCAGCTGCTCAATATGCTTGAGCAACGTTTCATGGAGCTGCGGATTATGCTGCTTAATCTCCGAGGCGATAATCGCGGACTCAACCTGCATTTCCGCCGTCACCACTTCCAGTACTTGCATAAAGGAAGGCACGCCCTGCGTTAATGCCATATCAATACGTTGCGTGTTACGCGGCACCGGCAACCCGGCATCACACACCACCAGCGAATCGGTATGACCAAGACGAGAGATGACTGACGAGATATCAGCGTTAAGCACACGACCTTTTTTCATTTTTTATGCTCCATCAGCGAAACGTTTCGCTGGATGCAGTGTAGTACGAAGAATGTGCAGAAAACCATCTTGCCGTTACAGAAGTGTGATCGATATCGAAACGTTTCGCTTGTCGAAATGATGAAAAAAACAGCTTTCCTGTTTTAAGTGAAATAGACAGTAATTAATAGCAAAAACCCCTCATAGAGAGGGGTTTTATTAGCATTAAATTTCGACCTGCGTTCCCAGTTCTATCACCCTATTTGGCGGGATCTCAAACTGGTCTGGCGCGCGTAGCGCGTTGCGCTGCAGCACCAGATAGAGTTTACCGCGCAGACGCAAATACCAGGGACGTTTGCCCAGAATTAACGACTCATGCGACATAAAGAACGAGGTTTCCATCATGCGGCAGTTCAGCCCTTCCAGCCCGCAACGGTGGAACACCTCTTCCACATTTGGCGTTTCGCGCCAGCCGTAGCTCGCCACCACACGCCAGAAAGTCGGCGACAATTGCTCAATCTGCACCCGGCGTACATTGTGCACGTACGGCGCATCTTCAGTACGCAGGGTCAGCAGGATCACTCGCTCATGCAGCACCTTGTTGTGCTTCAGGTTATGCATCATCGCGAACGGAATAACGTTCAATGCCCGCGACATATAGACCGCTGTGCCCGGTACGCGCACCGGCGGTGATTTCTCCAGCGAGGCAATCATCGCCTCCAGAGAGTTACCGTGTTCATGCATACGGCGCAGCAGGCGGAAACGCTCGCTCTTCCAGGTGGTCATCACCATGAACATCACCAGCCCCAAAGTTAATGGCAACCAACCGCCGGAGACGATTTTATCGAGGTTCGCCGAGAACAGCGGCACATCGATAGAGAGGAATAAAAGCAGAAGCAGCCCCACCAGCACTTTGTTCCAGTGCCAGTTTTTGCGCGCCACCGTGGTGGAGAGAATGGAGGTCAGCACCATCGTACCGGTTACGGCGATACCGTACGCCGCCGCCAGGTTACTGGAGTGCTCAAAGCTGACAATAACCAGCACCACTGCAAAGTAGAGCAGCCAGTTAATGAACGGGATATAGATCTGCCCGGATTCCATCTCCGAGGTATGGATGATGCGCATCGGTGCCAGATACCCCAGACGCACGGCCTGGCGCGTCAGCGAGAACACGCCGGAAATCACCGCCTGCGAGGCAATCACCGTCGCCAGCGTGGCGATAATCAGCATTGGGATCAGCGCCCATTCCGGCGCAAGCAGGAAGAAGGGGTTTTTAATCGCTTCCGGCGTTTTCAGTAGCAACGCGCCCTGGCCAAAGTAGTTCAGCACCAGCGACGGCAGCACAACGATAAACCACGCCACGCGGATCGGCAGCTTACCGAAGTGGCCCATATCCGCATACAGCGCTTCCACCCCGGTGATCGACAGCACCACCGCGCCCAGCGCCACAAAGGAGATAGCTTTATATTGCAGGAAGAAGTTCACCGCCCAAACGGGGTTCAGCGCCTGCAACACCTCAGGATTATCAATAATGCTGCGTGCACCGAGCACCGCGAGAATCAAAAACCACGCCAGCATAATGGGCGCAAACAGCTTACCCACAAGACCAGTACCATGTTTCTGGATCGCGAACAGCAGGGTTAACACCACAATCGACAGCGGCACAATCCAGGCGTCGAGCGAAGGCGCGATAATTTCCAGCCCCTCTATCGCCGACATCACCGAGATGGCGGGCGTGATGACCACTTCGCCATAGAAGAAGCTGCCGCCAATCAGTCCCATGATCACCAGCACCGAGGTCATCCTTGCGGATGTATTGCGCCCGGCCAGCGACATGAGGGTTAAGATCCCGCCTTCACCGGCGTTATCCGCCCGCATGACAAAGGTCAGGTACTTAATGGAGACAACGAAAATTAGCAGCCAGAAGATGAGCGACAGAAAGCCGAACACAGCATCCCGTTCAACACCAAAGCCGAACTGACCGGACAAACATTCACGAAGTGTATAAAGCGGGCTGGTACCGATATCACCGTAGACAACCCCAATCGCCGCAAGCGTAACCGCGGGCAATGATTGCTTATTATCAGTGCTCATAGACTAATCTTTTAATTGAATGCCACAATGTGTGCTTAGTCCCTTGGCCCACAAAAAGCGCACAGTATGCACGATTATTTGCGAAATCGTACCCCTAAATGCGGCCACATTAATCTGGCGCAAAGAAAATAAAGCCGTTCTTCAGTCTATTACAAGCCCTTTCAGGAACGTCTATACTCGCTTTTGCAAGCCGGATAACACGGCGAAAGGACGCAAATCTATTATGGCTCACTCACATTTATTAGCAGAAAGAATTTCCCGCTTAAGCAGCGCACTGGAAAAAGGACTCTTCGAGCGCAGCCACGCCATTCGCCTGTGTTTGCTGGCGGCACTAAGCGGTGAGAGTGTGTTTCTTCTTGGTCCGCCGGGCATTGCCAAAAGCCTGATTGCTCGCCGTCTGAAGTTTGCCTTCAAACATGCCCGCGCTTTTGAATATTTGATGACCCGTTTCTCCACACCGGAAGAGGTGTTTGGCCCGCTTTCCATTCAGGCGCTGAAAGATGAAGGCCGCTATGAGCGTTTAACCACCGGCTATTTACCGGAAGCTGAAATTGTCTTTCTGGATGAGATCTGGAAAGCAGGTCCGGCCATTCTCAACACCCTGCTGACCGCAATTAACGAACGGCGTTTTCGCAATGGTGCCAGCGAAGAGAAAATCCCCATGCGCCTGCTGGTGGCCGCCTCAAACGAACTGCCCGAAGCAGACAGCAGCCTTGAAGCGCTGTATGACCGCATGTTGATTCGCCTGTGGCTCGACAAAGTGCAGGAGAAGGGCAATTTCCGCTCGATGCTGATTAGCCAGCAGGATGAGAACGACAATCCGGTGCCAGCTGAGTTGCAAATCACCGATGAAGAGTACGCCAGCTGGCAACAGGAGATTGGCAAGGTCAAACTGCCGGATAATGTCTTTGAGCTTATTTATACGTTGCGCCAGCAGCTTGATGCGTTGCCGAGCGCGCCGTATGTTTCCGATCGTCGCTGGAAAAAGGCTATCCGCCTGTTACAGGCCAGCGCCTTTTTCAGCGGTCGCGATGCAGTCGCGCCGATTGATTTAATCCTGCTGAAAGATTGCCTGTGGCACGATGCGGAAGGCATGCGTCTGCTGGAACAGCAACTGGAAGTATTGATGACCGGGCACGCCTGGCAGCAGCAATCGATGATTGCGCAGCTCACCACAATTTCGCAGCGCCACCTGCAACTTCAGCAACAACAAAGCGACAAAACAGCACTCAAAGTGAGCCGTCAGGGCGGGATGTTCAGCCGTAAGCCGCATTATGAGTTACCCGCCGGTTTAACCGAACCGGTGTTGACCCTCCTTCTGCAACAGCCGTTAAAACTGCATGATTTGCAGGTTATCCACGTCACTATTGAACGCGGTGCGCTGGAGCAGTGGCTGGCGAAAGGCGGTGAGATCCACGGCAAACTCAACGGCATTGGTTTTGCGCAAGTGCTGAATCTGGAAGTGGATACCAGCCTGCATCTGTTGATCCGCGACGTCAGCCTGCAAGGATCGCGTCTTGCCCTGCCCGGTGGCAGTACCACTGAAAATGTGCCGGAAGAGATCAAGCAACAACTGGAAGCACTGGACAATACCTGGCACCAGCAGCACACCCGCTTTAGCGAACAGCAAAAATGCCTGTTTATTGCCGCCGACTGGTTAGGTCGCATTGAAGCCAGCCTGCAGGATGTCAGAGCGCAGATCCAACAGGCGCGGCAATGCTAACGCTGGAAACTCTGAATGTAATACTCACCATCAGTGAGGAGGCGTTAGTTGAAGAACTTATCGTCCTCCTGCTGGCTTCACCGCAACTGGCGCTGTTTTTCGAAAAATTTCCCAAACTCAAACATGCGATAACAGAAGATGTGCCGCGCTGGCGCGAGGCACTGAAAAAGCATCTGAAAGAGGCGGAAGTGCCGCCGGAGCTGGCGCAAGAGGTGCTTAGCTACCAGCAAAATCAGTTGCTTTCGACTTCGCAATTTACCATTCAGTTACCACAAATTCTGGCATTGCTGGAAAAGTTGCACTCCCCTTTTGCCACCCAGGCGCGACAAATGGTTGCCGATAACCCGGTTTTCACGCCCGCGCTGCATACCCTGTTTTTGCAACGCTGGCGGCTGAGCCTGGTGGTGCAAACTACCGCTTTCAACCAGCAGTTACTGGAAGAGGAGCGTGAGCAGCTGCTCAGTGAAGTGCAGGAACGCATGACGCTCAGCGGCCAGCTAGAACCGGTCCTGATCGAAAATGAAAATGCCGCAGGTAGGCTATGGGATATGAGCGCCGGGCAGCTCAAACGCGGTGATTATCAATTGATCGTGAAGTACGGTGATTTTCTCAAAGAGCAACCGGAACTCCAGCAACTGGCGGAACAGCTTGGCCGCTCACGGGAAGCCAGGTCGGTGCCGCGTAAAGATGCGCCGATGGAAACCTTCCGCACCATGGTCCGCGAACCGGCAATCGTACCGGAGCAGGTTGACGGACTGCACCAGAGCGACGATATCCTGCGATTATTGCCGCCAGAGCTGGCAACGCTGGGTATCACCGAACTGGAGTATGAGTTTTACCGGCGGCTGGTGGAAAAACAGTTGCTGACTTATCGCCTGCATGGCGATGCCTGGCGGGAAAAAGTGACGGAACGCCCGGTCGTTCACCAGGATTTTGACCAGCAACCGCGCGGCCCCTTCATTGTCTGTGTCGATACCTCCGGTTCCATGGGCGGCTTTAATGAGCAGTGCGCCAAAGCGTTCTGCCTGGCGTTAATGCGCGTGGCGCTGGCGGACAAACGGCGCTGTTTTATTATGCTGTTTTCCAGCGAAGTGGTGCGCTATGAACTTACCAGTGCGCAGGGGCTGGAGCAGGCGATCCGTTTTCTCAGCCAGCGCTTTCGCGGTGGCACCGATCTGGCGAGTTGTTTTCGCGCGATCATCGAACGGATGCAGGGCGGAGAGTGGTATGACGCGGATGCAGTGGTGATTTCGGATTTTATCGCCCAGCGCCTGCCGGACGATGTCGTCAGTAAGGTAAAGGAACTCCAGCATATTCATCAACATCGCTTTCACGCGGTGGCGATGTCGTCCCACGGCAAGCCCGGCATCATGCGTATCTTCGACCATATCTGGCGCTTCGACACCGGGATGCGCAGCCGCCTGTTACGGCGCTGGCGGCGTTAAAGCAGGCCGGAAACCTGCTCGCGGACGTGCGCAGGCCACACGCCGCACTGCACTTGCCCGATGTGCGGTAATTGCAGTAGCAGCATGGTAAGGCGCGATTGACCGATGCCGCCGCCGATAGTTTGTGGCATCTCACCGCGCAACAGCGCCTGGTGCCACTCCAGTTGTAAGCGATCTTCATCGCCGGTCAGCTTTAACTGGCGTTTTAAGGTGTCGGCATCGACGCGAATGCCCATCGACGACAGTTCCAGCGCGTCTTCCAGTACCGGGTTCCACACCAGAATATCGCCATTCAAACCGCTGAAACCCGCTTCCGCAGCCGTGCTCCAGTCATCATAATCAGGCGCACGCACATCATGACGCTTGCCGTCGCTAAGTTTGCCGCCAATGCCCATCAGGAACACCGCGCCCAGCTCTTTCGCGATCGCTCTCTCGCGACCTTTGGCGTCGAGATGCGGAAAGCGGCTGAGCAGCGCTTCGCTGTGTACAAAGTGGATCTGCTCTGGCAGGAACGGTGCCAGACCAAATCGCTCGCTGACGGCAGCTTCAGTCTCTTTGATCCCTGACCAGATCGCCTCTACAGTGCTTTTTAACGTGGCCAGCTTGCGTTGATCATCACCGAGTACGCGTTCCCAATCCCACTGATCCACATAGACGGAGTGAATAGAAGAAAGGCGATCTTCATCCGGGCGCAGGGCTTTCATGTGCGTGTATAGCCCTTCACCGGCGCTGAAGTCGTGCTGGCCCAGCGTCTGACGTTTCCATTTAGCCAGTGAATGCACCACTTCGAAACGGGCATCCGGTAACGTTTTCACATTGACCTGTACCGCTTTTTCGCACCCCGACAGGTTATCCTGCGTGCCATCACCCACGCGGCTAAGGATCGGCGCCTGAACTTCAATTAGCCCCAATTTCTCCTTAAGCTGGCGAGAGAAAAAAGATTTCACGAAAGCAATCTGACGTTGTCTGGCGATGTAAGCGGTTTTCATTATGTTACTCCTGTGTCCTGTTGCTATGCATTAAGCAATAAAACATCGCAATAACTCAATAATGCACAATTAAAAAGCCGGTAACGCTTTTGATTCGTTAATACAGCAAGCTAAAATAGAAAGAATCATTATTATTCATAAGAAAATTCTATGGAAAATTATCAGATCGACAATCTGGACCGCGGCATCCTGGATGCCTTAATGGCAAATGCGCGTACCGCCTATGCCGAGCTTGCCAAACAGTTCGGCGTCAGCCCCGGCACTATTCACGTACGCGTAGAGAAAATGAAGCAGGCAGGGATCATTACCGGTGCGCGCATTGATGTAAGCCCGAAACAACTGGGATATGACGTCTGCTGTTTTATCGGCATTATTTTGAAAAGCGCCAAAGATTACCCCTCCGCGCTGGCGAAGCTGGAAAGTCTGGAAGAGGTGACCGAGGCTTATTACACCACCGGGCACTACAGCATCTTTATTAAGGTAATGTGTCGATCCATTGACGCCTTGCAGCAGGTACTTATCAACAAGATCCAAACAATTGATGAAATTCAATCCACGGAGACGCTGATCTCCCTGCAAAACCCGATCATGCGTACGATCCGCCCTTAACCGGGCGTTTTCATCCTCAAATAATACCCGTATTGTCCACAGGTAGATCCCAGCCCATTCACAGCGTACAATGCCCCCCTATTTATCGCCGAATGGCGGGTAAAACGGAGCGGGCTTCATGGCAGACATCACTCTTATTAGCGGCAGCACCCTTGGCGGCGCGGAATATGTGGCGGAACATCTGGCGGAAAAGCTGGAAGACGCGGGTTTCAGTACCGAGACGCTGCACGGCCCGCTTTTAGAGGATCTTGCTTTGCAGGGCACCTGGCTGGTGGTGAGTTCGACCCATGGTGCGGGCGATCTGCCCGAAAACCTGCAGCCGCTTTTAGACGATTTGAACGCGCAAAAACCGGATCTCTCCCAGGTACGCTTTGGCGCTATTGGTATCGGTAGCCGCGAATATGACACGTTCTGTCAGGCGATCGAAAAACTGGAAGCTTCATTAACGGCGTGCGGAGCAAAACAGATCGGCGAAACGCTGAAGATCAACATCCTTGATCACGATATTCCGGAAGATCCAGCGGAAGAATGGCTGGGATCCTGGAAAAATTTACTCAATACCGATTAAAGATCGTGCGATCAGATGTGGATAACTATGCTTAAAAGCACTGATCAACCGGTAGTTATCCCATTAGCAACTGCAGTTCAGTTTTTGACTTGTGTATAACTAGCCATTCTGATCCCAGCTTATACGGTTCAGGATCACCGATCATTCACAGCTAATGATCCTGCCTAATGACTTGATCCTAAAGTGATGATCAGGGTTATCCACAGCACCTGTCGATCCTAATAAGAGATCACAATAGAACAGATCTCTACATATAAAAGATCTTCTTTTTAATAGCCGGGATCCGATCCTTTCTCACTGGACTAAAGTTGAGTAGAATCCACGGCCCAGGCTTCAATCCAATTTCTAACCGCTCAGGCGAGGCATACCACCATGTTTTATCCGGATCCTTTTGACGTCATTATCATTGGCGGGGGTCATGCAGGCACTGAGGCCGCGATGGCCGCAGCGCGTATGGGTCAGCAGACCCTGCTGTTGACACACAATATCGACACGCTGGGGCAGATGAGCTGCAACCCGGCGATCGGCGGTATTGGGAAAGGACACCTGGTAAAAGAAGTGGATGCGCTCGGCGGGCTGATGGCGAAGGCGATCGATCAGGCGGGTATTCAGTTTAGGATACTAAACGCCAGCAAAGGCCCGGCAGTCCGTGCGACACGTGCGCAGGCAGACCGCGTGCTTTACCGCCAGGCAGTGCGAACAGCGCTTGAAAACCAACCGAACCTGATGATCTTCCAGCAGGCGGTTGAAGATCTGATCGTCGAAAACGATCGCGTTGTGGGTGCCGTGACCCAGATGGGGCTCAAATTCCGTGCGAAAGCGGTGGTGCTGACCGTAGGGACCTTCCTCGACGGTAAAATCCATATTGGTCTTGATAACTACAGCGGTGGTCGTGCGGGCGATCCGCCATCGATTCCGCTGTCGCGTCGTCTGCGCGAACTGCCGCTGCGCGTCAGCCGCCTGAAAACCGGTACACCGCCGCGTATTGACGCGCGCACTATCGATTTCAGCGTTCTGGCCCAGCAGCATGGCGATAACCCGATGCCGGTGTTCTCGTTTATGGGCAACGTCGCGCAGCATCCGCGTCAGGTGCCGTGCTATGTCACGCATACCAATGAAAAAACCCACGATGTGATCCGCAATAACCTCGATCGCAGCCCGATGTATGCCGGTGTTATCGAAGGGATCGGCCCGCGTTACTGCCCGTCGATCGAAGATAAAGTCATGCGCTTTGCCGATCGCAATCAGCACCAGATCTTCCTTGAGCCGGAAGGACTAACCTCCAACGAAATCTACCCGAACGGTATCTCCACCAGCCTGCCGTTTGATGTGCAGATGCAAATTGTGCGTTCCATGCAGGGGATGGAAAACGCGAAGATTGTTCGCCCTGGCTACGCCATTGAGTACGACTTCTTCGATCCGCGCGATCTGAAACCTACGCTTGAAAGTAAATTTATTCAGGGTCTGTTCTTTGCCGGCCAGATTAACGGCACCACCGGGTACGAAGAAGCTGCGGCCCAGGGGCTGCTGGCGGGGCTTAATGCCGCGCGCTTCTCTGCCGAAAAAGAGGGCTGGGCGCCGCGTCGCGATCAGGCTTATCTTGGCGTACTGGTGGACGATCTCTGCACCCTGGGGACAAAAGAGCCGTACCGTATGTTTACCTCCCGCGCGGAGTACCGCCTGATGCTGCGCGAAGACAATGCCGATCTGCGCCTGACGGAAGCGGGTCGTGAGCTGGGTCTGGTGGATGACGAGCGCTGGGCGCGTTTCAACGAAAAACTGGAGACTATCGAGCGTGAACGTCAGCGCCTGAAATCTCAGTGGGTATCGCCAGCCTCTGAACATACGCCTGCTGTCAACGAACATCTGACTGCACCGTTATCGCGCGAAGCCAGCGGCGAAGATCTGCTGCGTCGTCCTGAGATGACCTACGAGCAACTGGTTCAGTTGGCGCCGTTCGCTCCGGGCCTGGACGATCAACAAGCTGCCGAGCAGGTGGAAATCCAGGTGAAATACGAGGGTTATATTGCGCGTCAGCAGGATGAGATCGAAAAACAGCAGCGCAATGAGAATACGCTGTTACCCGCAACGCTGGATTACCGCCAGGTTAACGGGCTTTCCAACGAAGTGATCGCCAAGCTTAACGATCATAAGCCGTCGTCCATTGGCCAGGCATCACGCATTTCCGGCATTACCCCGGCGGCGATCTCCATTCTGCTGGTGTGGCTGAAAAAACAAGGTATGCTGCGCCGTAGCGCCTAATCTTACTTATCTGCCCGGTTTTACCGGGCATTTTAATTCCACAGGTAACAACCGTGCTTAACAAACTCTCTCGTCTGCTCGATGAAGCAGGTATTTCGTTGTCCGATCACCAGCAACAACAACTGGTGGCTTACGTCGAACTGCTGCACAAATGGAACAAAGCGTACAACCTGACTTCCGTACGCGATCCCAACGAGATGCTGATCCGCCATATCCTCGACAGTGTTGTGGTTGCGCCTTACCTGCAAGGTTCACGCTTTATTGACGTTGGGACCGGCCCCGGATTGCCTGGCATTCCGTTGTCTATCGTATGCCCTGAATCGCACTTCACGTTGCTCGACAGCCTTGGCAAACGGGTACGGTTTTTACGCCAGGTTCAGCATGAATTGAAACTGAGCAATATCGAACCGGTGCAGAGTCGTGTCGAAGATTTCCCGGCACAACCGCCATTTGACGGTGTTATCAGCCGCGCTTTTGCTTCGCTGAATGACATGGTGAACTGGTGCCGGCATTTGCCTGGCGAAGAAGGGCGTTTCTATGCGCTTAAAGGTTTAGTGCCGGAAGAGGAAATTGCGCTGTTACCCGCTGATTTGTGTGTAGAAACAATTGTTAAACTGCATGTTCCGCACCTGGATGGCGAGCGTCATTTAGTCGTCGTTAAAGCAAATAAAGTTTAATTTTTATCAAAAAATGTATCATTCGTGCGGTTGCCGCGATGTTAAAAAACGACATTAAAAACGGTGATACGTTCAGTTACATTTAACCGTATTTTTACCAGGATTTTTCTGACATTTAACGCTGTGAATTTTATTCACGCTTAAAATAATCAACTGTGAAAATATCAGCCCGCTAAAAATCGGCCTCGATAACGAAATATTGTTGTTAAATAATTATTAAAAATGTCAATAAATCGTTTTCATAGTAGATGTGAGTGTTTTAAAAAGAGTTGTGATAAATCAGCTTAAATATCAGAAAGATGAAAAGTATCAAATTCCTGCTGCGATAAATAAGGCGGGTGCATAAATGTTTATTTTGTGACCGAGTGCACGCTTTACCAGCAGGAATTTCGCGTTATTTGCACTTTTGCTCGAAGGTTCACAGTTTCTGCAAAAGTTTAAAAATAGCGCTTGGGAAAAATATTTAAACATTTATTCACCTTTTCGCTACTTATTGTTTGAAATCACGAGGCCGCACCGTATAATTTGACCGCTTTTTGATGCTTGACTCCGGGCCCCAAAGAACGTTTTATACGACACGCGGCATACCTCATAGGGAGCAGGAGTTAAGAAACGCAATGTCTGTGTCGCTCTATAGTCGAAACGTTGCTCGCAGGCTTCTGCTTATTCAGTTTCTGGCAGTAATGGCAAGTGGATTGCTGTTTAGCCTCAAAGACCCCTTCTGGGGCATTTCCGCCGTGTGCGGAGGTATGGCAGTCTTACTGCCGAATATGTTGTTTATGATTTTTGCCTGGCGTCATCAGGCGCATACACCCGCTAAAGGCCGCGTGGCTTGGACCTTCGCCTTCGGTGAAGCGCTCAAGGTGTTGATGACATTCGTGTTACTGGTGGTGGCGCTGGCGGTTTTCAAGGTGGCTTTTTTGCCGCTGATAGTCACGTGGGTTTCGGTGCTGGTAGTTCAGATACTGGCACCTGCTGTAATTAACAACAAAGGGTAAGAGGCATCATGTCTGCAGGAGAATACTCAACACCGCAGGAGTACATCGGTCACCATCTGAATAACCTTCAGATTGACCTGCGTACCTTCTCACTGGTGGATCCGCATAACCCCCCGGCCACTTTCTGGACGCTGAATATCGACTCCATGTTTTTCTCAGTGGTTCTGGGTCTGTTGTTCCTGGTGATGTTCCGTAGCGTAGCGAAAAAAGCCACCAGCGGTGTCCCGGGGAAATTCCAGACGGCGATTGAGCTGGTGATTGGTTTTGTTCATGGTAGCGTCAAAGACATGTACCACGGCAAAAGCAAGCTTATCGCACCACTGGCCCTGACGATCTTCGTCTGGGTATTCCTGATGAACCTGATGGATCTTTTGCCTATCGACTTCCTTCCGTGGATTGGCGAGCACGTCCTGGGTCTGCCTGCACTGCGCGTGGTGCCGTCTGCTGACGTCAACATCACCCTGTCGATGGCGCTGGGCGTATTTATCCTGATTCTGTTCTACAGCATCAAAATGAAGGGTATTGGCGGTTTCGCTAAAGAGCTGACTCTCCAGCCGTTCAACCATCCGGTATTTATTCCGGTAAACCTTATCCTTGAGGGCGTGAGCCTGCTGTCCAAACCGGTTTCACTCGGTCTGCGACTGTTCGGCAACATGTACGCGGGTGAGTTGATTTTCATTCTGATCGCGGGTCTTCTGCCGTGGTGGTCACAGTGGGTTCTGAATGTGCCGTGGGCCATTTTCCACATCCTGATTATTACGCTGCAAGCCTTTATCTTCATGGTTCTGACGATTGTCTATCTGTCGATGGCATCCGAAGAGCATTGATTTTTAACAACACTACTACGTTTTAACTGAAACAAACTGGAGACTGTCATGGAAAACCTGAATATGGATCTGCTGTACTTGGCTGCCGCTGTGATGATGGGTCTGGCGGCAATCGGTGCTGCGATCGGTATCGGCATCCTCGGGGGTAAATTCCTGGAAGGCGCTGCGCGTCAGCCGGATCTGATTCCTCTGCTGCGTACTCAGTTCTTTATCGTTATGGGTCTGGTGGATGCTATCCCGATGATCGCTGTGGGTCTGGGTCTGTACGTGATGTTTGCTGTCGCGTAGTAAGGGTTGCTTTTCAAGCAATTGTTTAGAACGTTAACCAGATAAGAGGCATTGTGCTGTGAATCTAAACGCAACAATCCTCGGCCAGGCCATCGCGTTTGTCCTGTTCGTTCTGTTCTGCATGAAGTACGTATGGCCGCCGTTAATGGCTGCCATCGAAAAACGTCAGAAAGAAATTGCTGACGGTCTTGCTTCCGCAGAACGAGCTAAAAAGGACCTTGACCTTGCACAGGCCAATGCGACCGACCAGCTGAAAAAAGCGAAAGCTGAAGCTCAGGTAATCATTGAACAGGCGAACAAACGTCGTTCTCAGATCCTGGACGAAGCGAAAGCAGAAGCCGAGCAGGAACGTACCAAAATCGTGGCGCAGGCGCAGGCGGAAATTGACGCCGAACGCAAACGCGCCCGCGAAGAGCTGCGTAAGCAAGTGGCTCTGCTGGCAGTAGCCGGCGCCGAGAAAATCATCGAGCGTTCCGTGGATGAAGCTGCTAACAGCGACATCGTGAATAAACTGGTCGCTGAACTGTAAGGAGGAGGGGCTGATGTCTGAATTTGTAACGGTAGCTCGCCCCTACGCCAAAGCAGCTTTTGACTTTGCCGTCGAAACTCAGAGCGTTGACCGCTGGCAGGATATGCTGGCGTTCGCCGCCGAGGTGACGAAAAATGAAGACATGGCAGAGCTTATCTCCGGCGCGTTAGCACCGGAAACGCTCGCTAAGTCGTTTATCGCAGTTTGTGGGGAGCAACTTGACGACAAAGGTCAGAACCTGATCCGGGTGATGGCTGAAAATGGTCGAATCAAAGTGCTTCCTGATGTTCTTGAGCAGTTTATTCAGTTACGCGCAGCCAGCGAGGCTATCGCAGAAGTCGAAGTGACTTCCGCGTCCGCACTGAGTGAAGAACAGCTTTCGAAGATCCGCGCCGCGATGGAAAAACGTCTGTCACGCAAAGTGAAGCTGAATTGCAATATCGATAAGTCTGTAATGGCAGGCGTAATCATCCGTGCGGGTGATATGGTCATTGATGGTAGCGTACGCGGCCGTCTTGAACGCCTTGCAGACGTCTTGCAGTCTTAAGGGGACTGGAGCATGCAACTGAATTCCACCGAAATCAGCGAACTGATCAAGCAGCGCATTGCTCAGTTCAGTGTTGTGAGCGAAGCTCACAACGAAGGTACTATTGTTTCTGTAAGTGACGGTGTTATCCGCATCCACGGCCTGGCCGACTGTATGCAGGGCGAGATGATTTCTCTGCCGGGTAACCGTTACGCTATCGCACTGAACCTGGAGCGCGACTCCGTAGGTGCAGTTGTGATGGGTCCATACGCTGACCTCGCCGAAGGCATGAAGGTGAAGTGTACTGGCCGTATTCTGGAAGTTCCGGTTGGCCGTGGCCTGCTTGGCCGTGTGGTCAACACCCTGGGCGCGCCGATCGACGGTAAAGGTCCGGTTGATAACGATGGCTTCTCGCCAATCGAAGTTATCGCCCCGGGCGTTATCGATCGTCAGTCCGTCGATCAGCCGGTACAGACGGGTTATAAATCCGTTGACGCCATGATCCCAATTGGTCGTGGTCAGCGTGAATTGATCATCGGTGACCGTCAGACCGGTAAAACCGCGATGGCAATCGATGCGATCATCAACCAGCGCGATTCCGGCATCAAATGCGTATACGTCGCTATCGGCCAGAAAGCTTCTACCATTGCTAACGTGGTACGTAAGCTGGAAGAGCACGGCGCACTGTCCAACACCATCGTTGTTGTGGCAACCGCTTCTGAATCTGCTGCACTGCAATACCTGGCGCCGTATGCCGGTTGCGCAATGGGTGAATACTTCCGCGACCGCGGCGAAGATGCGCTGATCGTATACGATGACCTGTCCAAACAGGCAGTTGCTTACCGCCAGGTTTCCCTGCTGCTCCGTCGTCCGCCGGGACGTGAAGCATTCCCGGGCGACGTATTCTATCTCCACTCTCGTCTGCTGGAGCGCGCATCCCGCGTTAATGCTGAATACGTTGAAAACTTCACCAAAGGTGAAGTGAAAGGTAAAACCGGTTCTCTGACCGCACTGCCGATCATTGAAACCCAGGCGGGTGACGTTTCTGCGTTCGTTCCGACCAACGTAATTTCTATTACCGATGGTCAGATCTTCCTGGAAACCAACCTGTTTAACTCCGGTATTCGTCCGGCGGTTAACCCGGGTATCTCCGTATCTCGTGTGGGTGGTGCAGCTCAGACCAAGATCATCAAAAAACTGTCCGGTGGTATTCGTACCGCACTGGCGCAGTATCGTGAACTGGCGGCGTTCTCGCAGTTTGCGTCCGATCTGGATGAAGCGACCCGTAAACAGCTGAGCCACGGTCAGAAAGTGACCGAGCTGCTGAAACAGAAACAGTATGCCCCTATGTCTGTTGCACAACAGGGCCTGGTGCTGTTCGCAGCTGAGCGCGGTTACCTCGAAGATGTGGAACTGGCGAAAATCGGTAGCTTCGAAGCCGCTCTGTTGGCTTTCGCTGACCGTGATCACGCTCCGCTGATGCAAGAGATCAACCAGTCCGGTGGCTATAACGACGAAATCGAAGGCAAGCTGAAAGGCCTCCTCGATTCCTTCAAAGCAACCCAATCCTGGTAACGTCTGGCGGCTTGTCTTAGGGCAGGCCGCAAGGCATTGAGGAGAAGCTCATGGCCGGCGCAAAAGAGATACGTAGTAAGATCGCAAGCGTCCAGAACACGCAGAAGATCACTAAAGCGATGGAGATGGTCGCCGCTTCCAAAATGCGTAAATCGCAGGATCGCATGGCGTCCAGCCGTCCTTATGCAGATACCATGCGCAAAGTGATTGGTCACCTTGCAAACGGTAATCTGGAATATAAGCACCCCTATCTGGAAGAACGCGACGTTAAACGCGTGGGCTACCTGGTGGTGTCGACCGACCGTGGTCTGTGCGGTGGTTTGAACATTAACCTGTTCAAAAAACTGCTGGCGGATATGAAAGCGTGGTCCGATAAAGGCGTTCAGAGCGAACTCGCGATGATCGGCTCTAAAGGCGTCTCTTTCTTTAATTCCGTAGGTGGCAACGTTGTCGCTCAGGTGACTGGTATGGGTGATAACCCGTCCTTGTCAGAGCTGATCGGCCCGGTAAAAGTAATGTTGCAAGCCTACGACGAAGGTCGTCTCGACAAGCTTTATATTGTTAGCAACAAATTTATCAACACCATGTCTCAGGTACCGACCATCACTCAGCTGCTGCCGTTACCGGCTGCAGAAGATGAAGAGTTGAAGCGTAAATCCTGGGATTATCTGTATGAACCTGATCCAAAAGCGCTGCTGGATACTCTCCTGCGTCGTTATGTTGAATCTCAGGTTTACCAGGGTGTTGTGGAAAACCTGGCCAGCGAGCAGGCCGCACGTATGGTGGCGATGAAAGCCGCGACCGACAATGGCGGCAGCCTGATTAAAGAGCTGCAGTTGGTATACAACAAAGCTCGTCAGGCCAGCATTACTCAGGAACTCACCGAAATCGTCGGTGGTGCATCCGCGGTATAACCAGGTTAATTCGTAGAGGATTCATGATGGCTACTGGAAAAATTGTCCAGGTAATCGGCGCCGTAGTTGACGTCGAATTCCCTCAGGATGCCGTACCGCGCGTGTACGATGCTCTTGAGGTTAAAAATGGTAACGAGACGCTGGTGCTGGAAGTTCAGCAGCAGCTCGGCGGCGGTATCGTACGTACCATCGCCATGGGTTCTTCTGACGGTCTGCGTCGTGGTCTGGAAGTTAATGACCTTGCGCACCCGATCGAAGTCCCGGTAGGTAAAGCTACACTGGGTCGTATCATGAACGTGCTCGGTCAGCCGATCGACATGAAAGGCGACATCGGTGAAGAAGAGCGTTGGGCGATTCACCGCGCGGCACCTTCCTATGAAGAGCTCTCCAGCTCTCAGGAACTGCTGGAAACCGGCATCAAAGTTATCGACCTGATGTGTCCGTTCGCCAAGGGCGGTAAAGTCGGTCTGTTTGGTGGTGCGGGCGTAGGTAAAACCGTAAACATGATGGAGCTGATCCGTAACATCGCGATCGAGCACTCCGGTTACTCTGTTTTTGCGGGCGTGGGTGAACGTACTCGTGAGGGTAACGACTTCTACCATGAAATGACCGACTCCAACGTTCTGGATAAAGTATCCCTGGTTTACGGCCAGATGAACGAGCCGCCGGGAAACCGTCTGCGCGTTGCGCTGACCGGCCTGACCATGGCTGAGAAGTTCCGTGACGAAGGTCGTGACGTTCTGTTGTTCGTCGACAACATCTACCGTTATACCCTTGCCGGTACTGAAGTATCCGCACTGCTGGGCCGTATGCCTTCAGCGGTAGGTTACCAGCCGACGCTGGCGGAAGAGATGGGTGTTCTGCAGGAACGTATCACCTCTACCAAAACCGGTTCTATCACCTCCGTTCAGGCGGTATACGTACCTGCGGATGACTTGACTGACCCGTCACCAGCCACCACCTTTGCGCACCTTGACGCAACCGTGGTACTGAGCCGTCAGATCGCGTCTCTGGGTATCTACCCGGCCGTTGACCCGCTGGATTCCACCAGCCGTCAGCTGGATCCGCTGGTTGTTGGTCAGGAACACTACGACACCGCGCGTGGCGTACAGTCTCTGCTGCAACGTTATCAGGAACTGAAAGACATCATCGCCATCCTCGGTATGGATGAGCTGTCTGAAGAAGACAAACTGGTGGTAGCTCGCGCACGTAAGATCCAGCGCTTCCTGTCCCAGCCGTTCTTCGTAGCGGAAGTATTTACCGGTTCTCCGGGCAAATACGTCTCCCTGAAAGACACCATCCGTGGCTTTAAAGGCATTATGGAAGGCGAATACGATCACCTGCCGGAGCAGGCGTTCTACATGGTTGGTTCCATCGAAGAAGCAGTGGAAAAAGCCAAAAAACTTTAACGCCTTAATCGGAGGGTGATATGGCAATGACTTACCACCTGGACGTCGTCAGCGCAGAGCAACAAATGTTCTCTGGTCTGGTCGAAAAAATCCAGGTAACGGGCAGTGAAGGTGAACTGGGTATTTTCCCGGGTCACGCACCGCTGCTCACCGCCATTAAGCCTGGTATGATCCGCATCGTAAAACAGTTCGGTCATGAAGAGTTTATCTATCTGTCCGGCGGCATTCTTGAAGTGCAACCGAGCAGCGTGACCGTTCTGGCTGATACCGCTATTCGTGGCCAGGATCTCGACGAAGCGCGAGCCCTGGAATCGAAGCGTAAAGCAGAAGAGCACATTAATAGCTCTCACGGTGACGTGGATTACGCTCAGGCGTCTGCGGAGCTGGCGAAAGCCATCGCGAAACTGCGTGTTATCGAGTTGACCAAAAAAGCGATGTAACACCGGCTTGAACGTTAAAAAGCCAGTCTGGTTTCCAGGCTGGCTTTTTTTATGGCTGCGTTCCAGTAAAGATGAAACTGAAAGTGTGTTTTATTATTTTGTGATGCATATCACAAAAATGTTGATCGGTTAAAAAATGAGGCGTAGACTCTTTTTTGTGAAGTTCATCACAGAAAATAACCTTCAGTCAAAGCAGGAAACCATTATGAAACTGATCAACAAAATCATCGCTCTCTTCAGCAACATGAACATCTCTTTCGGTACGTTCAATCATTAATTGCTGATATGCCGAGTGGCGCCACGCTTACCGTTGTGTGATAAGCGAGCGCCATCTGGCTACATCTTCAGTTCCGCCAGCACCGCCCCACTATCCAGCACTTTCCCCTTGTTGTTCACGCTCTGCCCTTTCTCAATAAAATAATTCGTCTCATCAATATTTCCGACCACCGCATCGTCATAGCGGCCCGGCGCACTGCGCACGGATTTGTTGTGGGTGAATTTCCCCTGAGTGGAAGCATCACCATAGGGGCTTGGGCGAAAAATAAAGTTAAAGCGTTGATTATCCGCAGCGATATTGTTCTCTACCACCAGCGCACCAGGATTAAAATTGTCGGTGAAACCGTCCAGATGGTTAGCAATCGCTTTACTGTTCCGCACCTGATGCGCCACTGGCTGCCCTTCTCCCCCCAGTTTGAAACCGTTGCTGGTATTGTTGCTGGCAATAGAATTCTCGATCACCACAACACCATTGCCGCCGTCCTCAATCTTATTAAACAAATCAAAGCCGTCATCGATATTGTCATGGGAGTAGCATCTCTCCAGGCGGTTACCGTCACCGACGCGCATCTTCACCGCGAAGCCGTCAGCGTTGATTTTGCCGGGATCTTCATTACCCCAGGACTCAGCATCGATCACGCGGTTATGGCTCGCCCACAGTGCGCGACCAATGTTTTCCGGTGAGGAGATCTGAATGCCGGTATCGTCATTACGCCAGGCGACCACTTTTTCGATCACGTTATGGCTACCCTGCACACGCAGGCTCTTATCGGTAACGCCAATACCTTTGATATGCCAGTAGCTGGCATCAACCAATAAACCGTGGATCACCGCTTTGCCATCGGCTTGCAGCGTTTTTGGTTTATCACGCAAGCCGCTGGCGGTGAGCGGGATCTCTGCCCGGGCATAATCTCCGGCTTTCAGGTTAATTGTCCCGCCTGGCGGCAACAGAGATATAGCGGTTGGCAAATCCAGAGGTGATGCAGCGGTACCTTCACCATCCGCTTTACCATCGGCGGCGGCATACAGAGTAGAAGCCATGGTTCCGGCAACCCTTTCGACAGCGAACGTCTGCGAAATGGGCGTTATCTCTTTACCGCTTGTTGGTGTAAAGGTCAGTGCAAAGGTGTTCTCTGCCGCCAGGTGAGTTGGCAGGGTATACATTTCACCTGCTTTCACCGGTTTTTCATTACCGATCACCACTTCGTTCTGCCGCACGCTAAACAAGCCATCATAATTAGCGCGTGCCTGCACCGTGTAGGCTTCGCCAATGCTCTGGGCGGGAGAGGCTATTTGTACGACAACCGGCAACGGCTTAGCCTGCCAGGGTTTAGAATCAATAGTCTGGGCTTTGCTGGTGGTTAATGTGGCATCGCTAACCACAATTTTGGCGTTACGCGAGGCAAAAAAACCCACGTAATAGTGGTCTTTATTTTGCACCGAAATCAAATCGGCGCGCGGTACGCTGCGGCTGACCCATTTATCACTCCCCTGCGGCGCCCATGCGCTGATAAAACCGTCGTTGGTACGTTCTAGTTTCAGGCGAAAGGTTGGTGTCTGGCGAAGATCAATCTCTTCCTGATAACTCTGTTTCGAGATAGTGGCACCAGCATTCCCCCACGGCTGGCTAATCCCCTCGCGGGTAATCGCTTGCATCTTCACGCGGAAATTATCTTTTTTATCCTGCGTCATAATGGCGTTCATCACCATATTTGATGCCGCCGGAAACTCTTCATAACCCTCTTTCAGCGGCTGCTGGCGCGGAGTACCAATCACATCTCGTACCAGCAAACCTGCACCTTCCTGCGCGGCGGGTTTTGCTCCGTTTTCAGGACCGAACTGTTCAACGGTAATGGTTGCCTGTAAGACAAAATTTTCGTTACCAGGAAGTCGGGTATAAAAAAACGTCAGGCCGTCGTGAGAATTGGCAATTTTGCCGCCACGGCTTTCAATAGTGATCGGATTTGTTAACGTCGCTTCATCCGCAACAGAGAGCTTTTTACCGGCGATGGTGACATCATTGACGCCTATTTTTTCCGGTAACACATTCGATGAGAAATTCATGTCGGTAGATTGCCCAAAAGCAATTGCTTTCCAGACAGGGGCTGTTGCAGCCAACGCAGGAATGGGAATAAGTGAACTGCAAATCGTGAGGGCCAGAGGTATTTTATAATTCATTTTATTCTCCTGATTGATAATTGCCTGCCATTATCATCAAGATGAAACGGTGTTTCTTTTTTGTACGTCACACTCTTTGATAATTAAAACGCTGTTTTGTTTTTGTGCGATCTTTATTCAGGGTGAGAATAATGGCTAACTCATTGTATGAATTAGCACCAGCGGGAAATGGCGCTATTTTTCAGCGGCAAACTGATTTACTCTGCGCACCAAATAGTCTTCAAATGGCCTGAAATAGCGGAACTTGAGCGTTTCGTCGGCAATCCATTTCATGCTACAAAATATGTAGAATTTTCAACACGAAAGAGGTTTACTTCTTTCCCAAAATAGAGTCAGGACGCAAATGTTGAACACAAAAATGAGTGTGGTGATCCTTGCTGCGGGCAAAGGTACACGCATGTATTCCGATCTTCCCAAAGTGCTGCATACGCTTGCAGGGAAAGCGATGGTTCAGCATGTCATTGATACCGCAACTTTTCTTGGCGCGAATCACGTCCATCTGGTGTATGGCCACGGTGGCGATCTGCTCAAACAACGCCTTTCTGACGATAAACTCAATTGGGTTCTGCAAGCTGAACAGCTGGGTACTGGCCATGCGATGCAGCAGGCCGCACCGTTCTTTGCGGATGACGAAGATATTCTCATGCTCTATGGTGATGTGCCGCTGATTTCGGTGGAAACACTGGAACGTCTGCGTGCTGCAAAACCGCAAGGTGGGATCGGTTTGTTAACTGTGGTTCTGGATGACCCTACTGGATATGGCCGCATCACGCGCGAAAACGGCGTTGTGACTGGTATTGTTGAGCAGAAAGATGCCAGTGAAGAGCAGCGTAAGATTAACGAAATCAATACCGGTATTTTGATCGCCAATGGCGGCGATATGAAACGCTGGCTTGGTAAACTCACCAACAATAATGCCCAGGGTGAATACTACATCACCGATATCATTGCACTGGCTTATCAGGAAGGGCGTGAAATCGTCGCTGTGCACCCGCAGCGTCTGAGCGAAGTGGAAGGCGTTAACAATCGTCTTCAGTTGTCACGCCTGGAACGCGCTTATCAGTCTGAGCAAGCCGAAAAATTGCTGCTGGCAGGCGTTATGCTGCGCGATCCTGCGCGTTTCGATCTGCGCGGTACGCTGGAGCACGGGCGGGATGTCGAGATCGATGCTAACGTCATCATTGAAGGTCACGTTAAGCTTGGCGATCGCGTGAAAATTGGCGCTGGTTGCGTTCTGAAAAACAGCGAAATTGGCGACGATTGCGAAATCAGCCCGTATAGCGTTGTGGAAGATGCTCGTCTGGAAGCGGAATGTACCATCGGGCCTTTTGCGCGTTTGCGCCCGGGCGCTGAACTGTTGGCTGGCGCGCATGTCGGCAACTTTGTGGAAATGAAAAAAGCGCGTCTGGGGAAAGGTTCGAAAGCGGGCCATCTGACTTATCTGGGCGATGCAGAAATTGGCGACAACGTAAATGTCGGTGCAGGCGTTATTACCTGTAACTATGATGGCGCGAACAAGCATAAAACTATTATTGGTGATGATGTCTTCGTTGGTTCTGACACGCAACTGGTGGCACCTGTCACAATCGGTAAAGGTGCGACGATTGCCGCCGGTACCACGGTGACGCGCAACGTTAACGAAAATGAACTGGTTTTAAGCCGCGTGCCGCAGGTCCAAAAACAGGGCTGGCAGCGTCCGGTGAAGAAGAAGTAACGATTTCAGGGATGAGGGGAAAGATAATTCCCCCGCCCGCGTGCAGTACCTATAAAAATAACCCCACTCTCTACAAGGCTCGGGGAGTCCGATAATCGGACACTTACACTCAATAATTCGCGTTGTACAAAGGCAGCGTCGAAGAATGACGTGTAAACAGGTTGACCGACAACAAAAGGCATAATGCCAAAATCGGAATCAAAAAATATGTGTGGAATTGTTGGCGCAGTCGCGCAACGTGATGTAGCTGAAATCCTTCTCGAAGGCCTTCGTCGTCTGGAATACCGTGGTTATGACTCTGCTGGTCTGGCGGTGATTGATGCACAAGGTCATATGACCCGTCTGCGCCGTCTTGGTAAAGTGCAGATGCTCTCTCAGGCGGCGGAAGAACACCCGCTGCATGGTGGCACCGGTATTGCTCATACGCGTTGGGCAACGCATGGTGAACCGTCGGAAGGCAACGCGCATCCGCATGTTTCTGACCATATTGTGGTGGTGCATAACGGTATTATCGAAAACCACGAGCCGCTGCGTGAAGAGTTAAAAGCACGCGGTTATGTGTTTGTTTCTGAAACGGATACCGAAGTTATCGCGCACCTGGTGCACTGGGAACTGGAGCAGGGCGGCACGCTGCGTGAAGCTGTACTGCGTACTATTCCTCAGTTACGCGGGGCATATGGCACTGTCATCATGGATACGCGCGATCCGGGTACGTTGCTGGCAGCGCGCTCTGGCAGTCCGCTGGTTATTGGCCTGGGCATGGGTGAAAACTTTATTGCATCCGATCAGCTGGCCTTGCTGCCGGTTACCCGCCGCTTTATCTTCCTTGAAGAGGGCGATATTGCTGAAGTGACTCGCCGTAGCGTGACTGTTTTCGATAAATCTGGCGCGCAGGTTAAACGCCCTGATATCGAATCTAATCTGCAATACGACGCTGGCGATAAAGGTATTTACCGCCACTACATGCAAAAAGAGATCTACGAGCAGCCGAACGCCATCAAAAACACACTGACTGGCCGTATCAGCCATGGTGAAGTTGATCTGAGCGAACTGGGGCCGAATGCCAACGAGCTGCTGTCGAAAGTTGAACATATTCAGATCGTTGCCTGCGGTACGTCTTATAACTCCGGTATGGTTTCCCGCTACTGGTTTGAAGCGCTGGCGGGTGTTCCGTGCGATGTCGAAATCGCTTCTGAGTTCCGCTATCGCAAATCTGCGGTGCGTCGTAATAGCCTGATGATCACCCTGTCGCAGTCTGGCGAAACGGCGGATACGCTGGCGGCACTGCGTTTGTCAAAAGAGCTGGGTTATCTGGGTTCGCTGGCTATTTGTAACGTTCCGGGTTCCTCGCTAGTGCGCGAATCCGACCTGGCGATGATGACCAAAGCCGGTACGGAAATCGGCGTTGCATCAACCAAAGCGTTTACCACTCAGCTCACTGTGTTGCTGATGCTGGTGGCGAAACTGAGCCGCCTGAAAGGGCTGGATGCGGCCATTGAGCACGATATCGTTCATGGTTTGCAGGCGCTGCCGAGCCGCATTGAGCAGATGCTGTCGCAGGATAAACGCATTGAAGCGCTGGCAGAAGATTTCTCCGACAAGCATCATGCGCTGTTCCTTGGCCGTGGCGACCAGTATCCGATCGCACTGGAAGGTGCGCTGAAGCTGAAAGAGATCTCCTATATTCATGCCGAAGCCTATGCCGCAGGTGAACTGAAACATGGCCCATTGGCGCTGATTGATGCCGATATGCCGGTGATTGTCGTTGCGCCAAACAACGAGCTGCTGGAAAAACTGAAATCCAACATCGAAGAAGTTCGCGCCCGTGGCGGCGTGCTGTATGTCTTTGCCGATCAGGATGCCGGTTTCACCAGCAACGACAATATGCACATTATCGATATGCCGCATGTAGAAGAAGTGATCGCGCCAATCTTCTATACCGTGCCGCTGCAACTGCTGGCTTACCATGTTGCGCTGATCAAAGGCACCGACGTGGATCAGCCGCGTAACCTGGCGAAATCGGTTACTGTGGAATAAGGTCTTAAGCTTGTCATAGTGTAGAGAGAGGTTGCCTGATGGCAGCCTCTTTTTTTAAGGATAGCCATGAGTTTGTTGGAAAAAATGGCAGGTGCAAGATTGCTTGCACTCATCAATTATTGCCGGGGTGTTGATGCGGGAATAGCGGGTCGCAAGCTGGCACAGTTGAAGCTGGCGGCGGAGGCATTTAAAGAGATGCCAAAGGCCTATCCTGCAGGCAGAGGCGGGATGACATTTTATGGCAGCGTAACGGTGGTGTTTTATGCCTTGTTACTAAGCTATGTTTGCCTTGCGCTGACGGTGAAAACCGCCATTGGTGGCCTGAGTTTCATCGCAGGTGTAGCGGTATTTTTAGTCCTGGTCGTGGCGCTCATCGGCGTAGAAAAAGGGCGCACGCTCTCCTTAAAATTATTCCTGGCTGTCTGGTTGCTGTTATGTGTTTGCAACGTGCCAGTGGCAGGATGGCTTCTCATTGCTCCGTTTTCCGCACTGTCTCTGGTTTTTTGGGGGAGTAGTATGGTTCTTTTATGGCTGACGCGGAAAGTGATGAATGGGCCGGAACTTACGAAATTAGTGCAGTGGCGTGTATCGCTAAAAATAGCCCAATTCCGGCGTCAGGCGCTGACGCAATCCAGGCGTAAATAAAGTGATAAGCGGTGGCTTTTTCTCGCGTTTTGTTAGGACTTCTTGTCAGATTCAGCTACGTTTTTAATGTCATAAAACTAAAATCTTGCTGACATTTTATCGTCATCAACTTTTTTATCTCGCTGATAAATCATCCTGAATTCGTTAAATCTGGCCGTAATCCGTTGCTGTCATCAAACAGTAACAATCTTTGCATATAACTGTCATCAAAGTGTCCTATTTTGCTCATCGTAGCCACTAAACAACGATTTACGATTCTTGCAGGAGACATTATGAACGTTATGCGTACCACTGTCGCAACTGTTGTCGCCGCGACCTTTTCTCTGAGTGCATTTGCTGTAAACGCAGCTGCCAGCCTGACAGGCGCGGGCGCAACTTTCCCGGCGCCGGTGTATGCCAAGTGGGCTGATACCTACCAGAAAGAAACAGGTAACAAGATTAACTACCAGGGTATCGGTTCGTCTGGTGGCGTTAAACAAATTACTGCTAAAACTGTTGATTTCGGTGCGTCCGATGCCCCGCTGGCTGACGACAAACTGGCTCAGGAAGGCCTGTTCCAGTTTCCGACTGTGATCGGCGGTATCGTGCTGGCAATTAACGTCCCGGGTGTTAAATCCGGTGAGCTGGTGCTGGACGGCAAGACCCTGGGTGATATCTACCTGGGTAATATCAAAAAATGGGATGACGCGGCTATTGCCAAACTCAACCCAGGCCTGAAACTGCCTTCACAGAACATCGCTGTGGTTCGCCGCGCTGATGGTTCCGGTACCTCCTTCGTTTTCACCAGCTACCTGGCGAAAGTGAACGAAGAGTGGAAATCTAAAGTCGGTTCTGGCTCTACCGTTAACTGGCCGACCGGTCTGGGCGGTAAAGGTAACGACGGTATCGCCGCGTTCGTTCAGCGTCTGCCGGGCTCTATCGGTTACGTTGAATATGCTTACGCTAAGCAGAACAACCTGACCTACACCAAGCTGCTTTCTGCCGATGGTAAAGCGGTTAGCCCGACGGAAACCAGTTTCTCCAACGCGGCTAAAGATATCGACTGGAGCAAGTCTTTCGCACAGGACCTGACTAACCAGAAAGGTGCGGACGTGTGGCCAATCACTTCCACCACGTTCATTCTGGTGCATAAAGAGCAGGCTAAACCTGAGCAAGGCGCTGAAGTGCTGAAATTCTTTGACTGGGCCTACAAAAAAGGCGGCAAACAAGCTAACGATCTCGACTACGCAACCCTGCCGGATAGCGTTGTTGAACAAGTTCGCGCTGCCTGGAAAGCCAACGTGAAAGACAGCAGCGGTAAAGCACTGTACTAAGCACTGGTTTTTGAAGAACATGGCGGATGGCGCTTACACCATCCGCCTTACAGATCTTCTGTAGGCCGGCAAGCGCAAGTGCCTGCGGGCAAATTCGTAAGACGTTAAACTGAAGAGTAATTTATGGCTGCAACCAAGCCGGCATTTAATCCCCCGGGTAAAAAAGGCGACATGTTATTCAGCGCACTGGTAAGACTGGCTGCGCTGATTGTGTTATTGCTGCTCAGCGGCATTATCGTGTCCCTGATTTTCTCCTCATGGCCAAGCATTCAGAAGTTTGGTTTTTCTTTCCTGTGGACCAAAGAGTGGGATGCGCCGAATGACGTCTACGGGGCGCTGGTACCGATTTACGGCACCATTGTTACCTCGGTCATCGCGCTACTTATCGCGGTTCCGGTGAGTTTTGGTATCGCGCTGTTTCTGACGGAGCTGTCGCCAAACTGGCTGAAACGCCCGCTGGGTATTGCTATTGAACTGCTGGCGGCGATCCCGAGTATTGTGTACGGCATGTGGGGGCTGTTTATTTTTGCTCCGCTGTTCGCGACTTACTTCCAGGAGCCGGTGGGCAATGTCCTTTCTAACATTCCATTTGTCGGCGCGCTGTTTTCCGGCCCCGCATTTGGTATCGGCATTCTGGCCGCCGGGGTGATCCTCGCCATTATGATTATTCCGTACATTGCGGCGGTAATGCGCGATGTATTCGAACAAACACCGGTGATGATGAAAGAGTCGGCCTACGGCATTGGCTGCACCACCTGGGAGGTTATCTGGCGTATCGTGTTGCCCTTTACCAAAAACGGGGTGATTGGTGGCGTAATGCTGGGGCTGGGGCGCGCACTGGGTGAAACCATGGCGGTGACCTTTATCATCGGTAACACCTACCAGCTCGACAGTGCTTCACTGTTTATGCCTGGCAACAGTATTACCTCTGCACTGGCGAATGAGTTTGCCGAAGCCGAATCGGGCTTGCATGTCGCGGCATTGATGGAACTGGGGCTTATCCTGTTCGTGATCACCTTTATCGTATTGGCCATTTCTAAATTTATGATCATGCGCCTGGCGAAAAACGAGGGGGCACGCTAATGGCTACGCTTGAAATGCAAAGTACCGCGCAACTGGCTGAATCGCGTCGCAAAATGCAGGCGCGCCGCCGTCTGAAAAACCGCATTGCCCTGACATTGTCGATGGCGACGATGGCCTTTGGTCTGTTCTGGTTGATTTGGATCCTGCTGTCGACGGTTACCCGTGGTTTTGATGGTATGTCGCTGGCGATGTTTACCGAAATGACACCGCCACCAAATACGGCGGGCGGTGGCCTGGCTAACGCCCTGGCGGGCAGCGGCCTGTTAATTCTCTGGGCGACGGTTGTCGGTACACCACTGGGCATTATGGCCGGGATTTATCTGGCGGAGTATGGCCGTAAATCACTGTTGGCTGAAATTATTCGGTTTATCAACGACATCCTGCTTTCAGCGCCTTCTATCGTGGTTGGCCTGTTCGTTTACACCATCGTTGTCGCGCAGATGCAGCACTTCTCCGGTTGGGCCGGTGTGATTGCGCTGGCGCTGTTACAGGTGCCGATTGTCATCCGTACTACGGAAAACATGCTGAAACTGGTGCCGGACAGCCTGCGCGAAGCGGCTTACGCGTTGGGAACGCCGAAATGGAAGATGATTTCCGCCATTACCCTGAAAGCCTCGGTTTCCGGGATTATGACCGGCGTGCTGCTGGCTGTTGCGCGTATTGCGGGTGAAACGGCACCGCTGCTGTTTACCGCGCTCTCCAACCAGTTCTGGAGCACCGATATGATGCAGCCTATCGCTAACTTGCCGGTGACGATTTTCAAATTCGCTATGAGCCCGTTTGCCGAGTGGCAGCAGCTGGCCTGGGCCGGGGTGCTGATCATCACTCTCTGTGTACTGTTGTTAAATATTCTGGCGCGCGTCATTTTCGCGAAGAGTAAACACGGTTAATTTTTGCGACGCGGCGAAAGCGGCGTCGAGTTGAGGAAAGAGATAAATGAGTATGGTTGAAACGACGCCGGGCAAGATTCAGGTTCGCGATTTGAACTTCTATTACGGCAAATTCCATGCACTGAAAAACATCAGCCTGGATATTGCCAAAAATCAGGTGACGGCGTTTATCGGGCCGTCGGGTTGCGGTAAGTCCACGCTGCTGCGTACGTTTAATAAAATGTTTGAGCTCTATCCTGAGCAGCGCGCGGAAGGCGAGATCCTGCTGGATGGCGACAATATTCTGACTAACACGCAGGATATTGCGCTGCTGCGCGCGAAAGTAGGGATGGTGTTTCAAAAGCCAACGCCGTTCCCGATGTCGATTTACGACAATATCGCTTTCGGTGTGCGCCTGTTTGAGAAGCTTTCACGCCCGGATATGGACGAGCGTGTGCAGTGGGCTTTGACTAAGGCCGCATTATGGAACGAAACCAAGGATAAACTGCACCAGAGCGGGTACTCTCTCTCCGGTGGTCAGCAACAGCGTCTGTGCATTGCCCGCGGGATCGCGATCCGCCCGGAAGTGCTGTTGCTTGATGAACCCTGTTCAGCGCTCGACCCGATCTCAACCGGTCGTATCGAAGAGCTGATTACGGAACTGAAACAGGATTACACCGTTGTTATCGTAACGCACAACATGCAGCAGGCGGCGCGCTGTTCCGATCACACGGCATTTATGTACCTCGGTGAGTTGATTGAGTTCAGCAATACAGATGATCTGTTCACGAAGCCGAAGAAGAAGCAAACGGAAGACTACATTACCGGGCGCTATGGTTGATTTGCCGAGCCGTAAAGGTCTCAGCAACCCTGTTACAACGTGAAATCTGTCGGGCATTTGGAGTGCACCATGGACAATCTCAACCTTAACAAACACATTTCCGGGCAGTTCAACGCTGAGCTGGAAAGCATTCGCACTCAGGTAATGACCATGGGTGGAATGGTGGAGCAGCAGCTTTCTGATGCGATCACCGCCATGCACAACCAGGACAGCGAGCTGGCTAAGCGCGTTGTTGAGGGCGACAAACAGGTCAATATGATGGAAGTTGCCATCGATGAAGCCTGTGTGCGCATTATTGCTAAGCGTCAGCCGACGGCGAGCGATCTACGCCTGGTGATGGCGATCATCAAAACCATCGCTGAGCTGGAACGTATTGGCGACGTGGCGGATAAAATCTGCCGTACCGCGCTGGAAAAGTTCTCCCAGCAACATCAGCCGCTGCTGGTAAGCCTTGAATCGCTGGGCCGACACACCGTGCAGATGCTGCATGACGTGCTGGACGCTTTCGCCCGTATGGATCTGGACGAAGCGGTGCGTATCTACCGCGAAGATAAAAAAGTGGATCAGGAATATGAAGGCATTGTGCGTCAGTTAATGACCTACATGATGGAAGATTCCCGCACCATTCCGAGCGTGCTGACCGCGCTGTTCTGCGCCCGTTCCATCGAGCGTATCGGCGACCGTTGCCAGAATATCTGTGAATACATCTTCTACTTCGTGAAGGGGCAGGATTTCCGTCACGTTGGCGGCGATGAACTGGATAAGCTGCTGGCGGGAAAAGATCCCAAAGAGTGATGTGAAAACCCCCTCAGCGACGAGGGGGTTTTTTTCAGGCCGATTTTGCCAGCAGCTTTCTTGCCAGCCTATCGATATCCTCATACTGCCAGAGTTTGTCACGCCACGTTTGCGGAATGCCGTTTACCCCGTAGAACGCACCAGCCAGTTGTCCGGCAATGGCGGCGGTAGTATCCGCATCATCGCCGAGGTTGGTGGCCAGCAGGATGGTTTCTTCAAAGTCGTTACCTTTGGCGAAACACCACAGCGCCGCTTCCAGGCTCTGCACGCAGTAACCGGTACCAAAAATCTCCGCCCGGTTTTTTTGCAGATAGCAACCCTCAGCGATGTGGCGCAGGTTTTCCTGCTCCGGCAACTGCGCGATATCGGTCAGCGTTTCCTGCTTACTTTTGCCCTGTAAGGCATTCATAAGCTGTTGTGCGAACAGACGGCAGCTGGCGAGTGCTTCCGGCGCTGCGTGCGTCGTGCGTGAAGAGGCTTGTGCATATTCCAGCACTTGCGCTTGATCCGGAAAGAACCACAGTACCACAGGCGCCAGACGCATCAGTGAGCCGTTGCCGGCCGTTCGCGGGTTGCTGGAACCGGCAAACGGCTCGCCATTATTGGCGAACTTCTGCAGCGCGCTGGCAACGGTCATGCCGATATCAAAACAGTGACCTGTAGAGCTTAAATAGCCCCACTTCCACCAGTTCAGATAACGGTTCATCTGATCCTTTGCGTCAAACCCGTTACAGGTGACCAGGCTTTCCGCAAGGCACAGCGCCATTGAGGTATCGTCAGTCCACTGCCCGGCCTGTAAATGAAACGGGCCGCCGCCTTCCATCCCCTTCACGGGTGGAAAGGAGTCCTTCGCGCTGAACTCCACCGTGGTACCAACTGCATCACCTGCGGCCAGCCCGAGCAGGCAACCCTGGTAACGTGCAAGTAATTCAGGCATCTGTTGTGCTCCTGTCGTTCTCCATCAGGATAAATCGGCCCACAAGCGAAGTTTCCCGCAATGCAGGCAGCGGAAGAGATAACCCTGGCAATCACCGCCGTCGAGCAGGTATTCGGGGAGCTTCTCGTAATCAATGCCGAAAGCATCGCAGTCGGCCCGCAGATCGGCAAATTGGTCCAGCTTGTCGGCAATCTCTTTCCAGCCAACGTAACCCTCGAAGGCGCAAAAATCATTACAGTGCGCCAGCCAGAACTCCTGCTGCCAGCCACAATATCCCGGCGTTCTTTCGGTTAATTCAATCACGCTGGCTTCCGGCCAGGGATTTTTAAAACCGGTAAATTCGCCTTCGTCGTCGAACTCGCTTTCTATACCCTCCAGAGAGGATTCATCCTGAAAGCTGCCGCCAAATTTCTCTGCGGCCGCACCGTCAGCAATACACCATGGGCAGAGATAATCGACATCTTGTTGGGTATAGAACGGATTGGTGTAGTAGACATTGGTCGGCTGCTGACAGCAGGCGCAGGTGACCGTTTTGTCTTCAGAGAACACCCCGGTTTCCAGAGGCTGCGGGTGATATTTAAATACCGGTAGAGGGCGATGTGTCTGGGCCATAAAAACATCCTGTTTAGTGGTTTAGATTAACGCGTAACATGCCACCCGCGAGCGCGCCACAGCTCTGGCAACTGCGCCAGGTCAGTGAACATAGTCACTTTTGGGTGGTCGATGGGTTTGTTATGCGGATCGGCGCAGAAGTAAAATACTTCCATCCCTGCCGCGATACCAGATTGCGCCCCGGCGGTGGAATCATCCACCAGAATACAGTTTGCCGGATCGACATTAAGCGCTTTAGCTGCATGGTACATTATCGCCGGATCGGGCTTCCAGCGTTGGATGTCATAGCCGCTAAACAGTTTTTCAGGAAAGTGATGTAGCATTCCAAGTTTGCCCAAAGAGTGTTGCATTTTGCTGACGGGGCCATTAGACACGACGCACATCGGAATCGCCACCGCGTCCAGCAATGCATTCGCTCCGGCAATCACTTCCAGCTCGCTGTCAAACAGACGCGCTACTTCCGCGCGGTACACCGGCTCCAGCGCGCTTTTATCCAGCGGTTTACCGTACTCCTCGCCGATAACATCGATGATTTCATACAGTTTCATACCTTTAAATCGTTTAAAAACCTCGTTCAGATCGAGCGAAATACCAAACGTTTCAAACATATGCACGTACGCGCGGGAACAAATTACTTCACTGTCGACCAGGGTGCCGTCACAGTCGAAAAATACCGCTTCAATGTGGGACATGCCGTTTCCTGTTTTATTGCAAGTTTAACGTTTACTTAACGCAGATTACGGGACGCAATCGTTGCCGTATAAGCAAATTCAATGAAAAAAAGTGTGTGATAACCGTCAACATTGTCTCATTTTGGTATAGGATAGCGACGAATTTTCCCTCCTATTCCGGAAATTGATAATGAGCCAACAACACACTACCCAGGCTTCAGGCCAGGGGTTGCTTGACCGCGTGTTTAAACTGCGCGAGCACGGCACTTCGGCACGCACTGAGGTGATCGCCGGTTTCACGACGTTTTTGACGATGGTGTATATCGTTTTTGTTAACCCCCAGATTCTGGGCGTCGCCGGAATGGATACCAGCGCAGTATTTGTGACAACCTGCCTGATTGCTGCTTTTGGCAGCATTCTGATGGGGCTGGTGGCGAATTTGCCGGTCGCACTGGCGCCGGCCATGGGCCTGAATGCTTTCTTTGCGTTCGTGGTCGTTGGCGCGATGGGCCTCTCCTGGCAGATTGGCATGGGCGCAATTTTCTGGGGCGCGGTCGGTTTGCTGCTGCTGACTATTTTCCGCGTTCGTTACTGGATGATTGCCAATATCCCGGTGAGCCTGCGTGTTGGTATTACCAGCGGTATCGGTTTGTTTATTGGCATGATGGGGCTGAAAAACGCCGGTGTTATCGTCGCCAACAAAGAGACGCTGGTGAGCATTGGCAACCTGACGTCTCACAGTGTTCTGCTGGGTGTGCTCGGTTTCTTTATCATCGCGATTCTGGCGTCGCGCAACATTCACGCCGCGGTGCTGATCTCTATCGTTGTGACAACGCTGCTGGGCTGGCTGATGGGTGATGTGCAGTACCACGGCATCGTTTCCGCGCCGCCGAGCGTGGCGTCCGTTGTCGGCAACGTTGATCTGGCCGGTTCGTTTAATATCGGTCTGGCGGGTGTGATTTTCTCGTTTATGCTGGTTAACCTGTTCGACTCTTCCGGTACGCTGATTGGCGTGACGGATAAAGCCGGGCTGGTGGATGAGAGCGGCAAATTCCCGCGCATGAAGCAGGCGCTGTTCGTTGACAGCATCTCTTCAGTGACAGGTTCGTTTATCGGCACCTCTTCCGTGACGGCTTATATCGAATCGTCTTCGGGTGTCTCTGTCGGTGGGCGTACCGGCCTGACCGCAGTGGTGGTTGGTCTGCTGTTCTTGCTGGTTATCTTCCTGTCGCCGCTGGCGGGCATGGTTCCGGCTTATGCCGCTGCTGGTGCGCTGATTTACGTTGGTGTGCTGATGACATCCAGCCTGGCGCGCGTGAAATGGGAAGATATGACAGAAGCCGTGCCTGCATTCATCACTGCCGTGATGATGCCGTTTAGCTTCTCAATTACTGAAGGTATTGCGCTCGGCTTTATCTCTTACTGTGTGATGAAGATCGGCACTGGCCGTCTGCGCGATCTGAGCCCGTGTGTTCTGGTGGTTGCGGTGTTGTTCCTGCTGAAAATCATCTTTATTGACGCGCATTAATCTTTCTCCCTCTCCCGCAAGGGAGAGGGATTTACCATTACCGCTTAACGCGCTGAATATAATCACCAAACGCCGTTAGCTGCCCGGTCAAATGGTCGAGCGTACTTTGATCAACCACTTCTCCTGTTTGCTGATCCACCTTGTTCTGGATCACGCCGCCCATAAACTCCGGCTTGTTCATTACCATCGCATCCAGGAATACCAGGATCTGGCGTAAGTGATACTGGCAGCGAGCACCACCAATCGCGCCCATTGAACTGGTCTGGATCAACACCGGTTTTCCAGCCAGCGGTTGCTCAGGCAGACGCGATAACCAGTCGATGGCGTTCTTCAGGCCGCCAGGCACGGAGTAGTTATACTCAGGCGTCACAATGACCACGCCGTCCGCAGCGCGGATTTGTGCCGCGATCGCTTCCACACTTTGCGGGAAACCTTCTTCTTGCTGAATATCAGCGTCATACAGCGGAATATCAGCAATAGAAGGTAGCGGCGTTACTTCCATTCCTGCCGGAGCGAGTTTCGGTAACGTGCGTGCAACCATGGCATTGAATGAGCCTTTGCGCAGGCTTCCGAGAAGTGTCACAACCTTAAGTTCAGCAGACATAATGACTCCTGTGTAGGGATCAATTAAGGATCAGCGCTTTTTCCGCAGGCAGGCTGGTGAATCGCATTAAGCGGGATGCGGGATCGTTAGCGCGCGTTTGCACATCAGAAAGATAACGCCACCCTTTTTGACTGTCGAATTCCCAGATCTTCAGGCTTTCGATTGCCGGGCTCACGGCGACCGACCAAATCAATACATCTTCCGCGTCACACATCACTTCCACCTGCGACAGTTGCGCAGTGCGAAGACGCCCAGAGCCTGGCAACAACTGTAGCTGGCCCGGCTCATCCTGCATCTGGTGCAGCAATTTCATTACGCTCTGGCGAATGGTCAAAAGCTGGGTTTGCGCTTCGTTAGCATCGTTTTGGTTGTTGATCCACAACTGTTCATTATTGGTGAACGTGTGTTTATGGCCGTGCGGGCTATGAAAACTCCGTGTTGCGCGCTGTAACTCCATATCCAGCCCGCATTCGCCTTCGGTGGTGATAGCCACACCGACCATGTTCCCGGCATACGCCAGTGAGAAGTGCGGCAGGCTGCTGTCGACAAACCTCGGTCTTCCGCTTGGCTCAACTTCTATTTCCGGCAGTTCACTCGCGCCGTACAGCATAAACAGCATTTCGGCGAGTAACGCGCGGGAAGCGAGAAAGCGTGAGCGGCGGTGTTCAGGAAGCTGGCGCGCCGTATCGTGGCAGGTTAGTGGTAATCGGGTAGAAATGAGATGCCCTTCTGACAGAATCCCTCTAGCAAAGTGCGTCGCCATTTTTCTCTCCGTGATAATGGTCTGAGTTGATCGAATCGATAATCAATATTATCGCCCATACTGCATAGGTTTTAATGCGGAAATTCGTATCTGAAAAGTCCTAACGGGGATATTTACACTTTCTTTCGCTGATCCGAAACACTTTAGGAAAATCCACCGTAGTAACACAAACGGCCGTTAAAACGGCCGCCATGTCATTACTTACCAATACAGAAACTTGAGAAAATGCGCCCCAGCAAGTCGTCCGAGGTAAACTCGCCGGTGATTTCACTTAAGTTCTGCTGTGCCAGGCGTAGCTCTTCGGCAAGTAATTCACCTGCCCATGCACCTAACAGCTGTGCTTTGCCCTGTTGCAAATGCTCTGCGGCCGTTTCCAGCGCTTGTAAATGACGACGACGCGCGAGGAAGCCGCCCTCCATGTTGGTGTCAAAACCCATGCTCTGTTTAAGATGCTGGCGTAACACCTCCACACCTTCACTGGTTCGCGCTGAAAGGCGAACCAGTGAGTGATTATTCACTTCACTGATGCCAGGCGGTTCTCCGGTCACGTCCGCTTTATTGCGTACCACGGTAATCGGTAGTTTTGCTGGCAAACGGGCAATAAAATCGGGCCAGATCGCCGCCGGGTCAACGGCATCGGTAGTGGTGCCATCCACCATAAACAGCACTCGGTCGGCTTGTTCGATCTCCTGCCAGGCGCGTTCGATGCCAATGCGTTCCACTTCGTCGCTGGCTTCGCGCAACCCGGCAGTATCGATAATATGCAGCGGCATACCATCGATATGAATATGTTCGCGCAGTACGTCGCGAGTGGTGCCGGCGATCTCGGTAACGATTGCCGCTTCGCGTCCGGCCAGCGCATTCAGCAGGCTCGATTTTCCGGCATTTGGGCGTCCGGCAATAACGACCTTCATCCCTTCGCGCAGCAGGCTGCCCTGGCGCGCTTCGGCGCGTACGGCGTCCAGATCGGCGATAACGTTATTCAGTTGCGCTTCGATTTTGCCGTCGGAGAGGAAATCGATCTCCTCATCCGGAAAGTCAATTGCCGCTTCGACGTAGATGCGCAGGTGAGTAAGTGCTTCCACCAGGTGATTCACGCGGGCGGAAAATGCGCCCTGCAATGAGTTAACCGCCGAACGTGCCGCCTGCTCAGAGCTGGCATCAATCAGGTCGGCAATTGCCTCAGCCTGCGCCAGGTCGAGCTTGTCGTTAAGGAATGCGCGCTCAGAGAACTCGCCAGGATTGGCGATACGCAGCCCTGGCAGCGTCAGGATGCGTTTTAACAGCAGATCGAGGATCACCGGGCCGCCGTGGCCTTGCAGCTCCAGCACGTCTTCACCGGTGAAAGAATTCGGGCCGGGGAACCACAGCGCAATGCCCTGGTCCAGTGCGGTGCCGTCGACATCCATAAACGGCAGATAGTCGGCATAACGCGGTTTCGGTAGCTTGCCCAGCACCGCCTGCGCTACATCGCGTGCTTTGCTGCCTGAAATACGCAGGATGCCCACGCCACCGCGTCCCGGTGGGGTTGCCTGGGCGACAATCGTGTCGTTGTGGTTCATGGTTTATTTTCCGAAATCTCAAAATAAGAAAGGCGGTCAGTTGACCGCCTTCCGTAGAGCTATGACTTACTGTCAGGAGCTTTTCTTCTCGCGGCTATGCAAACCACGTTTCTCCAGACCACGGTAAATCAGCTGCTGCTGAATAATGGTCACCAGGTTGCTGACGATATAGTACAGCACCAGACCTGACGGGAACCACAGGAAGAACACCGTGAAGATGACCGGCATAAAGGTCATGATCTTCTGCTGCATCGGGTCGGTCACGGTGGTCGGCGACATCTTCTGAATGAAGAACATCGTTACGCCCATCAGGATCGGCAGGATGTAGTACGGGTCTTGCGCGGACAAGTCGTGGATCCACAGGGCGAACGGCGCGTGGCGCAGCTCAACGGAACCCATCAGCATGTAGTACAGCGCGAGGAAGATTGGCATCTGAATCAGCAGCGGGAAACAGCCACCCAGTGGGTTCACTTTCTCCGCTTTGTACATCGCCATCATTTCCTGGCTCATACGCTGTTTGTCATCGCCTAAACGCTCACGCATCGCCTGAATTTTCGGCTGCAGCATGCGCATTTTCGCCATGGAGGTGTACTGCGCTTTCGTCAGCGGGTACATGATGCCACGTACGATAAAGGTGATGGCGATGATGGCGAAGCCCCAGTTGCCGAGGAAGCTATGGATCCATTTCAGCAGTTTGAACAGCGGCTGAGAGATGAACCATAACCAGCCGTAATCCACGGTCAGATCCAGGTGCGGTGCCGCAGCAGCCATTTTGTCCTGAATCTCCGGGCCAACCCACAGGGTGCTGTTTAGCGCGGTAGTCTGACCAGGCTGAACAATAACCGGCTGGGATTTGTAGCCGATAGCGGCCACGCCATTACCCAGATTGCTGGTGTAGAAGTTATTGGCACTGTTGCTGCTCGGGATCCACGCCGTAGCGAAATACTGTTGCAGCATCGCAACCCAGCCGCCATTGGAGCTGACGTTCAGGTTTTCGTTATCGGCGATGGTGTCGAATTTGTATTTCTCGTACTTCGCGTCTGGCGTCGAGTAAGCCGCACCGCGGAAAGTATGCAACGCAAAGTTGCTGCTGCCGGTATCACGGTGAGTCGGTAAATTGATGGATTGCTTCAACTGACCGAAGGCTGCCACTTCCAGCGGTTTTTCGCTGGCGTTCTGCACGTTATAGCCGACGTTCACCGTGTATTCACCGCGTTTCAGGGTGAAGACTTTGGTGAAGGTGTTGCCAGCCGCATCGGTATAGGTCAGCGGGATAGCCAGCTCGTTCTGGCCATCAGCCAGCACAAACGCATCTTTTTCCACGTTATACAGCGGACGTGGGCCGTTCGCCGGGTTATCCGGGCCATCACGACCTGTCAGGCCACTCTGCGCCTGATAGATAAACTGCGGGGTGGTTTCCAACAGCTGGAACGGCTCGCTGGAACCCAGCTCTTTCGGGTAAGCCGGAAGCAGTGCCTGCTCAACATCACCACCACGGGTGTTGATGGTCAGCTCGAGCACATCGGTTTTAACCGTAATCAGTTTCCCCTGGCCACTGGCCGGAACGCCCTGGTCGGCTGCGTTACCCGCTGCGGTGGTCGTAGTCTGCGTGGTCTGCTGCTGCGCCGGAGGAGGATTTTTATCCTTCTCCCACGTTTGCCAGATCATGAAAGACACGAACAACAAAGCGATGATAAAAAGATTGCGTTGCGAATCCATCGTTAGTGTTCTCTGGTTTTAGAAGGTCCTGGCGGGACGGGATCGTCTCCACCCGGGTGTAAAGGGTGGCATTTTAATACGCGTTTCACTGTCAACCAACTGCCTTTTATCACTCCAAACCTGCGCAATGCCTCAATTCCATAGTGAGAGCAGGTTGGGGTGAAACGGCAGTGCGGCCCGAGTAGCGGACTAATCAGGCGTTGATAGACCCGAATGAGGGCTATCAGGACCCTTGAGCCAGGCGACAATGGCGGCGCCATAATTTTTCCAACGCTTCCGAGAGAGCACGGTTATCGAGGTCGGCAACCCCTTTCTTCGCCACCACCACAAAATCCATTGCCGGCAGTTCATGCTGGCGTAAACGGAAACTTTCACGCGTCAGACGTTTAATCCGATTGCGTTCATGGGCGCGTTTGACGTTTTTTTTGGCGACGGTAAGACCGATACGGGGATGCCCCAGCGAATTCAGGCGGCCGAGGATGGTGATTTGCGGCGTGCCAGCCCGTTGTGGCTGCTGGAAGACGAAAGTGAAATGAGTGGGAGTTAACAAACGTAACTCCCTGGGAAAAGCGAGCTTAACCACTCAGGGGTTAGCTTTATTACTTGGAAACGGTCAGACGTGCGCGGCCTTTAGCGCGACGACGAGCCAGAACCTGGCGACCATTTTTAGTAGCCATACGAGCACGGAAGCCGTGAGAACGGTTGCGCTTCAGTACAGACGGTTGAAAAGTGCGTTTCATGGCGGTTTCTACCTAAACTTGAATAAATTCACTGACTTTTGCGTATGCCTGAACGGATATCGAACGACTGGCGCGCAAGCCATGGGTAATTAAAGAGGCCGGATTGTAATAATTGTACACTCCGGAGTCAATTCTCTTTCCTTATTGCGCTCCTATTTTTGCACAGATTCGCACAAAAAATAAGCAGCATTCGACGCCCAACAAGAGCAATACGCGCCGGGGGCAGAATTATACGGAGCCAACAGCAAAGCGCAAGGATCCTCCAGGATCTTCATTAGATCGTTTAAGCAATAAATCGGCGTTACTCATTAAATTTTCCAATATGCGGCGTAAATCGTCTCGCACGTCTGGTTGGATCGTTTACACTTACCCGATTCCGAATCGCCCTGTGGATAAATAGTGAAGAATCTGTGAGAAACACAAGATCTCTGCCGCGGTTTACGCTATGATCCGCGGTCCCGATCGCGATCCAGGATCGTGAGCAGGGCAAAAAACCGTAAATAGCGGTTCGCACGTCACCCGGTTGGGTCTTATCGACGTGTGTCAAAAAACATTAATGTTTCTGTCTTTACTATTTATCGATTTTCGTTCGAGTGGAGTCCGCCGTGTCACTTTCGCTTTGGCAGCAGTGTCTTGCCCGATTGCAGGATGAGTTACCAGCCACAGAATTTAGTATGTGGATACGCCCATTGCAGGCGGAACTGAGCGATAACACGCTGGCTTTGTATGCGCCAAACCGTTTTGTCCTCGACTGGGTTAGGGACAAATACCTTAATAATATCAACGGGCTGCTGAATGACTTCTGCGGCACGGATGTTCCGCAGCTGCGTTTTGAAGTGGGCACCCGCCCGGTTAGCCAGACCCTGAAAGAACCTGCTGTTGTCGCTGCGCCCGCGCAGGCGGCGCAAGTAGTTGTGCAGCGTGCGGCACCGGCAGCTCGCCCTGGCTGGGATAATGTCCCGGCGCCAGCGGAACCGACCTACCGCTCAAACGTTAACGTGAAACATACCTTTGATAACTTCGTTGAAGGTAAGTCTAACCAGCTTGCTCGTGCGGCGGCTCGTCAGGTAGCGGACAACCCCGGCGGTGCGTATAACCCATTGTTTTTATATGGTGGAACCGGTCTCGGTAAAACGCACTTGTTGCATGCGGTGGGTAACGGCATTGTGGCGCGAAAGCCCAACGCTAAAGTGGTGTATATGCACTCCGAGCGTTTTGTCCAGGACATGGTAAAAGCCCTGCAAAACAATGCGATCGAAGAGTTTAAACGCTACTACCGCTCCGTTGACGCCCTGCTGATCGACGATATTCAATTCTTTGCCAATAAAGAACGATCCCAGGAAGAGTTTTTCCACACCTTTAACGCCTTACTTGAAGGCAATCAGCAGATCATTTTGACGTCGGATCGTTATCCAAAAGAGATCAACGGGGTTGAGGATCGTCTGAAATCCCGCTTCGGCTGGGGGTTAACGGTGGCGATCGAGCCGCCGGAGCTGGAAACTCGCGTCGCGATCCTGATGAAAAAGGCCGATGAAAACGATATTCGTCTGCCGGGTGAAGTGGCCTTCTTTATTGCTAAGCGCCTGCGCTCTAACGTGCGTGAGCTGGAAGGGGCGCTGAACCGCGTTATCGCCAACGCCAACTTTACTGGTCGTGCGATTACTATCGATTTTGTCCGTGAGGCGCTACGCGATTTGCTGGCGTTGCAGGAAAAACTGGTCACCATCGACAATATTCAGAAGACGGTGGCGGAGTATTACAAGATCAAGGTAGCGGATCTGCTGTCGAAGCGTCGATCCCGTTCGGTAGCCCGCCCGCGTCAGATGGCGATGGCGCTGGCAAAGGAGCTGACCAACCACAGTCTGCCGGAAATCGGCGATGCATTTGGTGGTCGCGACCATACTACCGTGCTGCACGCCTGCCGTAAGATTGAGCAGTTGCGTGAAGAAAGCCATGATATCAAAGAAGATTTTTCCAATTTAATCAGAACATTATCTTCGTGACGCTATGAAATTTACCGTTGAACGTGAACACTTATTAAAGCCGCTGCAACAGGTTAGCGGCCCGCTGGGCGGACGTCCGACGTTGCCTATCCTCGGTAATCTGCTGCTTCAGGTTACTGAAGGCGCGTTGTCGCTGACCGGCACCGATCTCGAAATGGAGATGGTGGCGCGTCTTGCATTAGTCCAGCCGCATGAACAGGGAGCGACCACCGTACCGGCGCGTAAATTCTTCGACATCTGTCGCGGTCTGCCGGAAGGCGCTGAAATCGCTGTGCAGCTGGAAGGCGAGCGTATGTTGATCCGTTCCGGGCGCAGCCGTTTCTCTCTTTCCACTCTGCCTGCTGCTGATTTCCCGAATCTGGACGACTGGCAAAGCGAAGTGGAGTTCACGCTTCCGCAGGCCACCATGAAACGCCTGATCGAAGCGACGCAGTTTTCGATGGCGCATCAGGATGTGCGTTACTACTTAAACGGCATGCTGTTTGAAACCGAAGGCGAAGAGCTGCGTACGGTTGCGACTGATGGTCACCGTCTGGCAGTCTGCTCAATGCCGATTGGTCAGGCGCTGCCGAATCATTCGGTGATCGTGCCGCGTAAAGGGGTGATTGAGCTGATGCGTATGCTCGACGGCGGTGATATGCCGCTGCGCGTGCAGATTGGCAGCAATAACATCCGTGCGCACGTTGGCGATTTCATTTTTACCTCCAAGCTGGTTGATGGCCGTTTCCCGGATTATCGCCGCGTATTGCCGAAAAACCCGGACAAGACCCTCGAAGCGGGTTGCGATTCGCTGAAACAAGCATTTGCCCGCGCGGCGATCCTCTCTAACGAGAAATTCCGCGGCGTGCGTCTGTATGTCAGTGAGAATCAGATCAAAATCACCGCCAACAACCCGGAGCAGGAAGAAGCGGAAGAGTTTCTCGACGTCACCTACGGCGGGAGCGAAATGGAAATCGGCTTTAACGTCAGCTACGTGCTGGACGTACTGAATGCGCTGAAATGCGAAAATGTGCGCATTCTGCTGACCGATTCGGTTTCGAGTGTGCAGATTGAGGATGCGGCGAGTCAAAGCGCAGCCTATGTTGTCATGCCCATGCGTTTGTAGTGATTAAAAGGGGCTGGTTTACTTGCCATTTCGCCTTCCGGCAGTGCTCGAAATGCTCACGTACTTCGTGTACGCTCCGCTTTCTGTGCGCTGACGGTAGACGAACTGGCTGCGACACTCACGCCCCTGGACTGATGCTCTGAACTATGTCACTGACCCGCCTTCTTATTAAAGACTTCCGTAACATCGAGAATGCGGATCTCGCGCTCTCCCCTGGCTTTAATTTCCTGGTCGGTGCGAACGGCAGCGGCAAAACCAGCGTGCTGGAAGCGATCTATACGCTCGGTCATGGGCGGGCGTTTCGCAGTTTGCAAATCGGCCGTGTGATCCGTCATGAGCAGGAATCTTTTGTTCTGCATGGGCGTTTACAGGGCGAAGAGCGGGAAACGGCGATTGGCCTGACCAAAGACAAGCTCGGCGACAGCAAAGTGCGCATTGACGGCACCGACGGGCATAAAGTCGCGGAGCTGGCGCTGCTGATGCCGATGCAGCTGATCACGCCGGAGGGGTTTACTTTACTCAACGGCGGCCCCAAATACCGAAGAGCGTTCCTCGACTGGGGATGCTTTCACAACGAAACCGGTTTTTTCACCGCCTGGAGCAATCTCAAGCGTTTGCTGAAACAGCGTAACGCCGCGTTGCGCCAGGTGAGCCACTACGCGCAGCTTCGTCCGTGGGACAAAGAACTTATCCCGCTGGCTGAGCAAATCAGTCGCTGGCGTGCGGAGTACAGCACCGCTATCGCTGAAGATATGGCGGATACCTGCCAACAATTTTTGCCGGAGTTTTCCCTGACGTTCTCTTTTCAGCGTGGCTGGGAGAAAGAGACGGACTACGGCGACGTGCTGGAGCGCAATTTTGAGCGCGACCGCATGCTGACCTACACCGCGCACGGCCCGCACAAGGCGGATTTCCGCATTCGTGCGGACGGCGCGCCGGTAGAAGACACGCTGTCGCGCGGGCAGCTAAAACTCCTGATGTGCGCGCTGCGTCTGGCGCAGGGCGAGTTTTTAACGCGCGAGAGCGGACGACGCTGTTTATACCTGATAGATGATTTTGCCTCAGAACTTGATGACGCGAAGCGCGGGCTGTTAGCCAGCCGCTTAAAAGCTACGCAGTCGCAGGTTTTCGTCAGCGCTATCAGCGCTGATCACGTGATGGACATGTCGGACAAAAATTCGAAGATGTTCACCGTGGAAAAGGGTAAAATAACGGATTAACCCAAGATTAAATGAGCGAGAAACGTTGATGTCGAATTCTTATGACTCCTCCAGTATCAAAGTCCTGAAAGGGCTGGATGCGGTGCGTAAGCGCCCGGGTATGTATATCGGCGATACGGATGACGGCACCGGTCTGCACCACATGGTATTCGAGGTGGTAGATAACGCTATCGACGAAGCGCTCGCAGGGTACTGTAAAGACATTATCGTCACGATCCATAGCGATAACTCTGTCTCCGTACAGGATGATGGCCGTGGTATACCGACCGGTATTCACCCGGAAGAGGGGGTTTCCGCAGCGGAAGTGATCATGACCGTTTTGCACGCAGGCGGTAAGTTTGACGATAACTCCTATAAAGTTTCCGGCGGCCTGCACGGCGTGGGTGTTTCCGTGGTTAACGCCCTGTCGCAGAAACTGGAGCTGGTTATCCAGCGCGATAACAAAGTTCACCGCCAGATTTATGAGCACGGCGTTCCGCAGGCACCGCTGGCGGTTACCGGTGACACCGAAAAAACCGGGACGATGGTGCGTTTCTGGCCGAGCTATGAAACTTTCACCAACGTTACCGAATTCGAATATGAGATTCTGGCGAAGCGCCTGCGTGAGCTGTCATTCCTGAACTCTGGTGTGTCTATCCGACTGCGTGACAAGCGCGATGGTAAAGAAGATCACTTCCACTACGAAGGCGGCATCAAGGCGTTTGTTGAATACCTCAACAAGAACAAAACGCCGATCCACCCGAATATCTTCTATTTCTCCACCGAAAAAGACGGTATCGGCGTCGAAGTTGCGCTGCAGTGGAACGATGGTTTCCAGGAAAACATCTACTGCTTTACTAACAACATTCCGCAACGCGATGGCGGTACTCACCTTGCAGGTTTCCGTGCGGCGATGACCCGTACGCTGAACGCCTACATGGATAAAGAGGGCTACAGCAAGAAAGCCAAAGTCAGCGCTACCGGCGATGATGCCCGTGAAGGCCTGATTGCGGTCGTCTCTGTAAAAGTGCCGGACCCGAAATTCTCCTCGCAGACCAAAGATAAACTGGTCTCTTCTGAGGTGAAATCGGCGGTAGAACAGCAGATGAACGAACTACTCAGTGAATATCTGCTGGAAAACCCGTCCGACGCGAAAATCGTGGTCGGCAAAATTATCGATGCGGCGCGTGCGCGTGAAGCGGCGCGTAAAGCGCGTGAAATGACCCGCCGTAAAGGCGCGCTGGATCTTGCCGGTCTGCCGGGCAAACTGGCGGATTGCCAGGAGCGTGACCCGGCGCTGTCCGAACTCTACCTGGTGGAAGGGGACTCCGCGGGCGGTTCTGCGAAGCAGGGCCGTAACCGTAAAAACCAGGCGATTCTGCCGCTGAAAGGCAAAATCCTGAACGTTGAGAAAGCGCGTTTCGACAAGATGCTCTCTTCGCAGGAAGTGGCGACGCTTATCACGGCGCTGGGCTGCGGCATCGGCCGCGATGAGTACAATCCGGATAAATTGCGTTATCACAGCATCATTATCATGACCGATGCGGACGTCGATGGTTCGCACATCCGTACCCTGCTGCTGACCTTCTTCTACCGTCAGATGCCGGAAATCGTTGAGCGCGGCCATGTCTACATTGCGCAGCCGCCGCTGTACAAAGTGAAAAAAGGCAAGCAGGAGCAGTACATCAAAGATGATGAAGCGATGGATCAGTACCAGATCGCAATCGCCCTTGATGGCGCCACACTGCACACCAACGCCAGCGCACCTGCGTTAGCCGGTGAGCCGCTGGAAAAACTGGTCGCTGAATACAACGCGGTGCAGAAAATGATTGGTCGCATGGAGCGCCGTTTCCCGCGCGCGCTGCTGAAAGAGCTGGTGTATCAGCCGACGCTGGCCGAAGCCGACCTTTCCGACGAACAGAAAGTGACTCGCTGGGTTAATGCCCTGGTCACTGAGCTGAACGAAAAAGAGCAGCACGGTAGCCAGTGGAAGTACGATGTGCGTGTGAATAGCGAGCTGAACCACTTCGAGCCGATTATTCGCGTGCGTACTCACGGCGTCGACACGGATTATCCGCTGGATAACGAGTTTATTATCGGTGGCGAATACCGTCGTCTCTGCGCGTTGGGCGAAAAGCTGCGTGGTCTGATTGAAGAAGACGCCTTTATCGAACGTGGCGAGCGCCGTCAGCCGGTTGCCAGCTTCGAGCAGGCGCTGGACTGGCTGGTGAAAGAGTCCCGCCGTGGTCTCGCTATCCAGCGTTATAAAGGTCTGGGTGAAATGAACCCGGATCAGCTGTGGGAAACCACTATGGATCCGGACAGCCGCCGTATGCTGCGCGTGACCGTCAAAGATGCGATTGCCGCAGACCAGCTGTTCACCACATTGATGGGCGATGCGGTTGAACCGCGCCGCGCCTTTATCGAAGAAAACGCCCTGAAAGCGGCGAATATCGATATCTGATCCGCTGTTTCCCCTCTCCATCCGGAGAGGGGAAAATCTAAAAGAGGCACTTCCCGCCCCGTTTCCATCCCCCTTTTCCCGTTTTATCCGTGCTGTTTTTTGAGCGGAATCGCGTTAGCATGAGCCTGGAAATATCTCATCTGGGGATCTCATGGCTATCAAACTTATTGCAATCGATATGGACGGCACGCTGCTGCTGCCGGACCACACCATCTCTCCCGCGGTTAAAAACGCGATCGCCGCTGCGCGCGAACGCGGTATTAACGTGGTGCTGACCACTGGCCGGCCATATGCGGGCGTACACAGCTACATGAAAGAGCTGCATATGGAACGGGAAGGCGATTATTGCATTACCTATAACGGCGCACTGGTACAGAATGCCAGCGATGGCAGCACCGTCGCGCAAACTGCGCTGAGCTATGATGATTATCGCTATCTGGAAAAACTCTCCCGTGAAGTGGGTTCCCACTTTCACGCGCTGGATCGCAATACGCTCTACACCGCTAACCGTGACATCAGCTACTACACCGTGCATGAATCTTACGTCGCCACCATTCCGCTGGTGTTCTGCGAAGCCGAGAAAATGGATCCGACAATCCAGTTGCTGAAAGTGATGATGATTGATGAGCCAACCATTCTTGATCAGGCCATTGCCCGTATTCCGCAGGAAGTGAAAGAGAAATATACCGTGCTGAAGAGCGCACCGTATTTCCTTGAAATCCTTGATAAACGCGTCAACAAAGGCACCGGCGTCAAATCGCTGGCCGATGCGCTGAATATCAAACAAGAGGAGATCATGGCGATTGGCGATCAGGAAAATGACATCGCGATGATTGAATATGCCGGCGTGGGCGTGGCGATGGATAACGCCATCCCGGCGGTGAAAGAGGCGGCGAATTTCGTCACCAAATCGAACCTGGAAGACGGTGTTGCCTACGCGATCGAGAAATTTGCGCTGAACTAAGCCGTAACATGCGCAAGGGCGCTACGCCCTTGCCGCTGTTGTTGGTTTTTCTGCGGTCAGCGGGATATGCGCAATGCCGCTTTTCATGATCCATTTGCGTAACCACGGTGTGGTAAGAACGCGATTTTTAATGATTTTTCCCAGCAGTTTTATGCGTAATCCCCGCGTTTTTTGGCGATAGACGTTATTCGCATTATCCAGCGCATTGCAAAGCACGCCGCTGAGTATTTCGGCGCTATCCAGCGCGTAACTGATGCCCTCGAGCGAGCTGGCGCTGATAAAACCGGCCGCTTCACCAATCAAAAATGCATTATCTTCCCCACAAACAAAATCGCCCCAGCGCGACGGGCACAGAACGGTACATTTTTCGCTTTTCACCACCTCGCCGAAGCGAAAATTGAACGTCTCAAGCCGCGTTTTCAGCGCCTCAAAATTTTCACGGCTGTTTTTCAACGCAAACGCACCGCCAAAAATAAAGTAGCCCTCTTTACTGATGCTCCATGCATAACAATCGGTGGTCGCGTTATCGAAAACGCAGGAATAGAACGGCTGCGGGTGCTGGTCTTTAAACCATTGTTGCAGCGCGACATATTTACGAATGTCATGCGCAGGGTAAATAACCCGCCGCACCATTGAGTTTGCGCCGTCTGCGCCCACCAGATAACGGCATGTCACAGTGGATTCCGCGCCTTCGGCGCAAAATGTCAGATGCCAGAGATCGTTTTCGCGCCAGATTTTTCGGCACAGCGCATCGTGGTAAACATTGACCGAGGGTGGAATCAACGATTTCATCCACAAATCAAACGCATGGCGATCGATATTCAGGTAACTGCGCTGGTAGTTTCGCGTAAGGCCACTTTGCACATCGACCGTACGCACGCTAAAAATCTGCGGATCGGCCATCACCTGCACCGGAAGCGTAATACCTGCACGGATAAACGCCCGCTGCGCATCGGGTGCCAGCAGCCCACCGCACGGTTTTTTAAAGCCGCTATTGCCCTGCTGCTGCTTTTTATCCAGCGCGATAACGCTCAGGTTCCCGGCTAACTGCCGCGCCAGCGCTGCCCCCGCTGGCCCCAGCCCGATTATTGCCACGTCAAAATGCTGCATCATTTCCTCCTGTGTTAAGGGAGGAAGGCTATACCGAGTCTGTGAAGTGACCGTGAAGTACAGAGTAGGCGAATCCCGCCCATTGCTATACCCTGAAGCGACATTATGGCTTCAGGGTCTTTTCATGAAACGGCTCACCTTTGCTCCGCGCAATCATCAACTTACCAATATCAACACCTGGACAGCGGACAGCCAGTGGCTGGTATTTGATGTTCGGCCCTCTGGCGCATCGTTTACTGGTAAAACCATTGAACGGGTCAATGTGCGCAACGGTGACGTTGAGGTGCTGTATACCGCAACACACGGTGCGCATGTCGGGGTGGTGACGGTGAACCCTCGGGCGCAAGAGTATGTCTTTATCCACGGTCCGGAAAACCCGGACGCCAGCTGGCAGTATGATTTTCACCATCGGCGCGGCGTGGCGTTGGCAAATGGTATCGTCCGTAACCTTGATGCGCTGGACATTACCGCGCCTTACACGCCCGGTGCATTACGCGGCGGCACACATGTGCATGTGTTCAGCCCGAATGGTGAGTTTGTGAGCTTCACGTATAACGACCATGTATTGCACGAGCGCGATCCGGCTCTGGATTTACGCAATGTCGGTGTCGCGGTGCCGTTTGGCCCGGTTACGCCGCCTTGCACGCATCCACGCGAATATGGTGGAAGCCACTGGAGTGTTTTGGTTAGCCGCACGACGCCCGTGCCACAGCCGGGTAGCGATGAGATCAACCGCGCGTATGAAGAGGGGTGGGTGGGCAATCAGCGGCTGGCGTTTATCGGCGATACCTTGTCGCACAGCGGTGAAAAAGTGCCGGAGTTGTTTATTGTTGCGCTTCCCGGCAATGAACAGGGCTGGAAAACGCCGGGCGATGCGCCATTAGCGGGCAGCGAACAAACCCTGCCCGCGCCGCCAAAAGGTGTGATGCAAAAACGCCTGACGTTTACCCATCACCGCCGCTACCCAGGATTAGTGAATGTGCCGCGTCACTGGGTGCGCAGCAATCCGCAAGCCACGGCAATCGCGTTTCTGATGCGCGACGACGATGGCATTGTGCAATTGTGGCTGATAAGCCCGGACGGCGGCGAACCGCGCCAGTTAACGCATACAACTCACGGAATTCAGTCAGCTTTTAACTGGCATCCTTCCGGCAAAGCGCTGGGATTTGTGCTGGAAAACCGTATTGCGATGTGCGACGCGCAGCATGGCGATATCACCTTTTTGAGCGCCGATCATGCAAATCCGCCGTCGGCAGATGCGGTCGTGTTTTCACCGGATGGTAAGCAGATTGCCTGGATGGAAGAGGTGGACGGTTTCCGCCAGCTATGGATGACGGAAACCGGCAGGTAATTTAATGTGCCGGCATGGGCGCGGGGGGGATCACCGAATCGGTCGCCAGCGAGGCTTTCTCGCTTTGTTCCACCCGCGATTTGAGAGAACTATCGCGGCGGAAAAGATCCCACGGCAGCAATAGCGTATCCAGGATGGCGGTAAAGGGCATATCCAGCACCACCAGTGATTTCGTGCCTATGCCGGTGTCATCATCAGACAGCATCGCCGAACTGGCGCGTGTGCCGGGGTACGTCCCCTCTTTGCCGCCAGTATGCGACATCACGCTTGAACACCCCGACAACACCATCCCGCTGAGCAATGCAGAAACTATCAGAATCGTTTTCATTTTCGATTTGTCATCGTTGTTTATCGTTTGAATGCTATCCAGGGGGTTATAGCCTCCCGAACGAGAAAGCGACAGCATTCGAGCTCCGCTCTGTGGCGGCATTCGCACTTTAACTTTTTGTGCTGCTACCCCAGTCTATGCGTTGTGCCAGAAAGTGCAAAAAAAAGTCCGAATTGCGGGCTTGAAAACCTCTCCTTCAACCACATTTTAGGAATGTAGCCCGGGAACATGCCGGAAGGGTGTTCGGCTACGTTAGTTGCCTGTCCATGGTGGAAGGCATAAAAATCTCGCTGATTTCAGGAGCTTTAACTATGCGTAACTTCGATCTTTCCCCGCTTTATCGTTCAGCCATTGGTTTTGACCGTCTGTTTAACCTGCTGGAAAACAATCAGAACCAGAGCAATGGTGGTTACCCTCCGTACAACGTTGAGTTAGTGGATGAAAACCACTATCGCATCGCTATTGCTGTGGCCGGTTTCGCGGAAAGCGAGCTGGAAATCACCGCGCAGGACAACCTGCTGGTGGTGAAAGGTGCCCATACCGACGAACAAAAAGAGCGCACTTACCTCTATCAGGGCATCGCCGAACGTAACTTCGAGCGTAAATTCCAGCTGGCGGAAAATATCCACGTGAAGGGTGCCAATCTGGTCAACGGCCTGCTGTATGTCGATTTAGAACGCGTGATCCCGGAAGAGAAAAAACCGCGTCGTATCGAAATTAACTAATTATCCAGGGTCGCGGCTGGCGGCCCGTCCCAGACATGCTCGCCGACAGGGAGCATATGTGAGCTTACGCGCTCGCAGGTATTCACTCGCTTCTTAGAAGGAGAAACACAATGCGTAACTACGATTTATCCCCGCTGCTGCGTCAATGGATCGGCTTTGACAAACTGGCCAACGCCCTGCAAAGCACCAGTGAGCAACAGGCGTTTCCGCCCTACAACATTGAGAAGGGCGACGACAATCACTACCGCATTACCCTCGCGCTGGCTGGTTTCCGCCAGGAAGAGCTGGATATTCAGCTGGAAAACGGGCGCTTAACCGTTAAAGGTACGCCGGAAAAACCGGCCAACGAGCCGAAATGGCTGCATCAGGGGCTGGTGATCCAGCCGTTTAGCCTGAGCTTTACGCTGGCCGACTATATGGAGGTCTCCGGTGCGACCTTCACCAACGGCCTGCTGCATATCGATCTGCTGCGTAACGTGCCGGAAAGCGCCGCGCCTCAGCGCATTGCCATCAGCAATCGCCCGGCGTTAAACAGCTAACGGTCAGTAACGAAAAGGCTCCGCATGCGGGGCCTTTTTTGTTTATGCCCGCACGCCCTGCAAGAAGCGGTGGCGCCAGGGTTTCAGCACAAAAAATGCCAGCAAAGCACAGAGAATATCCAGCGTAATGGCGCAGCCAAATACCAAATCCCAGCTACCGGTTTGCTGATACAGCAGCGCCGCCAGCGGGCCGCCGAAAATCGAACCAATCCCCTGAGATATATAGAGCCAGCCGTAATTCGCAGTGGCATGCTGCGTACCGAAGGTGTCGGTGAGCGTGGCGGGAAACAGGGAGAAAATCTCGCCCCAGCCGAAAAATACCACCCCGGAAAGCAGAACAAACAGCAGCGGATCGTCTTTGCAGAGCAGCCACAGCGCCATTGCGCAGCCTTCCAGGCCAAAAGCGATAAACATCATGTTTTCCCGGCCAATCCGGTCAGAAATATAACCGCACACCGGGCGCGTCAGCCCATTCATAAAACGGTCAATGGTCATTGCCAGCGGCAGCGCCGCCATCCCCATTACCGTTACGGCAGTGATGCCGAAATCCTCAGCGAAAATGGCCATCTGCGACGTCACCATCAACCCTGAGGTAGACATCATGGTCATCATCGCAAACATCAACCAGAACAGCGGTTTTCGCAGCATCTCTTTCGGCGCGGAGCTTTTATCGTTCATCTTCAGGTTGCTGGTAATTTCTTCTGTTCGAATGCTGTGCGGTGCCCGTAGCCCCTGACTGGCGATAAACCCGATGACCGCCATCAGCAGGCCAAATTGCCACAGCGTATTCTCCAGCCCTTTGGCAGCCAGCGATTGTGTCACCGGGAAAGTTGTCAGGATCGCGCCCATACCGTAGCCCGCCGCCACCATCCCTGTGGCAAATCCGCGTTTTTCCGGGAACCATCGCACCATCAGGCCAACCACGCCGATATAAACAATGCCGGTGCCAAGGCCGCCCAGTACGCCGTAATAGAGATAGAGTTCCGTCAGGCTGCTGATGGTGGCGGTCAGCATCCAGCTTACGCCGCTCAACACCGTGCCGATGGCAATCAGCCGCCGCGGGCCAAACTTATCAATTAATCGCCCCTGAAAGGGGGAGAAGAAGGTTTGCAGAATAATCAGCAGCGAAAAAGTGAGCTGGATTTCCGCCAGGGGCACGTGCAGTTTTTCCATAAACGGTCGCGTCAGCAGCGCCCAGACATACTGCGGGCTGGAAATAGAAACCATGCACACCAGGCCCAGCGCCAGTTGCATCCACTTTTTCGGGCTTGCTACTACCACGTTGGTCAATGTTGTATTTGTCATTCTGCCACCCTGTTGTTAACAAAAGTGGTCTTTTGCATTAACTATGCCATAACCTGTTGTTGCGGCTGGGATTGCATCGATGCTTAGCAGGCATAGGGTTTGAATCAATCCTGAAGCAGTCAGACAGGCGAACAGCACTGCTTTGATTCGGGGCAACCGTCGTTTGCTGGTGCACTTTTCGCCACATCACGAAGCAGAGAAAATCCCTGCACTTTGTGCAGCATCACCCATACAGTTATTACAGCTTCTGCCAATATTCCTGTAGTCATCATGTACAGGGAAACGATCATGAGTGATATCGCATTAACCGTAAGCGTTCTGGCACTCGTTGCTGTCGTCGGGTTATGGATAGGAAACCTGAAGATTCGTGGCGTCGGGTTTGGCATTGGTGGTGTGCTGTTCGGTGGGATAATCGTCGGCCACTTTGTTGATCAGCTGGGCATTCCATTGAGTAGCCCAATGTTGTTATTCGTGCAGGAGTTCGGCCTGATCCTGTTTGTGTATACCATCGGCATTCAGGTCGGCCCCGGGTTCTTCGCCTCGTTACGCGTCTCCGGCCTGCGGCTGAATCTGTTCGCTATTCTGATAGTGCTTCTCGGCGGCCTTGTCACCGCCATTCTGTATAAGCTGTTCGCCATTCCGTTGCCGGTGGTGCTGGGGATTTTCTCCGGCGCGGTAACCAACACGCCTGCACTTGGCGCGGGGCAACAAATCCTGCGTGATTTGGGCATTGCAGGCCCGGTGCTGGATCAGATGGGCATGAGCTACGCGATGGCCTATCCGTTCGGTATCTGCGGCATTTTGCTCAGCATGTGGTTACTGCGCGTGCTGTTTCGCGTCAATGTGGATGAGGAAGCGCGTAAGCACGACGCCACGCTCAGTAACGGCACATCGCTGATTCGCACCATCAATATTCGCGTCGAAAACCCGAATCTCAACAAGATGGCAATTCAGGACGTGCCGATCCTCAACAGCGATAAAATCATCTGCTCGCGCTTAAAACGCGGTGAGTTGTTGATGGTGCCTGCGCCCGGTACGCTGATTGAAGCCGGCGATTTGCTGCATCTGGTGGGATTACCTAAAGATCTGCATAACGCTCAACTGGTTATCGGCCAGGAAGTTGATGTCTCGTTATCCACGCGCGGTACGGATTTGCGAGTGGAGCGCGTGGTGGTGACCAACGAAAAAGTGCTGGGGAAAAAGATTCGCGACCTGCACTTTAAAGAGCGCTATGACGTGGTGATTTCACGGCTTAACCGCGCCGGGGTTGAACTGGTGGCGAGCAGCGACGCCAGCCTGCAATTCGGCGATATTCTTAATCTGGTCGGGCGACCATCGGCGATTGAAGCCGTCGCCAATGAAGTGGGTAATGCGCAACATAAACTGCAACAGGTGCAGATGCTGCCAGTGTTTATCGGTATTGGTCTCGGCGTATTGTTAGGGTCGATCCCGCTGTTTATTCCCGGTTTTCCTGCGGCGCTAAAATTAGGTCTGGCCGGTGGGCCGCTGATTATGGCGCTGATCCTTGGGCGCATTGGTACCATTGGCAAGTTGTACTGGTTTATGCCGCCAAGCGCCAATCTGGCGCTGCGGGAACTGGGTATCGTGCTGTTTCTGGCGGTGGTTGGGCTGAAATCCGGCGGGGATTTTATCGCCACGCTGACTCACGGCGATGGGGTGAAATGGATGTGTTACGGCATTTTCATTACTGCCGTTCCGCTGATAACCGTCGGTTTGCTGGCGCGGATGCTGGCGAAGATGAACTATCTGACCTTATGCGGCATGTTAGCCGGGTCGATGACCGATCCGCCCGCGCTGGCCTTTGCTAACGCGTTGCACCCCACCAGCGGCGCGGCGGCGCTCGCCTATGCCACGGTCTATCCGCTGGTGATGTTTTTGCGCATTATCACGCCGCAATTACTGGCGGTGATCTTCTGGGGAATGGGCTAATGGCGTTTCCGGGTGGATACGCCGCAAATGGTAATCCACCTGGTAATCGCGGGTGTTACGGAACATCACCGAGTAGTTAAGGAACTCGCCGCTGTCGCTGTAGGAAAGGGAGGTGATGCGCAGCAGCGGCGTTTGTTCCTGGATGTTCAATATTTGCGCCAGTTGCTTATCTGCCAGCACCGGCGTCAGGCTTTCGTAGTTGCCGCTAATTGTTATTCCGCACTCCTTTTCGATGTAATCGAACTTTGACCCTTCAAGGTGCGCCAGCGAGAGCGTACGGAACAGTTTCACCGGCATATAGCTATCTTCCAGCATCAGCGGTTTGCCTTCGACATAACGCACGCGGCGCGAGAAGTAGATGCGCTCATTGATTTGGATGCGCAACTGGCTGGCGATCGCCGGTGGCGCAGGCATCACTTCAAACAGCAGCACTTTGCTGTGTACCTCTTTCCCTTGCTGGCGCAGCACTTCTACCAGCCCCGTCAGGTTGGTAGTTTCATGATGTACATCTTTGCGCGCCACAAAGGTTCCGCTGCCGTGACGGCGCACCACCAGCCCCCACACCACCAGCAGATCAACCGCTTTGCGAATGGTCATTCGCGCCACGCCAAACTCCTGCGCCAGCGTTTTTTCACCCGGTAAGGGACTACCGACGTTGTAATCCGAGGAATTCAGCCGCAGACGCAGTCGCTCGGCTATCGATTTGTAGATCACCTGTATACCTCTTTACACCCCATGTCAGGAATATACGCACCCTACATGTCTATTTTTAACTCAAAAAGTAGACCTGAAGGGGTGAAATAAAACCATGAAAGGGATCACGGAACGCAGCGGCGCGTCCTGCTGGCAGGAAGGTGAATTCTTATGCTCATTTCAGGCCACTAAAACAAAACAAGGCCTCTCCCCTACAGGTTGTTTCATGAGGATTTAACTATGCTCAGTCAAATACAACGTTTCGGCGGCGCAATGTTTACCCCGGTGCTGCTTTTTCCCTTCGCGGGCATGGTGGTGGGTATCGCCATTATGCTGCGCAACCCGCTTTTCGTCGGTGAAGCATTAACCGCACCCGATAACCTTTTCGCGCAGATTGTGCACATTATCGAAGAAGGCGGCTGGACCGTGTTTCGTAATATGCCGCTGCTGTTTGCCGTTGGTTTACCGATTGGCCTGGCAAAACAAGCGCAGGGGCGTGCCTGCCTCGCGGTACTGATCAGCTTTTTAACCTGGAACTACTTTATTAACGCGATGGGAATGACCTGGGGTCACTTCTTTGGCGTGGATTTCTCCGCAGAGCCGACGGCCGGTAGCGGTCTGACGCTGATCGCCGGGATTAAAACGCTCGATACCAGCATTATTGGCGCGATCGTGATTTCCGGCATTGTGACCGCCATCCATAACCGTTTTTTTGAAAAGCCATTACCGGTCTTTCTGGGGATTTTCCAGGGCACGTCGTTTGTGGTGATTATCGCCTTTCTGGTGATGATCCCCTGCGCGTGGTTAACCCTGCTCGGCTGGCCGAAAGTGCAGTTGGGCATTGAATCCTTACAGGCTTTTTTACGCTCTGCCGGTGCGCTGGGCGTGTGGGTGTATACCTTCCTCGAACGCATTCTGATCCCGACCGGGTTGCACCATTTTGTCTATGGCCCGTTTATCTTCGGCCCGGCGGCAGTGGAAGGTGGCATCCAGGTTTACTGGGCGCAGCACTTACAAGAATTCAGCCAGAGCACCGAGCCGCTGAAAGCTCTGTTCCCGGAAGGCGGATTTGCGCTGCACGGTAACTCGAAAGTCTTCGGTTCTGTCGGTATCGCGCTGGCATTGTGGTACACCGCCGCGCCGGAAAACCGCGTCAAAGTTGCCGGTCTGCTGATCCCCGCCACGCTCACTGCTGTACTGGTAGGGATCACCGAGCCGCTGGAATTTACCTTCCTGTTTATCTCGCCGCTGCTGTTCACTATTCACGCGGTACTCGCCGCCACCATGGCGACGGTGATGTACAGCTTTGGCGTAGTCGGCAATATGGGCGGCGGGCTGCTTGACCAGTTCCTGCCGCAAAACTGGATCCCGATGTTCCATAACCATGCGGCGATGGTATTCACCCAAATCGCTATTGGCCTGTGCTTTACCGCGCTCTACTTCGTGGTTTTCCGCACATTGATTGTGCGCTTTAACCTGAAAACCCCAGGCCGGGAAGAGAGCGAAATCAAACTCTACAGCAAAGCCGATTACAAAGCCGCGCGCGGGCAAACCACGGCAGCGGCAGCGAATACCCAGCTCGGCCAGGCAGCCGGTTTCCTGCAGGCACTGGGTGGCAGCGCAAATATTGAAAGCGTGAATAACTGTGCCACCCGGCTGCGTATCGCGCTGGTCGATATGGCGAAAACACAAAGCGATGACGTCTTTAAAGCGCTTGGCGCGCACGGCGTGGTCCGGCGCGGCAACGCCATCCAGGTGATTGTCGGGCTGCATGTCCCGCAAGTACGCGACCAAATCGAATCGTTAATGAAAACCCCTTTATCCCCCGAACCATCTACCATGACAGAGGCTGTATCATGAAAAAATTCTCCGTTGTTATTGCCGGTGGCGGCAGCACCTTTACGCCGGGTATCGTTTTAATGCTGCTGGCTAATCGCGATCGCTTTCCGCTGCGGGCGCTGAAGTTTTATGACAACGATGGCGCGCGCCAGGAAACTATCGCCGAGGCCTGCAAAATCATCCTGCGGGAGCAGGCACCGGATATTGAATTCAGTTACACCACCGATCCAAAAACCGCCTTTAGCGATGTCGATTTTGTGATGGCGCATATCCGCGTAGGCAAATATCCGATGCGTGAACAGGATGAAAAAATCCCGTTGCGCCACGGTGTTGTCGGCCAGGAAACCTGTGGCCCAGGCGGTATTGCCTACGGTATGCGCTCGATTGGTGGCGTACTGGAGCTGGTGGACTATATGGAAAAATACTCCCCGAATGCCTGGATGCTGAACTACTCCAACCCGGCGGCAATCGTGGCGGAAGCGACGCGCCGTCTGCGTCCGCAGGCAAAAATCCTTAATATCTGCGATATGCCCATCGGCATTGAAGGGCGCATGGCGCAGATTGTGGGCCTGCAAGATCGTAAACAGATGCGGGTGCGCTATTACGGGCTGAACCACTTTGGCTGGTGGACATCGATTGAAGATTTGGACGGCAACGATTTAATGCCGAAATTACGCGAATATGTGGCAAAAAATGGCTATGTTCCTCCGGCGAAAGATGAGCACACCGAAGCAAGCTGGAACGATACCTTCGCCAAAGCGAAAGATGTGCAGGCGCTTGACCCGGATACGATGCCGAACACCTATCTGAAGTATTACTTGTTCCCGGATTATGTGGTGGCGCATTCCAACCCTGAGCGTACCCGCGCCAATGAAGTGATGGATCACCGTGAAAAACAGGTGTTTGGTTCCTGTCGCGCCATTATCGAAGCGGGAAAATCATCGGCAGGTGAGCTGGAAATCGACGAACATGCGTCGTACATCGTCGATCTGGCAACCGCCATCGCCTTTAACACTCAGGAACGGATGCTGCTGATTGTGCCGAACAACGGCGCAATCCATAACTTTGATGCTGACGCGATGGTGGAGATCCCTTGTCTGGTGGGTAAAAACGGCCCGCAACCGCTCACGGTTGGCGATATCCCCCATTTCCAGAAGGGGCTGATGAGCCAGCAGGTTGCCGTGGAAAAACTGGTGGTCGATGCCTGGGAACAGCGCTCTTATCAGAAGTTGTGGCAGGCGATAACCTTGTCCAAAACGGTTCCGAGCGCTTCTGTCGCCAAAGCCATTCTGGATGATTTAGTCGAAGCCAATAAAGCGTTCTGGCCTGAGTTGCATTAATCCCCGCGACCGGCATCGTCAGGATGCCGGTCCAAATATGAAACGTGTCGAAAAAATTCACCGTATCCGCTACTTTGTTGACCAGTACACCAACAAGGAGCCCTGATGAAAATTTCCCGCGTTGGCCAGGCGCCGGACTATCGTTTCTCGCTGGCGAACGAACGTACTTTTCTTGCGTGGATCCGCACGGCGCTTGGTTTTCTGGCGGCCGGTGTGGGTCTGGATCAGTTAGCGCCGGAATTTGCCACGCCGCTGATTCGCGAAGTGCTGGCGTTGCTGCTGTGTCTCTTCGCAGGCGGGCTGGCGTTGTATGGCTATCTGCGCTGGCTGGGCAATGAAAAAGCGATGCGCCTGAAAGAGGATTTGCCTTACACCCGTGCCCTGCTGGTGATAAGCGTTATTCTGCTGGCGGTTGCGCTGGTGGTGATGGTGCTGGTGTTCTATGGCGGATAACCGCAAAGCGCGCCGCGAAGCGGACCCCGGCCTGCAACCGGAACGCACGTCGCTGGCGTGGCTGCGCACATTGTTCGGCTACGGCGCGTTGATGGCGCTGGCGGTCAGGCATAACTGGCAGCATTCAGGGCTGCCGTTTTGGATCTCGCTGGCGGTACTGCTGTGCGTGGCGCTTCTGCTCTGGCGCTACACACATAAACGTATCTTAATGGATGTGAATAAAAGTGATTTCGTCTTATCCGGCGCGGTTCGTGACAAATTGTTGATCTCCCTCGCGGTGCTTTCCCTCGCATTACTGTTTGCTGTAACGCATATCCGACAATTACTCCTGATTTTCTGAGGAACACCGCATGCCAGGCTGCCACGTTATGGCCAGGCCCGCCCGTTGTCGCCGCTGTACTGACATGGGAACACAGCCGCAAAAGAGAATGGATGATGCCGCTTTGCGGACGTTTATTCGCCAGCAGATCGCTACCCACTCCGCTGCTAGTGTGCCTTTTGCCTGGCAAGAGGGCGGTTTGGATTTTTTCCGCCGCATCGTTGCGCTGCAAAAGCGGTACGCTAAAAAACGTATCGAAAACACCTTCCATACGGACGGCAGTTCGCTTGATGATGAGTTGTGCCGTTTCTTTCACGAGCACGGCTGGCGGGTGAGTCTCTCTATGAACGTCCCTGCCGTGGCGCAAGATATCCGTCACGTTAAACGCAGCAATCAGCCCTCACACCAGCACGCGCTAAATGCTGTTCAATGGCTGGCGAAACATAGCGTGGCATTCAGTGTTAACTGTGTCGTCAACCACCGCAACAGCCAGCAGCCGCTGCATCTGTACCTTTCTCTGCGTGCTCTCGGCACGCCCTTTGTGCACTTTTTTCCGCTGGTGGAGCAAGATCTGCAGGGACATTTAACGCCGGAATCAGTGAGCGCAGCGGCGTGGGGCCATTTTCTGACCACCGTGTTTGACTACTGGGTGCGTGAAGATATTGGTCGGGTTTATATCCCACTCTTTGACGAAACCCTTGATGTCTGGAGCGGCTATCCGTTACACCTGTGCTCCTGTAGCGAAACCCGCGATCGCACGTTTGCGCCACATGCTAACGGCGATACCGCGTCGGTTTACTCCGATAACCATTTGGGCAATCAGATTATCACGGTGAATGCCAGCGATGACGCAGCGGCGGGCGGGCCGCATCAAACCAGTCTGCTTAGCGAAGCGTGTCGCCGCTGCGATATGCTGCCATTTTGCCAGGGCGATTGCCCGAAACATCGCGTTGTACAGGGCAAAAGCGCGCTGTGTGACGGCTATTACCACTTCTTTAGCTATTCCGGGCCTTATATGCGGGTGATGCGTGACCTGCGCAAACAGCGGCACTCCCCGATGTCGTTATGCGCCTTTTTGCAGCATTGCTAAATTAGCGCGCTTTCGCCAGATAGCGCGCCATCTCCTCTGCGGGCACCATGCCGCCGCCTGTCGCCCACACCAGGTGGGTGGCCTGCGCCAGTTGCGTCTGGCTAAAGCCGTGAAGCTGATGGTAATCGCGCTCTTCACTGATTTGTTTCGGACCCGGCATGCCCGCCAGCGCCGACGGTTCCAGCAAAATGTTCTCTTCCTGCGCCAGTAATCCCAGCAGGTTATAAAGCGTCTGGTCATCGACGGTGTAAAAACCGTCCAGCAGGCGTTCCATCGCGCGGCCAACAAAACCCGACGCGCGCCCGACGGCCAGCCCATCGGCGGCGGTCTGGTTATCAATGCCTAAATCCTGCACCGCAATGCCATCATGCAGGCCGGTGTACACGCCAAGCAGCATGCACGGTGAATGCGTCGGTTCGGCAAATATACAGTGGACATCATCGCCAAACGCCAGCTTCAGGCCGAACGCCACACCGCCAGGGCCGCCGCCAACGCCGCAGGGGAGATAGACAAACAGCGGATGGTCTTTATCGACCACTTTACCGATACGGGCGAACTGCTCTTTTAACCGTTGCCCGGCGACCGCATACCCGAGGAACAGCGTGCGGGAATTTTCATCATCAATAAAAAAGCAGTTCGCGTCTGCCTGCGCCGTGCGGCGGCCTTGCTCAACGGCAACACCGTAATCTTCTGCATACTCCACCACGTTCACCCCGTGGCTGCGCAGCAGCGCTTTTTTCCAGGCGCGGGCATCGGCAGACATATGTACTGTTACGCGAAAACCGAGGCGCGCACTGATAATGCCAATCGACAGCCCGAGGTTACCGGTCGAACCGACGGCGATACTGTACTGGCTAAAAAAGCGGGTGAATTCAGGCGAGAGCAGGCGGCTGTAGTCGTCTTGCGGCATCAGCAACCCGGCGGCGAAAGCCAGTTTTTCTGCGTGGGTCAGTACCTCATAAATGCCGCCGCGCGCTTTGATTGAGCCAGAAATCGGCAAGTGGCTGTCTTTTTTCAGCCACAGCTCACCGGTGATGCTTTGCCCCAGACGGCGCTGCATTGCCGGGATCGGCACTACGTCGGATTCAATGATGCCGCCGCTGGCCGCGGTTTCTGGAAACGCCCGCGCAATAAAAGGCGCAAAGCGTGTCAGGCGGGCGTGCGCATCGCTCACATCTTGCGGTGTCAGACCAACATGCGGCAAAGCCTCGGCAACCGAGGTAGTATTAGGGTTAAACCAGCGCGTTTCTTGCAAATCAATCAGGCGTTGCACTAGCGGGTCGTGCTGGATGAGCTTCTGGAGGTCGGCGTTTTTCATCGGTTCTTCATCATCGAAAGCGGATGGTTAAAGAAAACAGGAATACGCCGTCGGTGCAAGTGTGCAGACGTGGTGAGAATTTATTACGTTTTGCCGCTACACGTTGTGGCGCAAAGCATGCTAAATACATGTATTCGCCCCCAATTTTCACAAGGTTAACTGTGTTAAAGCCACTGATTGCTGTTGCTATGCTGCTGGCGGGAACCTCTGCGTTTGCCGCTGATACTCCGCTGACAGCGGCGCATTACGCGCAGCAGCTGGGTGTGGGGATGGATGTCGACTGGGCACGTACCGACAGGGGAATCCGTGAGTTTGACCCGCTGGTAGTGCGTGATTTCTACGAGGCGGGCATCCGCCATGTGCGTATTCGCGTTGCCGATAACATGACCGAAGCACGCCTGATCCATCTGCGAAAACTGGTGGAAGCCTGTGAAGCGTATGGCGTCATTCCGATTATTGCTTATCAGGCCGATAGCTTTAAAGCCGATCCCGACGCAAAAAACGAAGCGCAACTGGTGGTGTGGTGGAAAACCGTCGGCACCTTTTTTGGCACTGACCACCCGACGCTCGGTTTTGATGTAATTTATGAACCGGCCGATAAACTTAACCACGACCTTTTTGCGCTGAATCGCGCCTATGAAAATGTCGTCAGAACGCTGCATGATATCGATCCGCAGCGCATGATTTTTATCGCGCCGCGGATGCGTGCCGCTCCTGAAGATCTGCCCTCGCTGAAGCTGCCGCCGCATAGTCAGAACTTCCTGCTCGCCGAATGGCACATCTTTCCCTGGGGGCCGCTAAAAGCGAACGGCAAATACCCATGGACCTCGGGCACGGCGGCGGAAAAAGCCGCCATTCGCGCGCGTATCAACACCGCTGTGCGCTGGCAGCAGAAAACGGGCCATACCAGTTGGGTTGGCGGTTGGGCAGTCGGCGAGTCAATGAAAAGCGCGCCAACCGAGTCGCAGCTGGCGTTTGCCCGTTTTATGGCTTGCGAACTGAACAAGGTGAAAATCCCGTACGCCATTAACACCGATACGCAATTTTATGACGGTGAAGAGGGCGCATGGCGACCCGCGCCGGAGCCGTTACTGAAGGTGATGATCGCGCCAGATTGCTGCAAGCCCGACGCGAAGTCGGGCCATCATGAGGTTAAATCGCCGGTTCGTGGCGAGCAAAACGCGACGCCAGCGGCAGCCAGCACAGCAGGATCAAAAGCCCGGCCAGCGTCATCAGCATCCCAAGGCTAAACTGACTGTTCTGCGGCAGTTGTGACGAAAGCCACGCCAGCCCGCCGGAACCGATATTCTGCAAGCCACCGACCAGCGCCCCCGCCGTTCCGGCGAGAAACGGGAACGGCTCCATCGCGCCGCTGGTTGCCAGCGGGAACAACATCCCGGCACCAAAGAAGAACAGCGCAGCGGGAACCACCAGCGTCCAGATGTTCATCACGCCCAGCAAACCGGGGATCCACATCAGAATACCGGCTGCCAGGCAGCTAATCACCGACTGCCACATTAACGTGGTGAAGCGCTTATTCTGCCGTCCGGCAAACCATGCGCCGAAAAACGCCGCCGGAATTGGCAGGATAAACAGCACACTGACCGTCATGCTGTTGAGGCCAAGAACGCCGCCCATCAATACGCCGGAACAGGCTTCAAACACCGCAATTCCCGCCAGACCGCCAATCAACATCAGCAGATAGCAGTTAAACGCGCCGCTGCCGAACAGCGTTTTATAGCTGGCGATAAGCCGGATGCGCGGCGCATCCGTTGGGCGGGTTTCCGGCATCCAGCGCGCCATGCTGTAGGTGACGAAGACACACAGCGCCAGCAGGAAAATAAAGCAGGCGCGCCAGTTCACCAGCGTGTTCAGCACGCCGCCAATCAGCGGAGCCAGTAACGGGCTGACCAGAATCCCCATGTTCAGCAGGCTGTTGGCGTGGCGCAGCTCTGTACCCGCGTAAAGATCACGCGGCAGGGTTCGCGCCATCACGCCGCCGACGCCGGTACCAATGCCCTGCAAGGCGCTGGCCAGAATTAATACCGCCAGGCTGTGCGTGGAGATAGCAATCAGCGTCGCCAGCATAAAAATGCTCATCCCGGCGAGGATCACCGGCCGACGTCCAATTCTGTCCGCCAGTGGGCCATAAAAAAGCTGCGAGACGCCATAGGTCAGCAAATAGGCGGCCATGACGCTCTGCACCGCGCCTTCACGCACATTAAGATCGCGCGCCATATCGGCGATGGCTGGAATGTAGATTGTCTGTGCCATCTGCCCGACAGCGACCAGCAGTACCAGCATCAACAACAAATTGACGTTTCTTTGCCTTTTCATCTCGATGATTACTTTAAGAAAATGAGGAAATAAAGAATATATGGCTGTAATTCAGCCTTTATGCGGGAGAAATCTAGCACAGTCAGATGACAGAACCACTATGCGGCACAGCAATGGCAATGCTGCGCCAGGCAGGTTTTGTAAACGATTTTCGGCAACTTTTATTGCCAGTTTGTCTTATGAAAGACGCAGTAAAATTGCCCCGACGGCGATACCGCAGGCCGCGACGATTCGCAGCCCGGCGACCTTCTCATTCAGCAACAAAAAAGCCAGCAGCGCGCCGAAGAGAATCGAGGTTTCACGCAGTGCCGCCACCACCGCCAGCGGCGCTTGTGTCATGGCCCACAGCGCCAGCCCATAGGAGCCCATCGTGCCGATACCGCCGGGCAATCCCTTTTTCCAGTTTACCGCCAGATAACGTGTCACTTCTTGTCGGCGCGCCAGCATCGCCCACAGCAGCAGGCAGAAGCCATTCATAAAGAATGTCCACAGTGTGTAGCCGAGCGCCGAACCGGCGAGGCGCACACCGGTGCCATCCACCAGCGTGTAACCGGCGATAAAGCAGGAGTTGAGTAACGCCAGCCAGATGCCTTTACGCGACTGACTGCGGCCATTGAACGCCATGCCGAGAATCGACAGACAGATCACCGCAATCCCACCCCAAGCCACACTGGAGAGCGAATCGCCAAGCCACAGCACGCTGATTATCGCCACCAGCAGCGGCGCGGTGCCGCGCATCAGCGGGTAGGTCTGGCTCATATCCGCCACCTGATAGGTTTTGGCGACCAGCACCGTGTAGATCACCTGTAAGGCGCAACTGGCAATGAGATAAGGCGCGCTGGCGAGAGTCGGCTGCGGAGAAAAAGGCAGTAAAACCAGCGCGATTAATGCGGCGGAACCACTGACGGCAATAGCCGAATAGAGCTTGTCGCTGCCCGCTTTCACTATCGCGTTCCAGCTGGCATGCAGCAGCGCGGCGAACAGCAGGATGCAAAACACAGAGAGGGTCATAGCGGCACACGTGGGTGGAATGTCACCAAAATGTAACACGATGAGCGCAATGGAAGCCAGCTAACCAGACCTTCGCAAATGGCGCGTTATGCCTATAAAACGTCCCGCGAAAAGTGAACAGTTTTATAAAAAAGCGCCACCAATAAATCGTAGCAACCCCAAGTCACTACTCATCAATAAGGAGAAAACGTTATGGCCGGAGGAGCTTCAATGGGAGCGTCTTTAGCTTCCATGGGACAACTGGATATGGTTTCCGCTGCAACAACCATGATGAACGCCCAGGCGCAGTCAGCCAAAATGATCACCGATACCATTAACGGTATTACCAGTTCGTTGATCGATTCATCAACGAAAGCGCAAAACTCAATGCAGCAGGCGGGTAAAGCCATTCAATATTAAATGGCATCTCTACAATAGCGCTGTGCGATAAAGGAGTATTCTATGTGTTTTATTACCAGAGCAGCTTTAAATATGGTGAGCAACCCGCAGGTTGTTTTTCAGCAAAACAACAACGTGTTAACGCGCTGTGGTTCTGCCCCTAAACCGCCTGAAAATAATAATACCTGCTGTAAACCAGACGATGGCAAAAACTGTAATAAACCCAATAACGACTGGAATCACTGCAATAAACCCAACAACAACTGGAATAATTGTCATAAGCCAAATAATAACTGGGATGGTGGCCACCGCCCTGATAATAACTGGAATAGTTGCAATCGACCTGGCAATAATGGGAATAACTGCTCCGGTGCAAATAATCACCACCGGCCGGGCAATGACCGAAATGATTGCATTACCGATACGAAATCTATCCTGCGCCAGTTATCTGATATGTTAGAAAAGCTCTCCAGACAGGCGGGACGGGATTTAAAAGCGGCTTCCGGTAGCAATAATCCTTATGATCTACTGAAAGCCAACCGTTCGATGTCAAACTATTATTTAAATAATCAGTTTGTCTCGAAAATGATCAGCAAAATGACCAACAGCGTGGAGCGAATGACAAACCTCCAGTAACGATAAAAACCCATTATGTTAATAAGAGCAATTAACGCCATCACCCTGTTACTCATGGTTACCTTCCTCTGCGGGTGCCAGGGTGAACTGGCGTTATATCAGGGGCTTGCTGAGCCAGCGGCTAACGCCATCGTTGCCGAACTCAAGGACAAAGGTATTGACGCCGCGAAGCAGTCGGATAAAACGGGTTATTCCGTTTCGATAGCCATGTCCGATCTTCCTGAAGCTGTGAAAATATTACATTCCGCAGGATTGCCCTCCCAGAGCTATGTTAGCCTGGGAGATGTTTTTCGAAAGGAAGGGATGATTTCATCACCGCTTGAAGAACGCGTTCGCTATATTTATGCCCTGTCTCAGGAACTCGAGTTTACGTTATCGCAAATAGATGGCGTCATTATGGCCAGAGTGCATATTGTCCTGCCGGAACGTATCTCAGCGGGTGAGCCAATACAACCCGCCTCAGCGGCGGTGTTTATTAAATATAATCGGGATATTCATGTGGAAAAATTACAGCCTGTTATTAGGCGGATGGCGCTGAGCAGTATTCCGGGAATGGTTGATGCCGATGATAAAAAATTGTCTATTTCTTTTATTCCTACCACAGAATATAAAACGCAAAGTATTGTGGCGGAAAATAAAAAACCAAACACCATGATATTATATGTTATGGGTTGCCTCTGTTTACTTGCCTCGTTTTATTTCTTTATACAGAAAAAATAAAACCAATTTTATTAAAGGGATTTTCATGCTGCGATGGATTCACTGGTGGCGCGATGGCTGGCGTCATAAACGTCATCACAGTTGGCCGTTGCCGGAAGAGTTGCACCTTATTCATGCGGTTATCGCTCATGCTGAAGCACACCAAAGACACTGGATTGATAGCCTTTTTGGCGTCAAACCTGCGGCCATTCCTGAGCCAACAGAGGCGGTTATTAACGTCATTGAGCTATTACAACACCAGCGCGTTTTATTATTTGAAGCCCTTTTTTGTGTCTGCGTGGATCATCCACAATCGGTCTATCGTGTTATGTCTTCAGGTGCTTTGCAATGGTGTCGCCGGTTGGCTATGGGGTTAAAACCGGGGCTGTGGACGCCGCCTCTCTCTCCCGATCCGGACATTACCGGAATCATCCTGCTTCGCAGTTGGGTGGGGGAGCCTGTCTGGTCGCGAATGCGTTTTTCTCTGCCGAAAGAAAAAGTCGAAGAGGTCGAGCGCCAGCCAGTCATCCCTGTCACAGCGCATAAACTCTCCATGCTGTGGATGGCGGTTATCGCCTGGATACAGCGCGAACGCCCACGGGAAAACGGCCATGTTAACGGTGCATAAAATTAATCTGCTCGCCGGGGCTTCGGTTGTGCAACAACCGGTGCTGCGTAGGGAAGAGATAGCGAACTTTTTTGTCGCGCAACAGGCGTGCGACACTGCCAATCTGCGCGCCAGAGAGACGATAAAACATGCGCAATTAGCGGCAGAGCGGATTCGCCATCAGGCGTATGAAGAGGTGTCGAAGACGCTATGGAAACAGGCACAGGTATTACTGAATGACTGGCAAAAAGAGCGGGAAGAGATGCGTAAGCAGACGGTCGGGTGTGCAAAACAGTTGCTTACCCAGGCGCTGCGCCTCGCATTTGACAAAGAACCCGCAAAGGCACGTATACAAGCACTTCTCAAACAGTTGCAAAAGCATCCTGAAGTTAATCGCGCGGCAATGTTAATGGTTAATCCACGGCAATATGAGCAGGCCGAACAATTTTTAAATGCCCAAGGCGATACGCCCTGGACGCTGGTAAGTGATCCCCGGCAGGCCAAAGACGAATTGTGCCTGAAAAGCCCTCACGGGAAATATACGATCGGTTGGCAGACCTTCACCGACAGTTTCCTTTCTGCCATAACGGAAAGCGCGGCGACCACCAGGGGAGCAAATGAAACCGAACGGGGAGAGTAAAGTCATTGCGGCGCCATGACGTGGCGGTAATGGCGCCGTTTACTTTGCGGGGGTTAATAAATTTTGGTTATTTTATCCGGCGTGACCTGGTCGTTGGCCAGATGCACCTCATCGAATGACCAGGCGTAATCGCCAAACCTTTCCAGCTGATTGACGCTGCGCAGACCTGCGACATATCCTGGCTGCATGGTGTTTGCTAGCTCCATATATTGTTCATTGTGTTCAATATTTTCCCGAAGTGAGACACCGGGTATGCCCTGCGCATCAATTTCATACAGATGAAAACCATTGTTCAGCTCGCCCCGACCAAAACGTTCTGCTCCCTCCCGGGTTCGCGCAACGAATACCACCGGGCCGGACATCATCTTCTCAACACCGGCAAAGTAATTTCCGTCCCTGAAACCAACATTCTGCGGATCGCCACGCCGGTCGACCCGATCTGCCTGCTCAACACGGTACAATTTATTAAAATCCCTTCTCTCAATGTAGCCGCGATCGTTCAGATAGCTTCCTGGTGGCAGCTGAACGTTATCCGCCCAAGGGTTGAAATTAATCGCATCGTCGGCATAAGGCGTGTACCCGGCGCCGGAGGTTGCGACGGATGATGGGGTGCTCCTCCCTGAACTGTTTCCTGATCGCATTTCGGTGGCCGATAACTCACTTTCCGCGCCTGGTGTTAACGGCCTGGAAAGGGATGAACTTCGGTTTTCTGAGCCAAACAGGGAAGCGCCTGGCGTGCGCGGGAGGCCTGTTGCGGAATAACCTTCTGACATGGCTGGTGAGAAGGGGGTAACAGGTGTTGGCGCACGGCTGCTCGCCGGTGTGAATATGGGCGTGCCGGGCGTGGGTGGCAGGCTGTTTTCCGGCGATCGGCCATCCGGTAAGCGGCGGGGCAGGCTCAGATCAAGAGGGTGTTCCGTTTCTGCTGTGTCGAGTACTGTCGAAGGGCCTGGCTGTGAATCAACGTCCATCGGCGCTGGACGCGATAATGATGCTGGCCGGGAGATACTGAGGTCGAGCGGCTGTTCGGGAAGATCCGCTCGAGGATTACCATACATTTTGCCTGCTGGCGCATTCAATGGCTGGCCGGTTTGCGGCTGTACCCCACCAGGCAATGCGCTGCGCTGCCACTCGCCGTTGCCCGACTGCACCGTCAGCACCGGCTGGCGGGTCTGCGGGTCGATAATGCGCGCCCGCCCTTCGCCTGGGCGGAAATCCTGCCCGACTTCGTACACCCTGCTGTCACTTGTTCCATCGCGGTAGCGCAGCAACCAGCGGTCATTTCCTGCCGCGTCCTTCACCTGATGAATGCCCCCGGCGCTGGCGCGGCTCCCGTTGAGCAGAGCCTCGCCATCCTTCACCGCGTACTGGCTGATATCACCCGCCAGTGAAGGACGCAGCCGGTTTACTGCCGCCGTTCCGGTTTCTCCGGCCGCTTCGCTCGCTGCCGCCGTGGTTTCCCCTGCCAGTACTCCCTTAGCGGCTCCGGCGGCGGCTGCCCTGGCTTCACCGGCCACTGCCATCTCTGTACCGGTTGCGCCGGCCATTGCCACACCGGCTTCCCCGGCAGCCGCCTGCTCAGGGGCGTTGCGCAGCGTGGCCAGCGCGCTCCGGCCTTCCGTGGTCACCGCTTTTTCAGTGAAAAACTCCGCCATGGCGCCCGCTTCTGCGGCAATGCCGTCGAGCATCAGCAGCGCGCCGATATCTTTCATCACCAGTTCAGTGTTAGTGGGTTCATTCTGCTCGGTGCGCAGCGGCTGCCCGGCAAAATGGCGCAGCGACTGCACTTTATCGCGGTCGCTGTACTGCGCCAGCGGTTTGCCTTCCAGGCCCGGAACATCGTCATGGGTGTTGGTTTTGTACTGTGCGCCGGTATTGATCTGCTGGTCGAAAAAATCCCGCGCCGCCGCCACCAGCAGGGAAGGCGTGCGTGTGTTGCCCTGCGCGTCATAATGCGCCAGCGGAGAGGCGGCATACTGCCCGCGCACTTTGTCCAGCAGCGCTGTCGTCTGGGTATGCCCGTTATCGGGCAGGCTGGCCGGATCGTGAATGCCCGCCGCCGACAGGCCGTAAGCGAGGAGGGATTTTCTTGCCTCGTAGGGCGCGCCGTAGGAGGCGGTAAAGCCGGATTCGCCGGTCTGCCCTTCGCGCTGGCGGATCATCTGCCCGGCAATCTGTTTCTCAATGGAGGGATACCCTTCGCCGCGCGGGTCGGGAGTAAAGATCAGCGAGCGGGCATCGGGGCGGACAGGGCGGTCATCATTGTTGTTTTGCGGGCCGGTATATAACGAGCCGGTGGGGATTTCACGTTTGTTTTTGGCGGAGGTTTCCTCGCGGATAAACGGCTGGGGAAAAACAGGAACGGATACAGAATCGATTTTCATAACCACCTCTTTTGCACAAATAAAAAAGATGTCGTACTTCAGGCCGTCAAATTAATGACGGAGACCTAATTTTTTCAGGAAGGGTACTTCGACGGCGGGTAATTCAATATTTCCGGAAAAAATATTCTTAATATCATGCCTGAAAGGGTGTTCTGCATCTTTCAATCTGACAATAGTGATGGGATCGCGTGATGCATTTCCTTCGATGGCGTGAATCTCTTTAACTTTTAACGGCGTGTTAGGGTTAACTAAAATATGGTCCGGGAGCATTCCTCCGGCAGCCATTTTTTTCGGCGTGGTATGATCTAAAATAAAAAGCACCTTGTCAGTAGATTGCTTTTCAAATTGTCCAGTCCAGGTCTCAAGCCAGTTTATTGAGTTCTGCGGTAATGCGGATGCGGACATAAATCCGGCGTCGGTCACCACATCGTTGACTTTTATTTTATTACCGTACGTCCCCGCGGGAACTGTCGCCGCCCGATATGCCGGTGCATTATAATCCGTCAGTTTAGCTACGGCTGCTTTTAATTCTGTTGCCAGTGTTTCCCCTTCGGCTGAAGGGCTAATATGCCGCAGATGATTATTTATCGTGCGGTAAGTGCCATCTCCCCCTTCAATATATTCCGCAAGAATAGCTGATTCCTGCCTGTTTTTTACCGAATTCAAATCCAGCAGGATTTTTTCATCGGTTGCTTTCTCTTTTGCTGTTCTGGCCCGATATTGCCCCTCATCAGGCCTCATATAAAGTTCGCGAAGCTCTTCGCTGACCGGGGAAAATTTTTCCTGGCGGGTAAGCGTACTGCTGCCGGATGTTCCGGCGGTCGCTGCAAGGCTGGTTTGCGGTTCGGTGTTGGTGCGCGGCTGTACCCCGCCGGGCAATGCGCTGCGCTGCCACTCGCCGTTGCCCGACTGCACCGTCAGCACCGGCTGTCGGGTCTGCGGGTCGATAATGCGCGCCCGCCCTTCGCCTGGGCGGAAATCCTGCCCGACTTCGTACACCCTGCTGTCACCTGTTCCATCGCGGTAGCGCAGCAGCCAGCGGTCATTTCCTGCCGCATCCTTCACCTGATGAATGCCCCCGGCGCTGGCGCGGCTCCCGTTGAGCAGCGCCTCGCCATCCTTCACGGCGTACTGGCTGATATCACCCGCCAGTGAAGGACGCAGCCGGTTTACTGCCGCCGTTCCGGTTTCTCCGGCCGCTGCGCTCGCTGCCGCCGTGGTTTCCCCTGCCAGTGCTCCCTTAGCGGCTCCGGCGGCGGCTGCCCTGGCTTCACCGGCCACTGCCATCTCTGTACCGGTTGCGCCGGCCATTGCCACACCGGCTTCCCCGGCAGCCGCCTGCTCAGGGGCGTTGCGCAGCGTGGCCAGCGCGCTCCGGCCTTCCGTGGTCACCGCTTTTTCAGTGAAAAACTCCGCCATGGCGCCCGCTTCTGCGGCAATGCCGTCGAGCATCAGCAGCGCGCCGATATCTTTCATCACCAGTTCAGTGTTAGTGGGTTCATTCTGCTCGGTGCGCAGCGGCTGTCCGGCAAAATGGCGCAGCGACTGCACTTTATCGCGGTCGCTGTACTGCGCCAGCGGTTTGCCTTCCAGACCCGGAACGTCATCGTGGGTGTTGGTTTTGTACTGCGCGCCGGTATTGATCTGCTGGTCGAAAAAATCCCGCGCCGCCGCCACCAGCAGGGAAGGCGTGCGTGTGTTGCCCTGCGCGTCATAGTGCGTCTGCGGGGAGGCGGCATACTGCCCGCGCACTTCGTCCAGCAGCGCTGTCGTCTGGGTATGCCCGTTATCGGGCAGGCTGGCCGGATCGTGAATGCCCGCCGCCGACAGACCGTAAGCGAGGAGGGATTTTCTTGCCTCGTAGGGCGCGCCGTAGGAGGCGGTAAAGCCGGATTCGCCGGTCTGCCCTTCGCGCTGGCGGATCATCTGCCCGGCAATCTGTTTCTCAATGGAGGGATACCCTTCGCCGCGCGGGTCGGGAGTAAAGATCAGCGAGCGGGCATCGGGGCGGGCAGGGCGGTCGTCGTTATTGTTTTGCGGGCCGGTATATAAAGAGCCGGTGGGAATATCCCGGCGGTCCCGTTTCGCAATACCAGGATCTTGTCTGTTTTCCAGCGGCGTATTAATAATGGCAGGGGTTAATGGATTAATTTTCATTGTAGGGCTCCTTCACGATCTTTGAGCGAGGTTATTTCTGTGCTTCGTTCTTTCTGGCGATATAAACTTCGATGTAAGCACCAGGTGATATAGGTGCGTTGGGGTAAGGGACGATCATGATATTTTCATCGTTATCACAATCGGTACCATGAAATACAACCGACTGCTGACCTGCGTTTTTTATTAATGATGAAGAGATAGTATATTCCTGCGTTGCCAGCGATTTAACGTTTCCAGCCAGCACGGTCAGTGGCCAGTGAATATCGCACACGTCCTCGATGGTTATATCATCGATAGCTGGCGATGTAGCTGGTGAAATAGTGCCGCTGGATAGCCTGGTAATATCATCGAAGATCTGCTTGTATATTTTTTTGGAAAACGAACCGCCATATTCTGATGTGGTTTTCTTTGCGCTGGTTTTTTCTTTATTCGCATCTTTTTGAATTATCTTCGGCGTAATGATAATAAACCGTTGCCGATTTTCACTTTCCCGTAAGTTGAAGGTGGTGTTCTTTTTTTCATGGACCGATAAACCGCCAATAATTAACGAATCACCCTCATCGACTGTTACCAGCGTGCTGAGATTGCCTGTCTTGTGGTTATCTTCAGGCGCTGGCGTTGTCCCTTTGTTATACATATTGACTTTAATCTGCAACGCTTGCTGTTTGTCACTGGCGATAACACGGGGCGTGATTTGCAACACCGCACCGTTGGACGCAGTAGAGAGCGGGCCATCTTTTGTTGCGGGTCGGTTTTGATTACTAAAATTAAAGACTGCGGGAAAATTCTCCATTGTTATCAGTGAAGGGCGAGCGGTTAACGACGCGCCGCCTTGTTCGACAATCCTTTGAATTTCAGCCTGAAATTTTTTCATCTCCCGGGCGTTAAGAACAGATTTGTTGCCGTTAATAACCTCATCGTAAACGCTGCCTCGGCGGCTTAAACGTTTTTCCTGCATGCCGGTGTTAAGAACCTGACGGTTATCCACGTCGATAACGAGGGTATCGATGGCGACCGATCTCAGCGGAACATCGAGCTTTTCAATGAGCTGCGCATACTCACTCCTTTTGGCGGGGTTGTCCTGAATGAGGATGGCATTGCTGCGTGTACTGACCACGATTTTCGGTTTGTCATCGCTGGATGCAGGCAGTGCAGGTGCCAGTGAAATGCGGTCAGTCAGCGCTGAAAACGAAGCGCCTAAGCGGTTATTAAATGGATTTTTGCTTTCACCCGCCTCAAGCGCAGCCGGGTAATTGTAGCGCTGAAGCTGGGGCGAGGATTTGTTTGCATCTAATAGCTCCGATAATATTGTGCCAACCCCCGGAATGGTGATCAGTTCATTTTGATATTCAACCCGGATATCGGCCGCTTCAGCGAAACGCAAAGGAAAGAACATGGTTTCAAATGCGCCCCCTTTGTTTTTACTGGCATCAGGCTGTTCGGCAAACATTTTTATGAGGTTCACATATTCGGTTGGGCCACTTACCAATATTTCAGCGCTCTCCGGCAGTTCTCCCCAGCCAAATCGCTTATCCAGCAGACCTATATCCGTTAACGCCTTTTTAAGACTATCAATCGACTCGCCAGACACTTTAATCTTTAGCGAGTGCTGATCTGTTTTACTGCTGACGTATAATTTATCCTCGAAAATAAACCACTGTAAATTATATTCAAGCGCCAGGCGTTCAATAAACTGCTGAGCCGTATTAGCGCGTAGTTTATTCTTTACCGCTGCCGAAATTTTTGGATCTATAACCAGGCGTAGCGAAAATGCATGAGCAAAATCCTCCAGCACTTTATTTAACGGCGCTGGGGTGTTTTGATACGAGAATTCACTACTGTTTAATATGGCGGGCACAGCCGCCACGGCGTGTTGATGTATAAAAGCTGTTAATAATATCAGGGTTAGTGTTGCGCAGCGTTTAAATAATCTGGCGCAATGCGAAAGAGGTGAATAAAAAATACGCCAGTAGCATTTCATACATGTCACCTGTTAGCTTATCGACCATCGTTAATAATTGAGCGAGCCAGGTTGTGATTGAGCGTCACTTCCTGGTTTGCAGCCCAGGTGGCAGAAGAATATTGTTTCATATGTTGATGAAACGTGAGCCAGTCGCCCATCGACATACCGTTCATATTTTTGGCAGAGGTCTGAAAATCACTGCTGGCTTGTTTTAATTTACTATCTAACTGGCTACGCACAGAATCCATTTTTAGCATATCGATTATCCCTGTTTTATTTATAAAGACGCAGATCCGGCCGGAAACCAAACAGCATGACGCTGGCGCGTTGTTCACCGAAACGGGCAATTCTGGGTAAGAAAGCCCATTGTTCTCCGCCGAGATATTTGGCAATTCGTTGGCTGGCAAGGTTAGACGCCATAATCCAGGCGACCATGGTTTCAAACCCATATTCACGGCCAAGCAGCAGCGCCGCCAGCCCAAGATGCACGCCAAGCCCGCTGCCGCAGCGATCCGCGCGCACATATAAGGCAATTTCCCCGGTTTGCCGGCAAGCTAACGTTCCCCAGCTAAAGCGGTTGATTGACAGCCAGGCGATGATTTCCCCTTCGCGCTCCAGTACGTACACCGGCAATTTATCTTGTTGATAAAGCTCGATATAAAACCCCAGTTCTTTCTCGGTGATCGGCCTTGTTACGGGAGAATTCGCACCGGTATTCGCTGTCTCATTAAAAATCATGGTCATGGCTTCAATATCGCTTTTTTGCGCCACCCTGAGCCCGCGGGGCAGCCGTTTTAAGATTCGCTCATCTAATTTCATTTCCATTAATTACCCTTCTTCCTGATTATTTTTCAGTATTTTTCGAACTCTGGAGAGCCTGGAACGTATTGTTCCAATCGGAATACCTAATTGCTCGGCGGCGTCGTTATAACTGGTGTCTGAATCCATAATATGGTAGATGACGTTTTGCATTTTGAGCGGCAATTTATCGACCATAGCAATGGTTTCAGAAAGTTGTATTTTATGTTCGTTAATATAGTCAGGATTGAATATCTGATCGGAAATTAAAAAATTAACATCATCCAGTGCCACCATCTCAGGTTTATTAAATGTCTTTTTAAAATGATTTCGCACCAGGTTAGACGCAATGCCAAATAACCAGGTTTCTTTACTGGACGCACCAATAAACTTATGTTGATTGCGAAATGCTTCAAGGTAAGTCATTTGTACCAGATCATCTACATCACTTTGATTGTAAACCCGACGGCTGATGAATTTCCTGAGTCTGGTGGTGGTGTTTGCGACTAACTCATCTATATCGAATGCGTTTTTATCCGCTGATTCATTATTAACATTGATGGGTAACTTCCCCATAAAAATTCCCTTTGTATTATCCAGTTATTCCTTGCTCACTTATGAGTGGCAATGAAGTGAAAATCTGCCTGGTTAATTTGCAGAATATTTCAGGTACGTCTTCAGAGTGGTGGTCTGCTTTTATGTGCGCGGGTGGAGGAGAAATGCACGCTCTACATCACGTGATACGCTTTTAGGTATTTTCTTTTGCGCGCATTCCTGCGTTGAGAACACTAATGCAAAGGTGTTGTCTTTTGATTGATTTGAAAAATGTCGATTGTCGACGCGTTAGCTAATACAGAGATGATTATCGATGGTTAATAAAAATTACTTATTCGATCAATGTGAAAATATGTGGTGTTCATGAGACTTTTTTTTACGAAACTGGCCGTTCGAATGGTAAACCAGACTGAACTCATTGGTGCGGTTATTGTCATGACGATTGTCTTTATGATGGTTTTGCCGCTGCCGGTTTTTATTATTGATACCGCACTCTCATTGAATATCTGTATTGCCACCTTGCTGGCCATCCAGGCATTATTTATGCAGCACCCGCTGGCATTTTCTACGTTTCCGGCAGTTTTACTGCTGACAACCATGTTCCGCCTCGCGTTATCCGTTGCCACGACGCGCATGATTTTATTGCAGCATGATGCGGGTCATGTTGTTGAAACTTTTGGTAATTTTGTCGCGGGCGGTAACCTGGCTGTAGGGTTGGTTATCTTTTTGATCCTGACGCTGGTTAACTTTCTGGTCATTACAAAGGGGGCTGAACGCGTCGCGGAGGTTTCCGCCCGTTTTAATCTGGATGCGATGCCGGGTAAGCAGATGGCCATTGATAGCGATTTACGCTCGGGCCTGATTGATACGGCAGACGCGAGGGTGCGCCGCGAGCAGCTGACCAAAGAGAGCCAGCTTTTTGGCGCCATGGACGGGGCGATGAAATTCGTCAAAGGTGACGCCATTTCCGGAATTATCATCGTTTTTATTAACTTAATCGGCGGTTTTTCCGTCGGCATTTTGCAGCACGGAATGCCCGCCGCCGACGCCATGCATATCTACTCGATTCTGAGCATTGGTGATGGCCTGGTGGCGCAGATCCCGGCGCTGCTGATCTCGCTTGCGGCGGGCATTATTATTACGCGTGTTAATTCCGATAACGCGGCTTCCAGCCTCAATATTGGCGGTGAGATCATCTGGCAATTAACGCGCCACCCCAAAGCCTGGATCTATTGCGGCATCATTATGGCGCTGTTTGCGGTGGTGCCTGGCATGCCAGCAATGCTTTTCACTACCCTCAGTTTGCTCTGCCTGACGTTAGCCTTCCTGCTTACCCGACAGGAAAAGCCCAGGCTGGAAATGGCGGGGCAACCTACTCCATCGATTGTCGGCGCTGAGCCTGATAATTCAACAGAATTAATGGGTTATGAAAATGTTCGCCGCTTTTTCCCGCTGCGCGCCTACCTGCTGCAATTTCATCCACAGCATCAGCAACAACCGGGGTTTGAACAACTACTCCAGCGCATCTATGCCCTACGCAACGACACTGTTTTTGAATATGGCCTCACGCTGCCCTCTTTCGAGCTTGAGGGTAATGCGCAACTGGCACCCGATGAGTTTCGTTTCTGCGTGTATGAAGTGCCGGTTATTCGCGCAACGTATGATCCTGATAAGTGTGCCGTCACTGCCAGACTGGTTGCTGAGGATGACGGTACGTCCGGGCTTGAAGAGCGCGAAGAGCAAGGCTTGCGATGGTTTGACGTTGACGATCACCGCTTATCACAGTACGAGACCGAAAAACGCACTTCTGGCGATCTGATCCTCGCCAGAATGCGGCGGGCCATTCTGTCAACGGGGTGGAAATTTGTCGGCTTACAAGAGAGCAAAGCGCTGATTGACTGGCTACGAAGCGAACAGCCTGAGCTGGCCGATGAACTCGAAAGGTGCTTGCCCATCGCGTGGTTTTCGGCGGTTTTGCAGCGGCTGGCCGCAGAACGTGTCACCCTGCGACCGCTGCGCCTGATTGCCGAAACATTGATTAAACATAGCCGCCATGAATCCAACCTGATGGTGTTAACCGAGCTGGTTCGCCACGCGCTGAGAGAGCAGATTTGTTACCAGTACAGCCAACATGAAACGCTGAATAGCTGGTTACTGGCACCCGCCACGGAAGCGGTGTTCCGCCAGGCATTAAACGCGGAGGGCGCGCAGTCGATGACGCTCTCTTCGGTGATGCATGAAGCGTTACTTGCCCGTTTAGCGCAGTGCTTTCCCACTGATGAAGGCACCCCCAGTGTGCTGCTTGTCGAGCCTGAGTTGCGCGGCCCGCTTTCCGGTCTGCTACGGGAGTCGTCCACGCTTGTTCCGGTACTCGCCTTTTCGGAGCTTATTCCCTCGATAAAAGTCCAGATCCAGGGGCGGATCGATCTTGAAACAGAAACCCACGAACCCGCAGAACATGCAGCAGATTGAGGAAAAACATCGTGCTCTATGAACTGAGAGTGCTTAGCGGCCTGAATAGCGGCGCACTGTTACCCTTGACCGGTACGCAGTGGTTGATTGGATCATCGCCCGATGCGGACATGGTGTTATACGACGCGGCGATTGCGCAAAACCATTGCCGGCTGCATGCGACGGATAACGGCTGGCAAGTGGAAGCCCTGCAAGGCGCGGTGCTGACGAATGAAGGTCGTCGCGTTGAACACATCGATAACCTCGAACCCGGTACGCCCTTCTCGCTGGCGGGGATTTGGTTATGTGTGGCGCAGTCAGACACGCCGTGGGAAACGGAAAGCGCTCCCGCTGCGCAAGCCGACCACCAGGCGGGTTCGCATGCGCCTGTGGCTGAAAGACCGCGTGGTCGACTGAATAAAGCCGTGGCTGCGGTTTGTTTTATTCTCGCGATAGCCGCGTTCGGGCTGGGCGGTTTTTCTGGCAAAGACGCGCGGCCGGCGGCGATTTCTGCGCCGGTGCCGAAGCCGCAGAAAACGTTTCTTGAAACTGCCGCGCAAACCCGCGAAATGCTGGCTTCACTGCTTCAGCAGGCCGGTTTAGGGCAACGCGTCGATCTGGAAATAACCGGCAGTGACGACATTGTTTTGCATCTGGTCGGCGATGATAAGTTACAGGCTGAAACGCAGGCGCTACTGCAACATTTTGCCCAGCGTTACCAGAGTGCTGCGCAAATCTCAGTGGATATTGTCCAGCCGCCGCCGCCGCTGCCTTTTCGCATTGCCCTTGTGGTAAAGGGTGAATCCCCGTATATCGTGACCGACAACGGGCTGCGGGTGTTTATCAATGATGAGATTAGTGGCATCAAACTTCTCGCCATTAACGAAGAAAAGCTGATCTTTCAGGGTAAAACGCGGTTTGAGGTGCCCTGGTGAGCGACGGCTGGCAAGAGGAACTTACCCGCTGGCAGCAGGCCACACAACGCCAGCTTGAGCAGACAGAGCCGGTAAACGTTATCGGCTCGGTAACCGGGATTAGCGGCATCGTTTTACAGTGTTATCTTCCGGGCGCGCGCTTAGGAGACTTATGCCTTTTGCCGCGCACGTCAGGCGCGCCGATTATGGCTGAAGTAATTGGCTTTGATTCGCAAGAGGTTTCACTTGCCGCCCTGGATACGCTGGAAGGCATTAAGCCCGGTTCAGAGGTCCATCCTTTAGGTTTGCCCCACAGCATACAGGTCTCGCCAGCGCTGAAAGGGTGCGTATTCGATGGGTTTGGTCGTGCTCTTGGCGGGCAGGGTCAGGCCGCTTTTGTCGACACCTTAACCGCGCGATCTGTACCGGTGATGCATAACGCCACGCCGGCGACCGATCGCCTGTGTATTGAGACGCCGCTCTACACCGGGCTCAGCAGTATTGACGGTTTGCTGACGCTGGGTGCAGGCCAGCGGGCGGGGATTTTTGCCGGGGCGGGATGCGGTAAAACAACGCTGCTGGCGGAGCTGGCGCGAAATATACCGTGCGACACTATCGTGTTTTGCCTGACGGGTGAGCGCGGGCGCGAGCTGCGTGAGTTTATGGACAGGGAGTTGGATGAAGCGCTACGTCAGCGCACCGTGCTCGTGTGCGCCACCTCGGATCGCAGCAGCATGGAGCGTGTGCGCGCTGCGTTTACGGCCACCGCCATCGCCGAAGGGTTTCGCCAGCAAGGGGAATCGACTTTGCTCATTGTTGATTCGCTGACACGTCTTGCCCGCGCACAGCGCGAAATCGGGCTTGCCAACGGCGAACCGCCGGGGCGCAATGGCTTTCCTCCTTCGGTTTACAACCTGCTCTCGCGGCTGGTTGAACGCAGTGGACGTACCCGGCAGGGCACTATCACCGCGCTGTATTCGGTACTGGTTGAACAAGATTCGATGCACGACCCGATTGCTGACGAAGTGCGCTCTTTAGTGGACGGGCATATTATCCTTTCGCGCAAACTGGCCGATCAGGGACATTATCCCGCCATTGATGTGGCAGCCAGCCTGAGTCGGGTGATGAATAATATTACGGGAACTGAACAGCAAACTATTGCCACACATATAAGGCAATTAATGACGGCCTATGCCGATATCGAAATGTTAATTCGTCTGGGCGAATACCAGACCGGCAGCGATCCCTTTACCGATTACGCGGTTGCGGTTAAACCGGCACTGGATAATGTTCTCAAACAATCATTACGCGCGCTGCGAGCGCCTGAAATAACCTTAAATCAATTACGGGAGATCGTGGCGAATGCTCCGGGTCCGCAAGGTGTTTTATAACGCAGAGGATGAAAACACTGCAGATGAATCGCTAAGATTAACTTCGCTGCTGCGCCAGTTATTATCGCTTTATCATTACCGGACGGTAAAAACGGAATTGGCGTGGTTAAAGCAACAGCGCGAAATGGTAAAAATGGCGCAACAACTTGACGCGCTTAATCGCTATTCACAACATATCGCCCACTATAATCGTGATTACTTTTCCGCGATGAGCGACCGTAATACACAGCGCGCGTTATCGTTAATGGATATGCGAAAGTGGCTTGAAAAAGAACAGGTAATGGTGCAGCAACAGCAGGACGCCATATTGCGGATTAAGCAGCAAGAAACAGATTATCTGCGCCAGTGCGATAAGGTCGCTGCGCACTTTCAGCAGGTTATCGGAAAAAGAAAACGGCAGGAAAAGTTTCGTTTTATCCTTGAACAACTGCATGCCATTTAGTATTGGGCAAAGAGCCATTATTGATGAATAAAGCTGCGCTGTTATTTCCTCCTGTCAGTAAAGATGAGGTCATCGCCCGGCAATATCTGGATCGACAACCGATATTGAATTTTCAATGTAACGGCCAGCAAGGGCAGTTACGACTCTTTCCGTTGCAGGCGGGAGAACGATTGCCGGATAAACAGATATGTTTCGCCAGTCAATACGGGAAATTACGCCTTTATAATGCGGAGCCTTTGTTGAACTTGTTATCGCTTTGTCCGTTATTAGCTGAAAATAATAATACCTCGGCGCAGTGGTACTGGGATGTATATAACGCCGCGCTCAGTCAGGAAATTAAAAATATAGTCGGTTACTTGCAGCCTGCTGAGGAAAGCCATGAACCGGAAATTTATTGTTGGATTGAAATAAAAAATAGCGAGCAATATGAAAGAGGATTAATGGCGCTGTCGCCGTTAACATTAATTCGCCTGCTTCAGCATTCGGCGTGGCACTTTTCCCCGACGCGACAAAATAAGCAGTTTTTACTCTCTTTCCCGTTGATCCTGGCCTCAACGGAGCTTGCGGCAGACGCGTTACGGCATTTACGCGTTGGCGACATTGTGCTGCCAGAAAATCGGCTTTTTAACCCGGCAGGAGCAGGGCAACTGCAAATCGGCACACAGTGCTTCTCTTTACAGCAATGCGCCCCGCTGGCGCATTGCTTTACGATGGGGGGGGTTGATACGGCACTCCCGCAGCCGGACGCGACGCTTCCCCCGGTGCCTTTATCGCGCGAGATCCCGGCACAGCCCCATGAAATGCCGGATCTTTCCTCTGTTCCCCTGAGGATAACGCTGCGTGCGGGAACGCTAACATTGACGCTCGACGCGCTGCAGTCGCTGCGGGCGGGTTCGATACTGACATTCACGGATTTTACCCCCGGTCAGGCGGCCATTTATTATGGCGAGCGCCCGCTGGCGCAGGGCACTTTGGTGGATGTTGAAGGTGTGCTGGGGCTGCAAATTACCCGCATGGAGCATTTCTGATGGATATTCAGCAGATCAATCCCGCGGCGCTGGCACTGTTTATCGCGGCGCTGACGTTGTTGCCTTTGCTGATGATTATCTCCACCTCGTTTCTTAAAATTTCCGTTGTTTTGCTGATTGTACGCAACGCGTTGGGCATACAGCAGGTGCCTGGCAATATGGTGATCTACAGCATTTCGCTTGCCGCAACGCTGTTTATTATGGGGCCGGTGTTCAATGATATGACCCAGCGCGTGCGACAAATCTCACCGGATAAAATCGATGTCGCCGCGATTTATGCTCACTATCCGACGGTAATTGCGCCGCTGCAAAATTTTTTACAGCGCAATATTGATGCAGATACCCATGTTCGTTTAACGGAAGCGGCAAAAAAACTGTGGAAAGATCAGGCGAACAATCCCATAACACGCGATAACCCTGCGCTGATATTAAGCGCGTTTGTCCTTTCGGAATTACAGTCCGGTTTTAAAATTGGTTTTTTAATTTATATTCCCTTTTTAGTGATAGACCTCGTTGTATCGACAGTGCTGATGGCATTGGGAATGCAAATGGTGGCACCGATGTTTATTGCAATTCCGCTTAAATTATTGCTTTTTGTTTTGATTGAGGGGTGGAGTCGTTTACTTGAAGGGTTATTTTACAGCTACATTTAGCGATGAGAATAAATATGTATATTGTCGAGTTGCTCAAGCAGGGATTAATACTGGCGATGATGATATCGGTTCCGCCAGTAGTGACCGCTGTGGTGGCGGGTATTATCATTGCGCTGCTGCAATCGGTGATGCAATTACAGGATGCAACATTACCTTTTGCGTTGAAAATGGTGGCTGTTGCCGTCATTCTGGCTTTTTCCGGCCACTGGATGCTGCAAAAAACAGTGCAATTGAGTATTAACTGTTTTGACTTAATCAGCCAGATAAGAGCCTGGCAATGACGTTTGTCTCTTTCGACTGGTTAGGTGAGGCGTTAATGGCTCTGGTGAGTGCCTGTGCGCGTATTTACCCCTGCATGGCGATTATTATTGCTTTTTCTTTCCGGGAGATCAGAGGCGCGGTGCTCTACAGTATCGCACTGGTATTTACTTTGCTTCCCGCTACCACCTTTTATGCGCAACCCGATTTTGGCAATATCAAAGGCATCATGTTTATTATCATGATGATAAAAGAGTCGCTGCTGGGTATGTTTTTAGGCTTTCTGTTGGTTGTACCTTTCTGGTTATTCGAAAGCGTCGGGGTTCTGTTTGATAATCAGAGCGGCGGACAAATGGGTGAGCAAATTAACCCGGCGATAACTAATAGCGGATCTTTTTTTGGTTATGTCTTTAAAAGTATTTTTCTGCTGATTTTTATTCATTTTCACGGTTTCGCTTATCTTATTGATATTCTCTGGCGCAGCTACACCTTCTGGCCGATCGATAAACTTTTTTTCACTGACACTGCGGTAACTTTTAAACAGTGGTTAGCTTTTCTCGCAGACATATTCTCTTTTATTGTTATTTACAGCGCGCCTTTTGCTGTGCTGATGCTGATGATCGAATTTAGCGTGGCGATACTGAGCCTTTACAGCCCGAAAATGCAGGTCACCAGCGTGACCATCCCGTTAAAAATTATTATCGGTTTGTCCTTCCTGGTGATGTATATCCCGACATTACTGCATCTTGCGGAGCAGCAATTATTGCAGCCTGAGCGCGTCGTCCCGATGATTTCTTCCACGCTTAATCTGACGGCGGATTAAGCGATGGCGGAAAAAAACGAGCAACCCACGCCGAAAAAAATCCGCGATGAGCGTAAGAAAGGGAATGTTTTTAAAAATGAAGGGGTGCCGCTGCTGCTGCTGATCACGCTGGCGATGGAATTCATTTTTATCATGATGGAGCGCGGCATCGCTCGTCTGCAACAGCTCTTCATTGTGGCGCTGAGCTTCATTACGCTGCCGTTTATTACAGCGGCAAAGCGGTTAACGCTGTTGCTGGCAGTCGAATTGAGTATTTTCCTGGCGCCTGTTCTGGGCGTGGCGATAGCGGCAAGGTTATTAGGAAACTGGCTGCAATTTGGCTTTCTCATCGCGCCTGAATCAGCGATGCCAAAATTTGAACGCTTAAACCCGCTACAAAAAATTCAGCAAATGTTCTCCTCCAGAGAGCTCGCAGAGTTGGTGAGCAGCCTGCTGAAATTCTTAACTATCGTCTATGCCAGCTACAGTACGGTTTATCCGCATATCAACGAAATCGTCTTTCTGGCGGCAAGCCCGCTGATGCGCGTAGCGCAGGTGCTGCGTAACCTTGTTAGCGACATCTTTCATCACATGTTGATCCTGCTCGTTGTCTGGACGGCGCTCGATTTCGGCCTGCAAAAATATCTGTTTATCAAGACGCAAAGGATGAGCCTTGAGGAGGTGCGCCGGGAAAACAAAGATACCGAAGGCGATCCGCATATTAAATCGTACCGCAGAAGCCTGATGATGAGTCCGCCGCCGGTGCCCGCCGACGTGCCACGGCCCGGGGAGGTGTTAAAGCTGGCGGATGTGGTGCTTAATGATGCCGCATCTCGGGTGGTTCTTCTGCGTTACGAACAGCAGAACATTGCGCTACCGCATATTCTTTTTAAACAGCAGGGCAAAGACGCGGTATCCGGGCTTCTCAATAGCGCCCGCGCGTTGAACATTCCGGTTATCGACGCGCCGCAGCTGGTTCATCTGCTGATGCAATACGAGATTGGGCAGGCCATTCCACGCCAGGCGATTGCCCACACGGCGCATATTTACAACCAGCTACAGCAAATGAAAAAGCGCGAGCCAGAGACAGCGTGAGAGGTGTAAAAGAGGGGCGGTTTCCCGCCCCTCTTTGGTGCGACTTGAACCTGAATTACCGCAAAAACTTCAGGACAGCTTCAAGCAGTTGCAACAAGGCAACAATGAGTTTCAGGATCAGTATAAACATCTCCATTCCGCCCATACGCTTCTCCTCTGGTCAAGGAGCACCGGCTGGCGTACCTTTCCGCTACCTGTTGCCAGCCTTGTTGTTGGCGTAACGCAGTGTGCTCTTGAGGGGTTAAGGCACTGACGGCACCACCCGTTTCAGCCAGGAATTCTTGCGCCGTTGAACGCGGCCCCTCACGCTGGTTCGCAAGGTCATTATATATTAACGCTGTTTATATATACAGTATTTATTGGCGGAATTTTCGACATTGATCCATACTCAATGCGGGAAAAAACGCCTGAAAATTGCGCATCCGCAGGATTCGTCGTATAGTTGCGTGGTTGACGTAACGCAGTGTGTTTTGCGGCCACCAACCGCGAAAATGCTGACAAAAACCTCGCTCCGGCGAGGTTTTTTGTTTTCAGACGCCAGGCAAATAAACGTGATCGGCTGCGCAGTTTTCTGCGGGTGCGTAAAAAGCAGTTGTCGGCGAATGATTCCTGTGCTTGTATAAATCTCGTTAATAACACAACACACAGGCCCCTAATGAACGCTTCCACCAATCCGATGAACCTACTAAAAACCGCGCATAACGCCGCGGTGGTCGTCGTGCGTGTGGTGGTGGTCGTCGGCAATGCGCCGTAGGGTCCGGAACAACACACGATTCCAAAACCCCGCCGGCGCAAACCGGGCGGGGTTTTTCGTTTAAGCCTCTCCTGGAAAGCCGGCTCAGAAGAAAAGGACTGGAGCATGGCAAGTTCGGGCAGCACATCGCAATCCACGCGCTATACAGGCGCGCAGCTGATTGTTCATTTACTGGAACGTCAGGGCATCACCACCGTGACCGGCATCCCCGGCGGTACCGTTTTGCCGTTATACGACGCGCTAAGCCAAAGTAAACAGATTCGCCATGTGCTGGCGCGTCACGAGCAGGGCGCGGGTTTTATCGCGCAGGGCATGGCGCGTACGCAGGGCAAACCGGCGGTTTGTCTGGCGTGTAGCGGGCCGGGGGCGACCAACCTGGTGACCGCCATTGCCGACGCGCGTCTCGATTCGATCCCGCTGATTTGCATCACCGGCCAGGTTCCGGCCTCGATGATTGGCACCGATGCGTTCCAGGAAGTGGACACTTACGGCATCTCTATCCCCATCACAAAACACAACTACCTGGTTCGCGACATCAGCGAACTGCCGCAGGTGATTTGCGATGCGTTTCGCATTGCGCAGTCTGGTCGCCCTGGCCCGGTGTGGATAGATATTCCTAAAGATGTGCAGACGGCGGAAATTACCCTCAGCGAGCTGCCGGAACCGGGTCATAAAGCGCCAGCGCCCGCCTGGAACGCTCAGGATGTTCACGCCGCCGCAGAGATGATCAATGCCGCCGAGCGCCCGGTGCTGTATCTGGGCGGTGGGGTGATTAACGCGCCGCAGCAAATTCGTCACCTGGCGGAAAAAGCCAATATGCCCACTACTATGACGCTGATGGCGCTCGGCATGTTGCCAAAACAGCACCCGCTGTCGCTCGGGATGCTGGGAATGCACGGTGCCCGCAGCACCAACTACATTTTGCAGGAAGCGGATCTGCTGGTGGTGCTTGGCGCACGTTTTGATGACCGGGCGATTGGCAAAACTGAACAGTTCTGCCCGAATGCCAAAATTATTCATGTGGATATCGACCGCGCGGAGCTGGGCAAAGTGAAGCAGGCGCATGTGGCAATCCAGGGCGACGTTGGCGACGTGCTCGATGCGCTGATCCCGCAAGTCGAAGCCCATTCCCGCCACGCCTGGCGCAACACCGTGGAACAGCTGCAAAAAGAGTTTCCCGGCGCGATCCCGCAAGCGGGCGACCCGCTCACCCATTACGGTTTGATCAATGCGGTCGCTGCCTGCGTGGATGACAGTGCGATTATCACCACCGATGTTGGTCAGCATCAGATGTGGACGGCGCAGGCTTACCCGCTGAACCGCCCGCGCCAGTGGCTGACTTCCGGCGGGCTGGGCACCATGGGTTTTGGCCTGCCTGCGGCGATTGGCGCGGCGCTGGCAAACCCGGAGCGTAAGATCATCTGCTTTTCCGGTGATGGCAGCCTGATGATGAACATCCAGGAGATGGCCACCGCCGCGGAAAATAATCTCGATGTGAAAATTATCCTCATGAATAACGAAGCGCTGGGGCTGGTGCATCAGCAACAGAGCCTGTTCTACAAGTCCGGCGTGTTTGCCGCAACGTATCCCGGTATGATCAACTTTATGCAGATTGCCGCTGGTTTTGGCCTGCATACCTGCGATTTAAACGCCGAGTCTAACCCGCAGGCTGCGTTGCAGGAGGTTATCTCTCGTCCGGGCCCGGCGCTGGTGCATGTGCGTATCGACCCGAAAGAAAAAGTTTACCCGATGGTGCCGCCAGGCGCGGCGAATACAGAAATGGTGGGGGAATAAGCCATGCAAACAACTGATAACGTCATTCTCGAACTCACCGTGCGCAACCATCCGGGCGTGATGACGCATGTCTGTGGACTGTTTGCCCGCCGCGCGTTCAACGTGGAAGGCATTCTTTGTCTACCGCTACAAAGCGGCGAGCAGAGCCGCATCTGGCTCCAGGTGGCGAACGACCAGCGGCTGGAACAGATGATAAGCCAGATCGATAAGCTGGAAGATGTGGTGCAAATTATCCGCCACCAGACCGATCCAGGCGTATTCAACAAACTCGGTCTGTTCTTTGAGTAATCGCCGCGCTTAACGCTGGCTGATGTCGAACAGCAGATTGCGTAGCCACTGATGCGCCGGATCGCGGTGGCTGCGTTCGTGCCAGGCCAGGGTTTTGGTAAACCCCGGTATCGGCAAGGGCGCTTCACGCATACACATGCCCGGTGTCAGGCTGGCGAGGCGCTGCGGCACCACGGCAATCATATCGCTGACGGTTAACATCTCTGGCAGGATCAGGAAGTTATTCACCGACACGCCCACGCGGCGGCTTTTACCGATTGCGGCCAGCGCGTTATCCGCCACGCCGCGAAAACGTTCGCCATCCCACGATACCAGCGCGTGCTCCAGCGCGCAGAAACGCTCCAGTGTCAGCGTATCTTGCGCCGCATCCGGGTGGTCGGCGCGCATCATGCAGACAAAACGTTCCTCAAACAGCGCCCGGCTGTGCAGTGCTTCCGGCGTGCTGTGCGGTGTCATTAACGCCGCATCCACTTCGCCGCGCTCAAGCTGGCTTACCAGCCGCTGCGGCTCCACGGGTTCAACGCGGATGCGGATCCCCGGCGCGTGCTTTTTCAGCTCAGCAATAAACGGCACGATCACCACTTTCAGCGCGTAGTCGGTTGCCGCCAGCGTCCAGATAAATGTGGCGCTGAGCGGGTCAAAGGCGGTGGGTTTGAGCAAGCGGTCGATATCGGCAAGGATCTGTTTAACCGGTGCCGCCAGGGCCTGCGCACGCGGCGTGGGCACCATGCCATGCGGCGCGCGGATAAACAGCGGGTCGGCAAAATAATCACGCAGGCGCGTCAACATGCCGCTCACCGCCGGTTGCGTCAGCGAAAGGCGGGCGGCAGCTCGGGTGACATGGCGTTCATCAAGCAAGGCATCGAGCGTTTTCAACAGGTTAAGATCGAGGTTTCTGATATCGTTATTCATGATGATGACCAGCCAGAGCGATAATAAAGATTATCGCATTTACGGCTGTCCGTAGCGGGTAATTTCCCCGTATGATGAGCCTCTTTTGCGCTTCGGGAGCGGTTATGATTTGGTTGATGTTGGCAACGCTGGCGGTGGTTTTTGTGATTGGTTTCAGAGTATTAACTTCTGATTCTCGCCGCGCGATTCGCCGCCTCACCGACCGACTCAACATTCAGCCCGTGCCGGTGGAATCGATGATCGACCAGATGGGCAAAAGCGCCGGTAACGAATATTTAAGCTACCTGACGCGCCCGGACGAAGCGCACCTGCAAAACGCCGCCCAGGTGTTACTGATCTGGCAGGTGTCTATTGTCGATAGCAGCGAGCAGAACCTGGTTTACTGGCACCGGTTGCTGCAAAAAGCGCGGCTGGCAACACCTGTCACCGATGCGCAAATCCGCCTGGCGCAAGGGTTTCTGCGCGAACTGGAACCGGACAGAGCCGATCTCAATAATTTCCAGATGCGCTATAACGCGCTGTTTATGCCCGAAGAGGGCGTTCACTGGCTGCACTGATATCACGCAGCGTGATGACGCTCATCAAAGATAGTCATTAGATTTATAACACCGCGCGGCGCAAAGTGGCCTCGTTCATCCATGACGAGGTACACCATGACGCAATCTCTGACGCAAAGCGCCATTGTCTGGCCGCAGGGTTACCTGCCAGGCACCACCGATAATTTTGTCTCCAACGAAATCATTGTCGCCGGGCTAACGGCACATGAGATCTGGGCGCAACTGAACGATACTCGCCTGTGGCCGACTTACTACAGCAACGCGCAAGACATCCGTTTTCACGATGGCAGCGGCCCGTTATTAAGCGCCAGTGCCCGTTTTCGTTTCACTACCTTTGGTTTCCCGGTCGAGGCGCAGGTGTGTGAATATGTGCCGCCGGTTGAAGGCCAGGCCGCGCGTATCGCATGGTATGGCTGGGTGGAAGGGGATGCGCAGTCGCGTCTGGATGCGATTCATGCCTGGTTGTTTGAGGATTTACCCGGCAGCCGCGTGCGCATCCTGACCCAGGAATCGCAAACCGGTGTTCCGGCGCGGCAACTGGCGAGCGCGGTGCCAAACCCGATGATCAATGCTCACCAGGAGTGGATTGTCGGCCTGGCAACGGCGGCGCGTAACGCGCGGGCTAAAGAGTAAACCGTGCTGGTGTCGCGGCATAAACCTCATCGCAGTCATGCCGCGGCTCCATATACACACTGGCGGACACGCTTTGTGCCTGGCGGTTGAATTCATCGCCGCCACAGAGTTGCCAAATTGTTAATTGCGTCACACATTTTGAATGTTACACTGCGCGACTTTCACGAATAAAAACTAAGCAGGTAACCAATGAGTGAGCAATCTGTAACGCAATCTTCTATGGATACGGTAAGTCGCCCGAACTGGTCGGCGGTATTCGCCGTGGCGTTTTGCGTGGCTTGCCTGATAACCGTGGAGTTTTTGCCGGTAAGCCTGCTCACGCCCATGGCGCTGGATCTGGGAGTGTCGGAAGGTCTCGCCGGGCAAACCGTCACCGTGACGGCGTTTGTTGCGATGTTTGCCAGCCTGTTTATCACCACGGTTATCCGTGCTGCCGACCGCCGCTATGTGGTGATCGCGTTCGCGGTGCTGCTTACGCTTTCCTGCCTGCTGGTGTCGTTCGCCACCAATTTTACCCTGCTGCTGCTGGGTCGGGCCTGCCTTGGCCTGGCGTTAGGCGGTTTCTGGGCGATGTCGGCGTCGCTAACCATGCGGCTGGTGCCGATGCGCGTTGTGCCAAAAGCGCTGTCGGTGATCTTTGGCGCGGTGTCGATTGCGCTGGTGATCGCGGCCCCGCTCGGTAGTTTTCTTGGTGGCATTATTGGCTGGCGCAATGTGTTTAACGGCGCGGCGCTGATGGGCGCGGCCTGCATCATCTGGGTGTGGCAGGCATTGCCGTCGCTGCCGGGGAAAACCGAGCACCACGAGAACATGTTCGGCCTGCTCAAGCGCCCCGGTGTACTGGCCGGGATGATTGCCATTTTTATGGTCTTCGCCGGGCAGTTTTCGTTTTTCACCTATATTCGCCCGGTTTATATGAATCTCGCCGGGTTTGATGTCGACGGGCTGACATTAGTGCTGCTGAGCTTCGGTATCGCCAGCTTTGTCGGCACGTCGTTCTCCTCGGTGGTGATGAAGCGCTCGGTGAAACTGGCGCTGGCGCTGGCACCGTTAACCCTGGCCATTAGCGCCCTGGTGCTGATTCTGTGGGGCAGCGATAAGGTTGTCGCGGCGGGCATCGCCATTATCTGGGGGCTGGGTTTTGCGCTGATCCCGGTGGGCTGGTCAACATGGATCACCCGCACGCTTGCCGATCAGGCAGAAAAAGCCGGTTCTATTCAGGTGGCGGTGATCCAGCTTGCCAACACCTGCGGCGCGGCGATTGGCGGCTTTGCCCTCGATCATTACGGTTTACTTTCGCCGCTGGTCCTTTCCGGTAGCCTGATGCTGTTAACGGCGCTGCTGGTGGCCGCGAAAGTGCGGGTAAAAGCGTAAACCAGTCGGCTTATGCGGCGCGTATTTTGCGCCGCGAATCCCAGGAAATCAGCAATACCGACGAGACAATCAGCAGCGTGCCGAGCCAGTCCGGCAGCGAAAACGCCACGCCGAGGAGCGCCACTGACAGCAGGGCGCTGCTCAGCGGTTCGGCGCAACTCAGAATGCTGGCTTTCGAGCCGCCAATCATCTGCGCGCCTTTCAGATAGAGGCTAAACGTCAGCGCGGTGCCAATCACCACCAGGTAGAAGAACGCCATCAGCAGGCGGCCATTCACCACAACATCATTTCCCTGACCGCCAAAGAAGGGCGTCAGCATCAGTCCCGCCAGCAACATACTCCAGCCGACAATCGGCAGCGTACCGTAACGGGCGATAAGCTGCGAAGGGTAGGTAGTGTAAAACGCGGCGGCAAACGCCGAGACAATGCCCCACAGCAGCGCTTCAGGCGAGATAGAGAGCGACGTCAGATTGCCGTGCGTCACCAGTAAAAATGTACCGATAAGCGAAGTGACAATCGCCGACGCCACGGGGAAGGTGGGGCGCGCTTTGCGCACCAGCGCGAACCACGCCACGATAATCGTCGGGGAGAGAAATTGCAGCACCGTCGCGGTGGCGGCGTTGGATTTTTCAATCGTCAGCAGGAAAGTGAGCTGCACGGTTAGCGCGCCAAACAGCGAGAAGAACAGCAGGCTAAAGGCGTCTTTGCGGTTTTTCAGGATGGCGAAAATTTTGTCACCGTGGACAAACGACAGCGTTAACAAAATCACGCCGGTGAACAGCAGTCGCGTCATCGTCAGCCACGGCGAGGAGATATGACTTTTCTGCATTATGTACTGCGCGCAAACCCCGGAACTGCCCCATAAAACGGCGGCGGCCAGGACGTAAAACATCCCTTTCTTGCTCGAACCCATGTGCTAACCCAACTCTGTGATGCTGTTTACTTATCGTAAGGCCGCGCATCATAACACATGTACAGAGTTTAACCGGAGGCGGCATGAGGGGGGACCGCCTCCGGTTTTGTTACCTTACCACCAGGCTTCCCACATCGCGCCGATGTTGAACGAATCGAGCGTCGAGTCGTTGGTGCCGTTCACGCGTGCGGTGCGTTTGTTATCCACTTCGCCGCCGGTCACGTAGAAGCGCAGCATCGGGCGGAACTCTGGTCCCATCGCGATAGAGATGTTCTGCGACAGGGTTGCTTTCCAGCCGTGGTTATCGCCGCCGTCATCATAATCTACGCGTTGATAACCCAGTTCCAGCCAGGTGGAGTGCACATCGTTCCACCAGTGCATCGGGCGGACAATCGCGCCATAGTTGCGGCGGTTATCCGCTTTGTTGGCGCTGTTGTCGTAGTCGTGGTACGCGAGCAGGTAGTCCACCTGCGTCTGCCGGGAGAATTTGTAGCTGCCTTCGAAGCTGGCGTAAATCGCGGTCAGATCGTCGGTTTTGTTAAATACGCTGTTATCCGCGTTATCGGAGTAGCGCGCGATCAGTTTGTTAATGCCGTGGTCGTAGGTGTGGCTCAACACCGCACCACCTTGCCAGGCTTTCAGACGGGCATCGCTTTCAATCGCTTTCGAATCAAAACCGTAGTTAGCGTAGATTTCCAGATCCAGCGGGCCGACTTTCATGCCGTGGATTTTGGAGGTCACCGCATAGTTACCTTTATCGCCGACGTTGGAGCCGCCAGTACAGGTGATGCGTGACGGGTTGGCTTCATCTTCCAGCACTTCCGGGCTACAGGATGCCACCGAACCAACAGCCGCGACATCAAACTGCACGCCGCCGATATCGAAGTTTTTTACCCCGGCGCCCTGGCCGTCGTGGTTCATCCAGAAGTAGTCGTTGATGCCCTGTTGTGGACGCTGGTGGAAATCACGTCCCGCCCAGAAGTAGGCGTTCGGGTTGGATGCCAGCAGGTTGGTCACCCCGGCATAGGCTTTTTTCAGGTTAACTTCGTCGCCCCAGTGGTCGAACATCACGTTGACGTCCCAGATTGCGCCGTTGTCGCCTTTAAAGGCTTTGGAGAGCTGGAATTCACCGCCGTTGCCTTCGTTGCCCAGACGACCAATCGCCGACGCGCCGTTATAGGAGCCATCGACGCCAACATATTTCTGATCGCCAGACTGGAAATGCGCGCCATAACGGGCGTAACCGCTAAATTTCAGGCCGTAAGGCACCGCCAAATCCGGGGTTTGCGCCGCGCTTTGCGGTTCCACCACCACATCCGCTTTTTTATTCACGGCGGCGTCCATTTTCGCCTGGCGTTCCGCCAGCGCTTTATCCACCGCCTTGGCGACGATGGCATCGATTTGCTCTTGGGTAAACTCTTGTGCGAAGACGGAGCCAGAGCAAAGGGTGGCCGCAACCGCCAGCGCCACTGGAAGTTTTTTATTAATTCTCATGGTTATCTCAATTTAGTAAGTTATTCTCAGACAATAACCATCCCGGGTGACCGGGCAGAGATTATTGCCATCACCATTACGAACTGCTTTTATTTTTTAAATGCGGGTACAGCTTAATTAAGATTTACCGTAATCAATTCTCCGTTAATTATTGCCGATATAAAGTGTGAAGCTGAATTATCTCTTCGGATAACTCACGCGCTAATAATGATGTCATTAAATGATCCTGCGCGTGTACCATAATTAATGTCATCGGTTGCCGGGCTTCGCCCGCATCCTGTTCGATTAATTTGGTTTGCATGTGATGCGCCTGGCGCGAGTAGCCATCCGCCTCCTTCAGCAACTGGCGCGCTTCATCAAGATTGCCCGCCCTTGCTGCGCGCAGCGCTTCAAAGCACAGGCTGCGCGACTGTCCGGCGTTGACGATAATTTCCATTACCGCTTCTTCGAGTTCAATCATTGTCATTTAATCCTGAGTAAAACCATTATTTTCAGCGGTGGCGGCAAACCACTCTCCACTTTTCTTAATGGTACGTTTTTGCGTTGCCAGATCTAATTGCACAAAACCGTAGCGGTTTTTATAGGCATTACACCATGACCAGTTATCAATAAATGTCCACATATGGTAGCCAAGGCAATGACACCCTTCGCTAATTCCTTTATGCAGCCAGATAAGATGATCGCGAACAAACGTAATACGATAGCTATCGTTTATTTGCCCATCTTCAATAAAACGCTGTTCGTTCTCGACGCCCATACCGTTTTCGGAAATAAAACAGCGTGGGTTACCGTAATTGACGCGTAAGTTCGTGAGAATATCGTAAATACCCGGCTCATAAATTTCCCACCCGCGATACGGGTTCATTTTGCGCCCTGGCATTTCGTAATAATCAAACAACCACTCCGGCATAAACGGCGCATCGGGATTGACCGCGCTGTCCCGGCACTTTACCCGCCGTGGCTGGTAATAGTTAATGCCGAGCAGGTCGATTTTCCCTTCTGCAATCAGCGCGATATCGTCCGGCTGGCAGGCGGGCAACTGGTCATACTCTTTGAGCAGCGCCACCAGGTCAGCGGGATACTCGCCGCGCAGTACCGGGTCGAGAAAACTGCGATTGAACAGCAAATCGGCATAGTGCGCCGCTTTCACATCCGCCGGGTGCTGCGAACGTGGATAGGACGGCGTCAGGTTCAACACAATGCCAATCTCACCGGCGTAAAACCCGGCGCGAAATGCTCTCACCGCGCTGGCATGCGCCAGTACCGTGTGGTACGCCACCGTGGCCGCACGTTTAAAATCCACCACGTTCGGGTAATGGAAATCGTACAGATAACCGCCCTCTACCGGCACAATCGGCTCGTTAAAGGTGAACCAGTGATGAACCCGATCACCAAACAGCTCGAAACAGATTTGCGCGTAGCGGCTGAAAGCCTGCACCACTTCCCGGCTTTCCCAGCCGCCTTTTTCCTGCATCACCATCGGCATATCGAAGTGAAACAGCGTGATAAACGGCGTAATACCCTGCGCCAGCAGCTCGTCGATGACCTCGTTATAGAACGCCACCGCCTGCGGATTCACTTCACCATCGCCATCCGGGATCAGCCGTGACCAGCTGATAGAGGTGCGAAAGCTGTTGTGCTTGAGCTGCTTTAACAGCGCGATGTCCTGCCGCCAGTGGCGATAAAACGTCGAGGTCTCTTGCGGCCCAATCTGCTGGTGAAAGCGCCACGGTTGGCTGGCAAACCAGGCATCCCATGTGGTTGCGCTTTTACCGCCTTGCTGGCTTTCCCCTTCGGTTTGCAGCGCAGAGCTGGCGCTGCCCCACCAGAAGTTTGCGGGAAATACGTATTTCATTACCGACTCCTTTTCGTTACTGCGAATGCGTTACGGCTTAGTTACTGCGGACGGTTTCCGTCATCGGCGCGCTGCTCTGCGCTTTTTCTTCTTCTGCTTTCATTAATGAATGCTCGTAAGCACGCAGGAACGGCAGATACATCAGGGCGGACATCACCATACAAATCAGGCACATCACCACCGGGCTAAAGGCCCAGTTCGCCGCCCAGGACGCACCGATAGGCGCAGGCGTTGTCCACGGTGTCAGGGAGACGACTTGCGCCAGCAGACCCATTTTGGTGGCGGTGTAAGCCAGCACGGCGTTCACCAACGGCACGCAAACAAACGGCACAAACAGCATCGGGTTCATGATGATCGGCGCGCCGAACAGAATCGGTTCGTTGATGTTAAAGAAGCTCGGTACGACGCCCATTTTGCCGATGGTGCGCAGATGCGCGACGCGGCTACGCAGCAGCAGGAACGCCAGCGGCAGGGTGGAACCGACGCCGCCAATCAGCAAGTAGTGATCCCAGAAACCTTGCAGATAAACGTGCGGCAGCGCAGCGCCCGCAGCCAGTGCGGCCTGGTTGGCGGAGAGGTTTGCCATCCAGAACGGGTTCATGATGCCGGTGACAATCAGCGAACCGTGGATACCGGCGAACCAGAAGATCTGGCACAGCAGCACGGAAAGCAGAATGGCAGGCAGGGAATCGGACGCGGAGACCAGCGGTTCCAGCACGTGCATAATCGCCTGCGGCAGGATCATGCCGGTTTGCGCTTCAATAAACAGGTTCAGCGGGTGCAGCGTACCAATGATCACCAGCACCGGAATGAGGATTTCAAACGAACGGGCAACGCCGGTCGGCACCTCTTTTGGCAGACGAATGGTGATGTTGTGCTGCTTAAGCCAGGCGTAAACGCGGGTGGAGTAAATCGATGTCAGCAGCGCGGTGAAAATGCCCTGCCCGGAGAGATACTGGGTAGAAATTTTGCCATCGGCATACGGTGCGGCGACCAGCAGAAACGCCATAAACGCCAGCAGGCCGGTCATTACCGGGTCGAGGTTAAACTGGCGACCCAGGCTCGCGCCGATCCCGACGGAGATAAAGAAGGTCATTACCCCCATGCTGAGGTTAAACGGCAGCATCAACTGCGCGCGGTATTCGGTGGAGAAATCGAGCCACGCGCGGGCGAAACCAACGGTGGTGTCGGCGGAAAACGGCGGGAAGATAAACACCAGCATAAACGAGCCGATGATCATAAACGGCAGCGCGGCGGTAAAACCGTCGCGAATAGCGATAACGTACTTCTGTTGCCCGAGGCGACCGGCCAGCGGCGTAATGCTTTGCTCAATAACCGTAATCATTGATTGATATAAGGAACTCATAAGAACACCTTTTTAATGCGCCGCTTCTATGAGCGACAGTGCATAGTCCAGTACCTCATTGCCACGTTGCATTCCGTAGTCCATCGGGTTGATGGGTTGGACCGGAATACCCTGAGCGGCGGCCTTTTCTGACAGCGTGTTTAACATGTATTTGACTTGCGGTCCGAGAAGCACGACCTGGTAACGCGGAAATTGCGTGTCGAACTCCGCGACGCCATACGCGTCGATCTCTACCGGGATATCGCGTTCCTTCGCGGCTTCCAGCATTTTCCTCACCAGTAAGCTGGTGGACATACCGGCTGAACAGCACAACATAATCCTGAACATCGTTAACCATCCTCGAAGTGTAAAAAGTTATTGCGGGGTCGATTGGATATCATATGGAAACCGGTTTCCATTTGTTCGCCACAGAAGTGTGATAGCTGTCAATGTCTATGAATTATCTGATGCCGTAATTGGATTTGCGTCACGGAATTTGGCACTCTGTTGAGAACAAAAAGCGCAAAATGGAAAATCGGTTTCCATCAAAAAGCGAAACCGTTATACTGCGTGTGGTTATATATTAGCCGTTGAAGTATTTAGATTTTGCGGGCGCAATGTGCGTCTGTCAGGGGAGAAAGATGTCTACAATCAACGATGTATCACGTTTAGCTGGGGTGTCGAAAGCCACAGTCTCACGGGTGTTGAGTGGTTCGCGCGGCGTTAAGGAAGCCAGTCGCCTCGCGGTGCTGAAAGCGGTCGAAGAGCTGAATTATCGGCCCAATGTTATCGCGCAGTCATTGCTCAGCCAGTCGACAGGCTGCATCGGTGTTATCTGCGCCCAGGACAATATCAACCAAACCACCGGCTACCTCTACGCGCTGGAAAAGCATTTAAGCCAGAGCCAGAAACATCTGCTGCTGCGCTTCGCCAACACCAAAGCGGAAGTGATGAGCGCGCTGGATGAGCTGACCTGCGGGCTGTGTGACGATGTGCTGATTATCGGCGCGCGTTTTCCGCTCAAAATTGACGACGAAAACGTCATTCTGGTGGATTGTGTTGAGTCTGCCGACGCCACGCCCAACTGTATTCAATTTGATCACGCCTTCGCCGCCGAAACGGCCTGTAACTACCTGATTAGCCAGAGCCGCCGACAAATTGCGCTAATCCACCCGCGCACCGCCGCAGCGGATCAAGTGCTGCACGGCTATAAGCTGGCGCTGGAAAATAATTTCCTGCCGTTTAACCGTAACCTGGTGTTTATGGATGATACTTCGTCCTCTGTTGCGTTGCAGGTGCTGCTCAATAACGCAACTACCCTGAATTTCAACGCGTTGCTGGTGGCGGATGAGCAGGAAGCCCAGCGTGTGATCCCGCAATTGCAGGCGTTTAATAAATCGGTGCCGGGCGACATTATGGTCTTCAGCCTCGCCGGTTCACTGCATTTGCCGGGCATTCCTACTATTCCGGCTATCGAATATTCGATGGACGCGATGGCGGCACGTATTGTCGCCTGGCTAAATGAAAAAACGCAGAGCGTGCTGGGTGCTTATCGGGTGCGCGGGGATTTAATTATTCCCGATGTCAGCAAACGCTAATCGCTATTTTGAAAGCCTCCGGTTGGGGGCTTTTTTATTTCCCGCTTCTAATTTTTGCCTTAAGTTAAATAAAAAAACCGCTTTAAGGTAAATCGCATTTTTACTACAAACAATTCTTTCTCTGTGCTTGTTACTGCCGATAATCCATTAGAACATCGTAAAAACGCGTAATCAAAGTGGGGAGCGGAAGATGAACAGACTGCAGACCATTTCTGTCGCACTGGCACAGAAGATGGATCAGTTGCAAGCGAGAGAGAACATCCAGCTTGCCATCGCTGCCTGCCAGTATGCCTTACACGTTTCGGGCTGGAAGGATGCCGATGTGGATAAAGCGTTCTCAGGGTTGAAACGCAACGGTACCCTGACTGAACCTGAATTGGCGTTCTGCAGAAAGCGCGGCGAGGCGCTGGATAACGACTATTTCATTAAGCAAGAAAACGGCGAGACTGATTCTATCATCTCATTTAGCCGCGCCCGGGTAGTATCCGCAATACTGCTTTTGCATGCTGGCGAGTACGCCGAATCTGTATATGAGTCATTGATTTCTTTAGATGATACTGCGCAGTTACTGGCGGTACTCTATGAAAAAGGATAAGTAATGAACAGCTTAAATATCGATTGGGTGCCTGAGTTCGGTACGATCCATACCTGGTTTGCCGCCGATAAACACGGCCGTATTGCCGTGATGGTGAATAACTGTTTTGGCGATCTTCCCAGAGCGTTATTACAAATAACAGATGTTGAATCGCTGCTGGAAAATATGAATGAGTTTATATGGGAAGAGTCGCCCATTTTTGATGCGTACCCAGAGAATAAAAATGGCGCATTTTCCGTGGATTTATTTTCCCATATAAGATTCAGAAGTCACCCTGATAAAGCACATATTACGGAAGAGCTCAAACAGGACTGGCAGCGGTTAGGGTCGCAAAGTGATGTTAATCTGGCTATCAATAAAGGGATGTTTCTTTATTTTGGTGTAGAAGGTTCCAGTCCCGGTGAGGATTACCCTGTCGGGTATGAAGGTACGACGCAAATGGGCGATTACTTCCGCTTCTTAGTCCCTACAGTGTTCGCATCGGTTGATGATTTTCCTCAACCGCTTCGCCGGGGTATTGCCGTTTCGACCATTATTGATTTCGAAAAAGACAGGTTACTGGATAATCGCCAAATCAATACCTGGTTTCCCGCCATGTTCGCGGGCCACTAAAATGCGCGGCGACGGTACTATCCCGATGGATGAATCACTCCTGGAATGCGATCTGGACTGGTTTGGCGTTGCGCCGGATGGTTCACTCGCCCATTTCGCTACTGCTGGCGTTGGCCCCGTTCCGGTGGAATTTAGTGGCTCTGTTGCCAACTATGAATTGGTTTTCGACTATTTTGCTTCGCTGCAACCGATGTCAGATATTGAGGTGATTGAGGAAAATCTGGAGGAGTTTGCTAATGAGGAACAGCGCCAGCGCTATCTGGCCTCATTTATTGCCATGTCGCGTAAAGGGTTGTTGAGTTATGATTTTAAAGAGAATGCGTATATATTGGTTGTGCGCCCAATAGTGCCGATGAAATATGACCTTCTGCCTGAAAATATAAAAAACACCCTCCCTATTATTTAATATATCAATACGTGTGATGGCCTTGCCTATGAAGAAGAATGAAATCTATATTGAAATGCTATCGCTGGCTTTACCCTATATCAGAAATATGCAGTCGCAGGGTGCGGAAATAAAAGCACAGGACACATCCTGTTTTTTTGAGGCGGAATTACTGCATAATCTCATGCCGACACTGCTAATACCCGACGTTGTTGAGCATGACATTTGGTTTTTAAATCACCAGGCGAGGTATTATGTTGTAAACTGCAACGCAGATATTTCTCCGAATTATCATCAGCATCTCAATTTTATTAAGTCTATATTCTCGCTGGTTCCGCCTGAATTGCGGGCAGCGCTACAGTGGCAAGGCCCCTAAGTGAAACCCCGTACACAATGTGCTGTTTCCCCCGAGGTTTAGCTCAAGCAGAAAAAATAACCGCTGCCGGGAACGGCTTAAGGCACGCTCTTACATCGCCCGCGCAGCGCGGGTTATCAGCCATTTAGCTAAATCCCACCAATCGTTAGCCATAAGTTTGCTAAGGACGTTTAGCTATAAGCCATACGTTTTCGTTGTTAGACAGGGTGCGGTGCGGCTCTTATCGTTCGTCATTATTTGTAAATTCCACGCAATCATTTGATGAGGGAGCAATTTTGGCCAGCTTCGTGAATAGCTTAAAAACAAAACCCACGCGCTTCACCCTCGCGCTGAAAATCGCGCTACTCAGCAGTGTGGTGGCGTTCTCGTCTGCCTCGTTCGCCGATGAGATCTTAAAAGAAGGTATCACACCGGCGACAGACGCCAGCCAGATCCCGGCGGCGGCGAAGCTGCGCAAAGACACGGTGGTAGCCGGTATTTCGGAGCCGCAGGGAATTTTTAACCCGTACTTCTTCGTCAATGGTTGGGATGAAAACGTCACCAACGTCATCTTCTCGCGTCTGATCGATTGGGACAGCCACGGCAAACTGGTGCCGGGCCTTGCCGAAAGCTGGGCGGTCAGCCCGGATAACAAGGTCTACACCATCAAGCTGCGCCCGAACCTGACTTTCAGCGACGGCTCGCCGCTGACCGCCGAAGACGTGGCCTTTACCCTGACGGTGCTTTACGACCCGAAATATGATGGCGACACGGATATCACGCTGGCGAATATTGCGGGCGGCGCGGAATACAAAGCCGGGAAAGCGGACAGCGTCAGCGGTCTGAAAGTGATTGACCCGTTAACGCTACAGGTCACCACCACCCAGCCTGGCGCCACGACGCTGGCGAAAATCGGCGGGCCGGTGCTGTCCAAAGCCTATTACGGCAAGGGCTATCAGCGCGGCAATCTGGATTACCTGCGCACGCTGCACGGCAAACCACTGGGCAACGGGCCGTATGTCTATGAGAAATACATTCCAGGCCAGGAGATCCGTTTCCACGCTAACACCCATTTCTACCGTGGCACACCGCCAACGCCGCGCTTTATCTACCGCGTGACCAATCCGTCCACCAATTTCCAGCTGTTCCAGACCGGCGAGACGGACTACGATGCGTTCACCTCGCGTCCGGATGATATTGAACAGCTGAAAATGCTCGGTTTCGCCAATATCAACCTGTACGGATCCAGCGATTACAGCAAAGTGGAATTCAACGTGCGTCGTCCGGCGTTGCAGGACGTGAAAGTACGCCAGGCGCTGATTTACGGCCTTGATCGCCAGAAGCTGATTGATGTGGTGTATCAGGGGTACGGCAAAGTGGCGATTGAGCCAATTGCGCCGATCTCCTGGGCCTATAACACGGAAGGGGTTAACCCGTACAAATTCGACCCGGCGCAAGCGAAAAAACTGCTGGATGAAGCGGGCTGGAAACCGGGGCCGGACGGCATCCGTGTGAAAGACGGCAAACGCCTGGAACTGACCTTGCTGGTGAGCAAGAAAGTGCTGAACGACGCGCTGATCCCGATTGCCAAAGAGAACTGGCAACAGATCGGCGTGCTGCTGAAACCGCAGGTTGTCGACTTCAACGCCCTGATGGCGCAGCGTAAAGCCGGCAATTATGACCTGGCCTCCTTTAGCACCAGCACGTTAAACGATCCGCATGACGGCGTGTGGGATTACTACAGCACGGAAGCGAAAGAGTCCGGCTATAACAACCCGCAGGTCGATAAGCTGATTAACGAAGGTAACGCAGTGCTGGATGTGGAAAAACGTAAACCGATTTACCACCAGCTCTATAAAGTGCTGGCGGATGATCCGCCGGCGATCCTGCTGGGCAACCGCGAAATTTTGTCGGCCAGCAGCGCCCGCGTCACCGGTTTTAAACCGGATATCTACAACGGCCTGACCGGCAGCCTGCCGGATGTGAAAATCGTTAAGTAACACCATCACAACTGCCGGGGCTTCCCGGCAGTTGCCATGAGAACGCTATGCGAAATTTTATCCTGAGGCGACTGCTGCAAACCGTACCCATGCTGCTGCTCGCTTCGCTGATTATCTTCATGCTGTTTGCCAAAACGCCGGGCGACTTTATCGACGGCAACGTCACGCTGACCGCCGCCCGCGCCGCGGAACTGAAAGCCATTTACGGTCTCGATCAACCGCTGTTCACCCGCTATCTGCACTGGCTCGGCCAGTTGTTACGTGGTGATTTAGGCTTCTCGTTGCAATACCAAATCCCGGTGAGCCAGTTGCTGAACCAGTACATCTGGAACTCGTTCCTGCTGGCAAGCGTGGCGCTGGTGTTTTACTGGGGCATCGGCCTGGCGGTAGGTATCGCCTCGGCGCTGAAACCCAACTCGTTGTTTGATCACCTGGTCAGCGTGGTGGTATTCGCCGCCATGTCTTTTCCGACCTTTTTCCTCTGCCTGCTGCTGATTAAGTGGTTTGCGGTGGATCTGCACTGGCTGCCGGTCGGCGGCATGACCAACACCGGCAGTGACGAAGGTGGCTGGGCGTGGGTGCTGCAGGTGGCGGCGCACCTGGTGCTGCCGGTGCTGGCGCTGGTGATGTTGCAGGCGGGCAGCCTGACGCGCTATTTCCGCGCCAGTATGCTTGATGTGGTGAAGATGGATTTTATCCGCACCGCGCGCGCCAAAGGGTTGCGCGAACGGACAGTGATTTTTAAACACGCGCTGCGTAATGCGCTGCTGCCCATTATTACCCTGCTCGGGTTTGAACTGCCGGGGCTGTTTTCGGGCGCGATCATCACCGAAAAAGTGTTTAACTGGCCGGGCGCGGGACATATTCATATCGATTCGCTGGCGGCGCGCGATTACCCGGTGCTGATGGGCTTTACCCTATTTCTGGCGGTGCTAACCATTCTCGGCAACCTGATTGCCGATGTGCTTTACGCGTGGGCTGATCCGCGTATTCGGGTGAGGTCGTGATGTTCGGTTCGCTTTTTTCAACCAATCGCCGCCTTCGTAAAGCGGAAATCCCGGTGCTGGCGCAGGCCACGCCTTCACCGTGGCGGCAAGCCTGGAAAGCGCTGCGCCATAATCATTTAGCCATGTTGTGCCTGTTTTTGCTGGTGGTGATGACAATCTGGTGCGTGATCGGGCCGCTCTGGTCGCCGTGGAAAAATGACGCCACCGACGCGCTGATGATCAACAAACCACCCGGTGCGGAGCACTGGCTGGGCACCGATTTTCTCGGCCGCGATGTCTATACCCGCCTGCTGCTGGCGGGGCGCATTTCATTGATTATCGGTCTGCTGACCATGCTGCTCTCCGTAGCGCTCGGTTATCTGCTGGGCGCGGTTTCGGGCTATGCGGGCGGCTGGACAGACAAACTGATTATGCGGCTGGCGGATCTGGTGATGACCATCCCGAGCTTACCGCTGCTGATTGTCGCCGGTGCGATGCTGTCAGAACTCGATTTCTCCGCAGAATCACGCATCTACATGGTGGTGATCATGCTCAGTTTGCTGGAGTGGCCAAAGCTGGCACGGCTGGTGCGCGGGCAAATTCTCTCCCTGCGCGAGCGCGATTTTATGCTGGCGACGCAGGTGCTGGGTTTGTCGTCGCGTCGCCGTCTGTTTGGTCACTTATTGCCGAATACCATCCCGATTCTGGTGGTGATGGCGACGATGGCGGTGGCGAACGCTATTCTGATGGAGTCCGCGCTAAGCTATCTCGGGCTTGGCGTGGTGCCGCCCACGCCATCGTGGGGCAACATGATGGACGCCGCCAACAGCCTGATCGATTTTCAGCGCCGCCCGTGGCTGTGGATGCCGCCGGGTATCGCCATTTTTATTACCGTAATTGCGATTAACGTGTTGGGTGACGGCCTGCGCGATGCGCTGGATCCGAAGATGAAACGGAGCGTGAAATGAGCGAACCGCTGGTCACCTTTAATCAATTGTCCCTCTCTTTTGCCGGCGATCAGGGGCGCGTGCGCGCCGTGCAGGACGTGTCGTTCACCATCAACGCCGGGCAAACTATCGGCGTGGTGGGCGAGTCCGGCTGCGGCAAAAGCGTCACCGCCATGTCGCTGATGGGGTTGTTACCACCGCAAGCGGCACGCATCGACAGCGGGCAAATCCTGTTTCAGGGCACCGATCTGCTGCGCCTGAAGCCGTCAAAAATGGCGGATCTGCGCGGCAACCAACTGGCGATGATTTTCCAGGAGCCGATGACCGCGCTTAACCCGGTTCTGACCATTGGTGAGCAGCTTTGCGAACCGTTGATTCGTCATCGCGGTGAAACACCCAAAGCGGCGTGGGCGCATGCCACGCAGTTAATCACCGAAGTGGGGCTGGCGCGGGCGGAGAGCCTGATGAGCAGCTACCCGCATCAACTTTCCGGCGGCATGTTGCAACGCATCATGATTGCCATGGCGCTGAGCTGCCAGCCAAAACTGCTGATCGCCGACGAACCGACCACCGCGCTGGATGTTACCGTGCAGGCGCAAATCTTGCGGCTGCTGCGCGACCAGGCGCGGGCGCATGAGATGGCGCTGATGCTCATTACCCACGATTTAGGCGTGATCGCGCAAATGGCGGAACATGTGGTGGTGATGTACGCCGGGCGCATCGTTGAACAAGGCCCGACGGCGGATGTGCTGCGTAACCCGCTGCATCCGTACACCAAAGGGTTGATCGCTGCGCGTCCCATTCCGGGCGAGCGCAGGCGTCGGCTCTACTCCATTCCCGGCCAGGTGCCGGATCTCGCTGCGCTGCCGCCATACTGCGCCTTTTACGATCGCTGCGAGCGGGCGACTGACGCATGCCGGGCGGGGATCCCGCCGCTTATCGGCCAGACGCGGCAAGCCGCGTGTATTCACAGTACGCTTCTGGAGCCAACCGCATGAGTGAGCAATATGTCATTGAAGTGGAAGGGCTGAAAAAGCACTTCCCGTTGCGTGACGGGCTGTTTGGCCAGCAAACCGGAGAGTTACGCGCCGTGGACGGCGTCAGCTTTAAGATTCGCCAGGGGACGATTTTCGGGCTGGTGGGCGAGTCTGGCAGCGGTAAAACCACCGTTGGCCGCACTTTGCTTGGGCTGTACGACAAAACCGCAGGCAGCGTGAAGTATCGCGGCCAGGAGCTGCAGGATCTGAGCGCGAAACAGATGCGCGCGCTGCGCCCGGAAATCCAGCTGGTGTTTCAGGATCCGTACAGTTCGCTGAACCCGCGTATTCGCGTGGGCGATGCGATTGGCGAAGCGATGCTTGAGCATAAGCTGTGCAGCCGGGCAGAGCTGCGCGACAAGGTGCTGGACGTGATGAAGATTTGCGGGCTGGCGCAGCAGCACTACAACCGTTTCCCGCACGAGTTTTCCGGTGGGCAGCGCCAGCGTATTGGCATTGCGCGCGCGTTGATCCTCAACCCGGATTTCATCATCGCCGATGAGCCGATTTCGGCGCTGGATGTCTCCATTCAGGCGCAAATCATTAATCTCTTTGCCGACCTGCGCGACGATCGCGGCGTGACGTTCCTGTTTATCTCCCATGATTTAGGCGTGGTGGAACACCTGTGCGATGACGTCGCGGTGATGTACCTCGGGCAACTGGTGGAAACCGCCAGCCGCGACACGTTGTTTAACCGACCGCTGCACCCTTACACCCAGGCGCTGCTGGCGGCGGTGCCAACGCTCGACCCGGATAGCGAACCCGTCGCTGTGGTGCAGGGGGAAATTCCCGATCCGTCGCGCCCGCCGTCCGGCTGCCGTTTCTCGTCGCGCTGCCCGCTGGCAACCGCCCAATGCCGCGCTGAAATCCCGGCGCTGCGTGAAGTGGAACCAGGGCATCATGTGGCGTGCCATTTGGTGGAAAGGATTGAGTGACAGCAATCGTGAGGGGTATTATTGAGCACTCTTCGTCAACCTGGCACACGTGATGCAACATCCATTCGACATGATAATAAAGGGGGCGAATCTTCCTGGCCCCCTTTTTACACAGACATTTTCCCGCTATTTCTTTTTTGATAACGACATCTGTACATCAGATTGGTTGATAACGGCAACGCAGCAAATTATTCGTGCCTGCTTTGGCGAGACGGGTTGCGCGCATGTTTTCGCCAGCACCAGCTATACGTATTTAGGCGTAATAGATTCTCGCGAAGACTGGCTGGTGAACATCGCCGGGTTGTGCAAACAGATGCATGATAGCCGCGAATATGGCGGCTTTATCATCGTGGATGCGCAGAAGCAGTGGGCACTATTTCAAAATACTCCTGTCGAAAACGGCGTGCTGGGGATTAACAGTGATAAGGACTTATCGGCGCTGAATGACACGATTTATGACATCTTTGTCGATTGCGAGATCATCAAAGGTTGGCTAAATGGGAGCGGTCAGCGAGAGAGAAGTTTAGTCGAGAGTATTGGCTTTGATTATTTAACCGCATTACTAAAATATTACGATAAATAACTCTCTGCCCGGCGATAACTATTTTTATTTTCTCCTGGCAAGCGAAACGGTAATTTCACAGGCAATGTTTTGTGACCCCAAATAACCGTTTCGCTGACATTAAGAATTACTGCCTATTTTATTTTTCTGCTCTGGTCTGTTCTATGCTTATCAGTTCTGTCTGAACCTTATAAGGACCAGGATATATGAGAGCACTGACTTATCACGGCGCGCATAAAGTTAGCGTTGATAACCGCCCCGACCCGGTTATCGAATCTTCAGACGATATTATTCTTCGCGTTACCGCAACGGCAATTTGCGGCTCGGATCTGCATCTTTATCACGGGAAAATACCGGGCACCAATCACGGCGATATATTCGGTCATGAATTTATGGGCGAAGTGGTGGAAACCGGGCCGGGTGTTCATGCCGTCAGTAAAGGCGACCGGGTGGTGATCCCTTTTGTCATTGCCTGCGGGGAGTGTTTCTTCTGCAAACTTCACCAGTATTCGGCCTGTGAGCAAACCAATTCCGGCAAAGGCGCGGCGCTGAATCGCAAAGGCATCACGCCACCTGCGGCGCTGTTCGGTTACAGCGATTTGTACGGCGGTATTCCCGGCGGCCAGGCCGAATATGTGCGCGTGCCGAAAGCGAACACCGGGCCGTTTAAAGTGCCGGACACCCTGACCGATGAAAAAGTGCTGTTTCTCTCCGATATTCTGCCTACCGCCTGGCAGGCGGTGAAGAACGCCGAGGTGAAACCCGGCTCCAGCGTGGCGATTTACGGTGCCGGGCCGGTCGGTTTACTGACGGCGGCCTGTGCGCGTCTGGAGGGTGCCGAACAGATCTTTATGATTGATGACAGCGATTACCGGCTGGCTTTTGCCCGCGATCGCTATGGCGTAATACCGATTAACTTCGATAAAAATGACGATCCCGCGGCCTGGATTATTGAAAACACGGCGGGTCACCGTGGTGTGGACGCCGTTATCGATGCCGTAGGATTCGAAGCCAAAGGCAGCACTACCGAAACGGTGCTCAGTACGCTGAAAATCGAAGGCAGTAGCGGGAAAGTACTCCGTCAGGCGATCGCCGCTACGCGCCGCGGCGGGATTGTCAGCGTGCCCGGCGTGTATGCCGGTTTTATCCACGCGTTTATGTTTGGTGATGCCTTCGACAAAGGGCTGACATTCAAGATGGGCCAGACGCATGTGCATGCGTATCTGCCGGATTTGCTACCGCTGATTGAGTCTGGTCATTTGAAACCGGAAGAGATCGTCACACACCATCTGCCGCTGGAAGAGGCCGCTCGCGGCTATGAGATCTTCGATAAACATGCCGAAGATTGCCGCAAAGTGATCCTCGTGCCGGGCCTGAATGCAGAAAAAGCGACGATTTAACCTGTCGCTTTTTCGCTAACACCGGCGGGAAGTAGTGTGACGTGCCATGCCTCTCCCGGCGAGGAGGGGCATGCCGTAGCGCAGGTGCTTAAATAAAGGTGAAAATCTCGTCGCGCGGCAGACGTGATTTTGGCAGCGCGGCGTTGAAATCGCTGTCGCTGCGAACACCGAGCGACACCAGTACCACGCTGGTCAGCCCTTTTTCACGCAGGCCGAGGGCAAGATCCAGTTCGCGCTGGTCGAACCCTTCCATTGGTGTGGCGTCAATACCCAGCATCGCCGCACCGAGCAGCAGGCCGCCCAGCGCCAGATAAACCTGTTTTTCCATCCACTGCGGCAGATCGCGCTGCTCATAACGGTGAATCGCTACATACGAACGGCGGCCCTTATCCTGGCCCGCTTTTGCCGCTTCGTCTTTAAAGCGACCATCTTTCTGCTCCTGCTCCAGCACATTTTGCAGGTGCTGCTCATCAAGATCGCTGCGGATGCACAAGGCAATAACGTGAGACGCATTGACGATTTTCGGCTCGTTATAGACGAACGCCGCGGTGGCGGATTTCGCCATTGCCGCGCGGCCTTCCGGCGTGGAGGCGACAACAAAGTGCCACGGTTGTGAGTTCACCGAAGAGGGGCTGTTTCGCAGCACGTTGAGCAAGGTATCGATTTTATCCTGTGGCAGCGTTTTGCCAGGTTCAAAGGCTTTCACGGTATGGCGGGCAATTACCGCATCATCAAGTGTCATTGTCGTTCTCCTGCGCAATAGATGAAAAATTCGGGGCGGACCGTCCCGTAGAGTGTGACGAGAATAAACAGAAAGCGACACAAGATAAATCGGTGTAAAAAGGCAGCACTTTCACTCACCGAGTGAAAATGGAGTTTGCCAGGGCAATGTTTTCTGGCAAAACAGAGGAGCCACTCGCCTGTTATTAATCCTGCGGAGAAACCATGATTCGGCTGGAAGATGTCACGCTGTTCGTCCGTTCAGCGCTACTGGGAAGTTTTTCAAACGCGGCGCGCGAAGCCGGGCTGTTGCCAGGCCAGGTGAGCGCGGCGGTACACAGGCTGGAGCGCGATCTGGATAAACGGCTGTTTGTACGATCCACACGCAGTTTGCGCCTTACCGCCGAAGGGGAAAAATATCTCCCTTTCGCCCAGGAGATGCTGGCGGTTGTCGCCGCCGGTGCGGAGAGTTTGCACAGCGGCGATAAAGAGATTCAGGGTGAACTGCGCGTGGCGGTGCCTTCCGATATTGGCCGCAATGTGCTGCTACCGCTGATTACGCGCTTTTGCGAGCAGCACCCCAAAGTGTCGCTGCGGCTTTCGCTTTCCGATCAAATCAGCGATGTCTTTCGCGATCCGGTCGATATCGCCATTCGTTACGGCGTGCTGGACAACAACAGTTATGTCGCCTTGCCGCTGGCGGAAGATAACCGTCGTGTGCTGGCGGCGTCACCGGCTTACCTGGCGCAGCACGGACGCCCGCAAACCCTCGATGACGTGGTTAATCACCACTGTTTACTCTTCACCATGAACAGCCAGGTGTATGACAAATGGAGCTTTCCGGAAAACGGCATGCGCCGCCAGTTGATCGTCAAAAGCCGGATGCTGTGCGACGACGCCGATGTTGCCCGGCGTTGGGCGCTGGAAGGCATGGGTATTATTTATAAATCATGGATCGATATCAGCGCCGATGTGCTGGCAGGACGGCTGGAAGTGTTGTTGCCACAGTATCCCGGCGAACCCACGCCGCTGAACCTGATTTGCCCGCATCGCAAACAGTTTTCCCCGGCAATTCGCCATTTGCATAGCGTGCTGCGTGAACATCTGCGGCCGATCACCGCGTTGCTGCAAACTCACCCGGCCTTTAAACCGCACGGATGACCAAAAAATGTACGCTACTGCGCGCCAGGATTAACCTCTTTGCACAGGATATTACGCACTCTTACGGAGGTATCAGCACATGGCTTTACGTTCATTGGGTACAACAGGGTTACAGATCCCGACACTGGTTTTCGGCGGCAACGTTTTTGGCTGGACGGTCGATGAAAAGCAGAGCTTCAGCTTGCTGGATGCGCTGCTGGAAAGGGGTTTTACCGCTATCGACACCGCCGATGTTTACTCGCGCTGGGCACCGGGCAATAAAGGCGGCGAATCGGAAACCATTATTGGCAACTGGCTGGCGGCGCATCCTGGCACGCGCGACAAAGTCACGCTCTTTACCAAAGTCGGCGCCGATATGGGCGAAGCGGGTAAAAAAGGCCTTTCCGCGCGCTGGATCACGCAGGCAGTGGAAGATTCGTTACGCCGTCTGCAAACGGACTATATCGATCTCTACTTTTCTCACTGGCCGGACAGCGAAACCGCCTATGACGAAACACTCGGCGCGTATGAAAAACTGCTGAAAGCCGGGAAAATCCGCGCCATTGGCGCATCCAACCTGAATGCTGAGCAACTGAGCGAATCGCTAAAAGTGGCAGACGCCAACGGCCTGCCGCGCTACCAGGTGCTGCAGCCGGAATACAATCTTTATGACCGTTCCAGCTTTGAAGGCGCGTTGCAGGATTTAACGATACGGGAAAACATTGGCGTGGTGACTTATTACAGCCTCGCGTCCGGTTTCTTGTCCGGTAAATACCGCAGCGAAAAAGATTTGAGCCAAAGCCAGCGCGGCCAGGGCATTGCCAAATATCTGAACCCGCGTGGTTTCGCCATTGTTGAGGCGCTGGAAAGCGTGGCGGCCAGCCATAACGTGAAACCCGCCGAAGTGGCGCTGGCGTGGCTGATTCAGCAACCGGGCGTTACTGCGCCGATTGCCAGTGCCACCAAACTGGCGCATATCGACAGCTTTGTCACCGCCGTGTCGTTAAACCTCTCTACTGATGAAATCGCCGCGCTGAATAAAGCGGGTGCCTGATCCCATCGCCCGGCGGCGCCTGCTGCCGGGCTGTATAACCTTGCGCAGTTGAGCGATAACCGCGCGCCATCCCAGACTCCCATACTTTTTTAAAAAACAACGCAAAGCAAACCGCTTACTGGCGGCGCGAGCGGCACGGGTGTTGCGTTTTTGCAAATGCCGGATCTTAGCCCTGAACCCTCACGTTGCTCATCGAACCGGCGTCGGTCACGCGGATACCTGCGTCATGAGCGCAGCGGTAAAGCCCAAAAAACACCTGAGTGACACGCCCTGTCAGGGCGATCATTTATCTTTCCCTGAGCGAAATCATGGCATTGTGTAATTGTTGCGCTTTGGGCAGAAATTTCATTTTAGTTTTTCGCATTACTGCCGTTAACCACTATGAAAAAACAAGGTTTTACCTGAATAACAGGGCCGTGGCGCGAAGGTCAGGCCGTAACCGTTAACGTCTTCTGAGACTTTGTATTCCGGAACCCGTCACAATGAAGGAAAGTCACGACAGAAAACACGACCCGTTGATTGAGCGGCTGTGCGAGATCTTCGCGGCGTTGTATCAGGGAAAGATCATCGATAAGGCGTGGTTGTGCGAAAAATTCGGTATTACTGAACGTACGGCTTATCGCGATCTGGCTCGGCTTGGGCATATTCTCGATCAGGTTTCGCCGGGGCGGTATAAACTCAGCGTCCATCTTCTTCCTGCCTTACATAACGGCCATTTGGCGGAGTTCGCCGATTTCACCGGCGTGGCGCACCTTTTTCCACGTAATGACGGTCAGTCACTGCGCAACAGTATGCAGCACCGCGGCAATATTACCTTTCACGCGCCGAGTAGCCGGGAGAACCGGCAAATCGAAGATCTGCTTAATCAGCTTAATCACGCGATTACCGGCCATTGCGAAGTGGAATATCTCTATCGCGATAAACCCCGGTGCGCACAGCCCTATCGGCTGATTAACCAGTACGGCCTCTGGTATCTGGCGGCGGTGGAAAACGGGCGGCTGAAAGCGTTTGAAGTGGCGCGAATCGAAAACCTGAAAAGCACGACGCTTAATTTTGAACCCCACGCCGAGGTGCTGGCGGAGCTGGAAAACAGCGTCGGCATTCGCTTTGGTTCAAGGGTTGAAGCACTCCTGCGCGTTTCAGCCCACGCCGCCGAATATGTCACCCGTCGGGCGTTGTTTCCGGCACAACGCATTGTTGAACAGCATGATGACGGCAGCTTGACGCTTGCCACCGCCATCACCGATCCGCACACGCTGTTTCGCTGGTTGCGCTACTGGCTGCCGGATATTGGCATTCTTTCTCCGGCGTCGCTGCGCGAACAGTTCGAGCAGGATCTGCACCTGCGCTACGCCCACGGGGTGGCGCAGAGATAGTGCCCGCGTTTATCGCCCTTACTGGCTGGCACCTTACGTTGTTGGGCCAGTAATCACGGGCCACGCCGCGAATACGCCACTAAGCGGCGGTTGTTCAGGTGCTCAACCGTGATACTGCTCGTCGGTAACATGCTCAAGCCAGGTAACCGGGCTGCCATTGAGTGATTCGGCAATGGCGATATGGGTCATTGCGTTTGTGGCTGTTGCGCCGTGCCAGTGCTTCACATTTTCCGGGATCCAGACGATATCGCCCTGGTTCATCTCCTGGACGGCTTCGCCTTCGCACTGAATCCACCCTTTACCGTGGGTAATAATCAGCGTTTGGCCCAACGGATGGGTGTGCCACGCGGTACGAGCGCCGGGCTCAAACGTCACCGTCGCACCGCCAACGCGTGCGGGTTCATCGGCCTTAAATGTCGCGTCGATACGTACGCGGCCGGTGAAATAGTCCTGCGGCCCTTGCGCAGAGGGAACCGATGCACTGCGGATGATTTTCATGCTGCTCTCCCGTGTTTGAATACGTTTTAAAGCGTAGCTGGCAGGTGAGAAACCGTTGCAGGCAGACAGCGCCCGTGCGCCACCGGAACCGCGACTGACGCCGGTCATTACCCCGGTTTTCTGCGCCCTGTCCACTCCGCCAGGAAAAGTGACCGGGCGATGATAATCCTCACCGACTACCGGCACTATTGGGCTAAATCGGCATGAGCTTATGAGTAACGCTCATCAATGGCGGCGCAGCGCCATGACGGCGCTGGCAAGGGTAAACAGCGCCATGATCCACGCCATCGTCCACGGCGTTCCGTCGCGAAACCACGTCAGCAGCAGCGACGAGATAATACCGCTGCCATATTGCAGCGAGCCAATCAGCGCCGAGGCGGAACCGGCGATAGAGGGAACAGCGTCGAGCGCGGCGGCGGTTGAGGTGGCGGCGATGATGCCGTTCATCGAGAAGAACAGGAACACCGGAATGATCACCGCAGCAATACCGCCGAACTGCCACTTCACCGCCAGCGCCAGAGTCACCATTGCCAGCGCGGCAATGCTAACGGCAATTTTCAGTAACTTATCCAGCGGATGGCGCTGTACCAGCCGCCGGTTCAGAAAGCTCACCCCCATTAAGCCGACAATATTGATGGCAAACAGCCAGCCGTAATATTGCGGATCAATACCGTAATAGCGGATGTAAACGAATGGCGAACCGGTAATAAAGGCATAGGCAGAGACGTAGAAAAAAGTCACACACAGCGTGTAACGCATAAACGCGCGGTTACGCAGCAGCGCGAAGTAGTTACGAAACGCGCCAGACAGCGAGGCTTTGGTGCGCTTTTCAGCGGGTAAGGTTTCCGGCAGGAAATAGAGCGAAAGAAACATCAGCGCGCCAATCCCCGCCAGTAACCAAAAAATGGCATGCCAGCTGGTGATTTGAATGATTTGCCCACCCGCCAGCGGCCCAACGATTGGCGCAATCGCCATGATGATGGTTAACGTTGAGAGCATTTGTGCCGCGCGGGTGCGGGCAAACAGATCGCGGATCATCGCCCGTGCCAGCATCGGCCCAGTACATGCACCGAAAGCCTGAAACACGCGCCAGAACACCATCTGATGGATTTCTGTGGCGAGCGCGCAGCCGGCAGAACCGATGACAAACAACAGCATGCCAATAAACAGCGGCGTGCGGCGGCCGATCGCGTCGCTGACCGGACCCCAAACCAGCTGCGCCAGTGCGAAGCCGACCAAAAAACCGGTGATGGTCAGTTCGATATCACCCCGGAGCGCTTTCGCCATCTGGGGCATCGCGGGCAGGTAAATGTCCGTCGACAGGGAGGTAAAGGCCATCAGCGCGCTGAGGATCGCGAGAAATAGCGGCCCGTGGAGCTTGTTGTTCATAAGATCCTGATTAAGTCATGAAGAGAACGCCGACAAAGGCGGAACGGTATCTTAATCAGTGCGGCACAAATGATAACGCCATTAAATCATAATGACGTTATGAGCCAGATTCATGAATGGCGCTCGCTGACCGTCATGGTGAAAATAACGGGTTGGCTGCTTTCATTAGCATAGTGGTGCGCGGTGTCGGCTTGCGCCACGGCGGAACAACCTTCGCCAATAATAAGCGCCGTTTGCCCAACCTGAATGTGCAGCGTGCCGCGCTCAACATGCAGAAGCTCAACGGTACCGGAAGGGTGGCCTGGCGAGGCGAACTGTTCACCGGGGAACATCTCCCAGCGCCACATCTCCAGCATATCCGGCCCGCTGGTGCCTGCCAGCAACCGCGCAGTGCCGCCATTTTCACCCTGCCACAATGTGGGGATCTCATCTTTTGCTATCAGGTGCGCGGTTGGTTTACTGGCGACATCGACAATATCCGCCACGGAAACGCCCATCGCGGCGGCGATTTTACACAGCAGGGCGATGCTCGGGTTGGCGAGACATTTTTCGATCTCAACCAGCATGCCTTTGCTGACACCCGCGCGGCGTGAAAGCTCATCCAGCGAAAGTTTTTGTTGCTTACGAAACGCTTTAATACGCGTTGCCACCGCTTCACTGACGCGATGAACATCGGCGCCGGAATCGGTCGGTTTATTGACTTTTTTGGTCATAGGTCGATAGTGTGCAATAAAATGGTCACTAAAAAGGATTATCCGATGCTTTCCGTTCAGCCGTCAATCGATGCTCGTCTTGCCGTCATCGCCCCTGGTTTTCGCGCGCTTAGCGTTTATGTTGATGCCGCGCCGCTACTGAACCCGCAAGTGGGCGAAGCGGCACTGGCAAGTGCGTGTGAATTTGTCGAGGCGGGCGGCCCGATCTGGGCGGAGGCGCATCTGACGGCATGGGATGAGGTCTTTAAGCGTTTCGGCGCGAAGCCAAAACGCACGCCCTGTTCGGCGCTGGGGCTGCGAAAACGCGTGCAGCGCGACGGCGTGGTACCTGCAATTGACCCGGTGGTGGATCTCTATAATGCCATCAGCCTGCGCTACGCTATTCCGGTCGGTGGCGAGAACATTGCGGCTTATCACGGCGCGCCGCGTCTGACGCTTGCGGACGGTACGGAGCTGTTCGACGTGATGAAAGAGGGCGAGCTGGCGCACGAGTCACCGGAGCCGGGGGAAGTTATCTGGCGCGATGACACGGGCGTAACGTGCCGCCGCTGGAACTGGCGGCAGGGCGTGCGCACCCGCCTGAGCGCTGCCGACAGCCAGATGTGGTTTATCCTCGAAAGCTTGCCGGAAATGCCGCTGGACGCATTATGTGAGGCAGGCGACGAACTGATCGCCGGATTGCAACGTATGATGCCGGGCTGTCGTGTTGAAAAAACCAGGCTCGGGTTTGATCTCTGAAGGGGGAAGAATGGATTTCACAGGATTGAGCGCATTTCCGCTGTCGCCGCTGCGCGACGAACGGCTGGATGAAGCGGCTTATGTGAAGTTGATTGAACGGCTGCGTGTCGCCGGAGTCGATTCGATTGGCGCACTGGGTTCGACGGGGTGCTACCCCTATTTCAGCCGTACGGAGCGGGCCAATGCGCTGCGCCTGGCGACGGAACACTCCGGCGCGATTCCGGTGATTGCCGGGATTGGCGCGTTGCGCACGCGCGATGTGCTGTGGCTGGCGGAAGACGCGCAGAAAGCGGGCGTTAGCGCCGTGCTGCTGGCACCGGTCTCCTACCACGCGTTAACCGAAGAGGAAGTGTTCACCCTGTTTGCCGCCGTCACGCGCGAACTCTCCGTGCCGCTCTGCGTGTACGATAATCCCGGCACCACCCATTTCACCTTTAGCGACGAGCTGCTGCTTCGTATTGCGCAGTTGCCCAACATTGGCTCAATCAAAATCCCCCCGATTTCCGCACCCGAGCGGGCTGCGCGCCTGCGCCCGCAAATTCCGCAGAGCATTACGTTGGGTATCAGCGGTGATGCCGTCGCGGTTGACGGTCTTAGCGCCGGATGCGGTGTCTGGTATTCGGTGCTGGGCGGCCTGTTCCCGCAAGCGGCGCTGGCCATTTCCCGCGCGGCGCAGGCCGGTCATTTAACGCAGGCGCGTGCGAACTCTGATGCGTTGCAACCCTTGTGGGATCTCTTTAAACGCTATGGCGGCAGCCTGCGGGTGATGGCTACCGCGGCAGAACTGCTGGGCTTAGCGGGTGCATCGTGTTTGCCTGCACCATTGCGGACGCTCACCGGCGATGCACGCCGCGAGGTGGCGGAAGTGATCGAGCAACTACGGTTAGCCTGATGATTACTCTTTGAAGGTTACTTTTTGGTTTGTTGCATGGGGTATTTTGTATATCCCATTGGTTAACCTGGAGATTACGCCCCCAGCCGTTTCGCCACAAAGCGGGAAATCGCCGGGCCGGTTATCAGCACCAGGATAAACCGCCCGGTCTGCATCGCCATCACAAACGAGATATCCACCTGGCTTGACGAGGCGATAATCGCCACCGTATCCGCCCCGCCGGGGCTGGTGGCGAGGTAGGCGGTGAGCGGATCGATCCCTGCGAACTGCACCAGTAACCAGGCAAAACCGCAGCACACCGCGACAAGCGTCAGCACCGACAGCAGCACACGCGGCAGAGCGCGGGCGGCATAGCAGACAATTTCCCGCGTAAAACGCAAACCGATACTCCAGCCAATCAGCGCGTAAGAGAGCGCCAGCAACCACGGCGGTAACTCAAGCGTCAGCAAACCGCTATCTTCAACCATTATCCCCAGCGCTAACGTTATCAACATTGGCCCGGAGGGAATTTTGACGCAGCGGGCAATCAGATAACCAACCGCAATCACCAGTAATGTTGCGGCAAACGGCAGCCAGCGCACCGGGGCAAACAGGGTAAAGGTGGCGACTGCGTGATCCGCGCCCTGTGTCCCCATCCACATGCGTGTCACCAGCACCGCGACCAGCGCCACGATCATCACCCGCAGATACTGCATAAACGCCACCAGGCGGACATCCGCGCCAAAGCTCTCGGCCATAATCGTCATGGCCGCCGCCGCGCCTGGCGACGATCCCCAAATCGCTGTTGAACCCGGGAAAACCTGCAATTTCGCCATGATCCAGCCAAGAATGGCGCTGGCGAAAATAACGGAGAAAATACAGCTAATAAACAGTGGCCAGTCGGCGGCGATGCGGCCAAACACGGATGGCGGGATCGCATGCGCAATCATCGCACCGACCACCGCTTGCGCGGCGGCGAAGCATTTTTTACTGACGGTAACGGGCCGGTTAAAGATGGCGAGAAGAATGCCGGAAAACATCGGGCCCAGCAGAAGCGCGGCGGGCAGATGGATCAATTCCATCAGAGCAACGAAGAGCAATGAAAGGACGATAAGCTGTAACCAGTTGCGAAACCAGGGCGCGTGGGTCGCCATCAGCGGCACTCCCTGCACGCCACAGCAGCGGCGGTAAGATCAATCAACGGCATAGCGCTTCCCGAAAATAACATGTTGAAAAGCAAGGTACGGTCTTTGAATGTAAGGGTTCTTTATCAACCCTGCAAACATGTCAGTACAAAAACCATTTTTTATTTAAGGTTACTGCCAGTGAATTTATGATTTCCAGCCACGCTGCGTCGATATACCGTCTAAAATGATTACCAGACAAAACGGAAATTCAGACACTTTTTAAGGTACTGCTAAATGTGCCTTTTTTAGCAGGCTGATATTTATCGATTATGAGAATATATTATATTTTACCAAAATACCGATACGTTTAAATATTAATTTAAAGGTATAGACTTTACTGCTATTGCGCATTTTTATGAAAATTCCTAAACTGTTACAAACAGCCTTGCGTTATCCATCCTGAGTAGCTAATTTTTTATTATTCTCTGCCATAGAAATATTTCACAAGTAGTCATTTGATTTACTTGGTTTTTTTATATTTCATGGGGGCTGTTTTTACGTAAATTTTTTAAAGCGCAAAAAATAATACTTTTAGGTGATTGTTTAGAAAGATTTTATTCTTCCTGAACGTAACCTTTTATTCTTGTCATCATGCTTGATTCATGGATTTTATTGCTTTATTTATGGACTAATTGGCTATAACTCAGACTTGGGCGTTTGCTCTCTGTGGGTAAAGACCCATGGCGGTAGCGTGTGCTTTAATTAATGTCTGTAGTTAATTATTAGTGCAAATATTATTGAATATAAAAGGGGTCTTTTTATAACGTATCTTTAGATATATGAACCACGGGAATATAAGTGAGCGTACAATCGCTGTCGCTGACAAGTTACATGGTCTGGAGGTTGGTTATGTATATCATCTCTCAGGATAGCTATTTTGTCATGGGCATGGATAAGCTATTAAAAGCCATTAATCCTCATGCAACGCATACGTTAGTTGCATTTGATCGGGGAGATGGCAAGATATTATTTTTTAGTATGAACTCTCTGCTATATATTTTAGGTGATGAACAAGGATTTAACTCTTTTATCTGTACGCGTTTTATTGCGATTGATAAAAATTCTTCAGTATCATTGCTTCGTCACGAGATCAGAAAAATACTTAATTTCCTCAAGGGTCATGAGGATATTTATTCTTTTCGCGAAATCCATATTAGTGCGACAGAATATAAAATTATGGTACGTTTTCTGAATTATCAGTCCAGCGATACGATTGCAAAAGCGCTGGGACTTGATAAGAAAATTGTCAGCAATTACAAAAATGCCATTCTGCGTAAATTGGGTCTAAACAGCATGGCGGATCTCATTCATATCTATAACAACTGGAACGATTGTTTCTGCTGTATGGATGGAAAGATTATGCCGGATGCAACTTTTTTGCCCCGGATGGATACCAACGAATTAAAGATGATTAGGCGCGGGAATAAACCGACTCCTGATCCTGTTGCTCTGCATCTCTGTGCTGATAATTCATGGCGAATGCCAGCGATGAGAACAGACATGTGTTCTTTATTGATTAATGAGCAATAGTGAATTGCTTTTATTGCCGTATATTGAAAATTTCTTTGCGCTTATCCTGCTTCGCATCGGGTTGTTAACCGCAACCACACTGACCGAATCAAGAAAGGATAAGCCACCATGCTATTCGATAAATACGCCCTGAATGCGCTCGCATTGACTAACCGTATCGTAATGCCACCGATGACCCGCTCCCGCGCCGGAACGGGTGATGTGGCAACCGATATGATGGCGGATTACTACGCGCAGCGCGCCAGTGCCGGGCTGATTATCAGCGAAGGCACACAAATCAGCCAGCAGGGTCAGGGCTACGCCTGGACCCCCGGTATTTACAGCGATGCGCAGATCATTGGCTGGAAAAAAGTGACCGATGCCGTGCATCAGGCTGGCGGCAAAATCTTTGCTCAGTTATGGCATGTGGGGCGCGTTTCCCACACTGTTTTGCAGCCCGGTAACGCGGCGCCGGTTTCTTCGTCGGCGATTCAGGCCGAAGGCGTAAAAGTGTTTGTCGATGTGGAAGGGCGCGGGCCGGAAAACGGCGTGGGTGATATGGTGCAGCACTCCATGCCGCGTGCGCTGTCAGTGGATGAAATTCCCGCTATCGTCAACGATTACGCCCAGGCCGCGCGTAATGCGATTGCCGCCGGTTTTGATGGCATCGAATTACATGGCGCGAACGGCTATCTGATTAACCAGTTTATTGATTCGCAGTCTAACCTGCGCGACGACGAATATGGCGGTTCGCTGCAAAACCGCCTGCGCTTTATGAAAGAGGTGGTGGAAGCCGTTTCGGCGGCGATTGGTAAAGAGCGTGTCGGTATTCGCCTGGCGCCGCTTACCACGCTGATGGGGTCTCGTGACGATACGCCGGAAGCCACTTATCTCGCGGCGGCGAGCGTACTGAATGCGATTGGCATTGCATACATTCACATCGCCGAAGCGGACTGGGACGACGCGCCGGTTATGCCGGCTGCGTTTAAAGAAGCGCTGCGCATTATTTTCCACGGCACGCTGATTTACTCTGGCAAATACACGCCGGAACGCGGCGAAGAGGCGCTGGCGAAAGGTTGGGCAGACTTAATTGGTTTTGGCCGACCGTTTATCGCCAACCCGGATTTGCCGTACCGCCTGCAACATAACCTGCCGCTGAACGAACCGATCAGGGAGAAGTTCTTTGGCGGCGGCGCAGAAGGCTACCTGGATTATCCGCTGCTGAAAGCGTAATAACGAACGGGGGCAAATGCCCCCGTTTTTACGTGCTGCAAACCGCCGTCAGAAATCATAGGCGTTAATAACTTTCATTAATGCCGCGTCATTCTTGTATTTTTCCCGCAGCGTTTTAAGCTGCACCACGGCTTTGCCGCAGGTGGCTTGCAGGCTGGCATCCAGCTCTTTCTGACGCTGCTCGTCGAGGTCTGAATCCTGCTCGCCAGCGAAATGCTCACACTCTTCAGCAAGGTTGCGAAAATCCTGAACGTCTTTCGGCAACGGGGTGGCAGCAAAGCTGGTGTTGAAAATAAAGGCGGTGGAGAGAATAAAAAGGAAACGCTTCATCGGTTGTTGTCTGTGGAATTTCGAGGCGCTTATCTTACTCCTTAATAATGGTGTTGCAGAGAGGGGAACGACGACTTTTTACGCGTTGTTTGGCGGGCAATATTTAACCGATGCTGCTGCTTTTTACCGCGTTCTTCCCATCGTAAGACAACTTACTGGTTGGTCTTTTTATTTCCTTCCGCCCCGGCAAATACAGCCCGTGGGCAGGCTGTATTTGGCATGCTGCAAATCGACAGGATTTAGTCTGGCCGTGATTGCAGATACGCCTTTTTCATGACGTCCTTCACTTCCCTGAGCTGCTTGCGCGTTTTATCCAGCGCCGTCGCCAGCCACTCCTCTTTATCACTGTATTTCACCAGCACGATGCAGCCCTGCATCACTTTCACCAGAATATGTTGCCCGGTATTAAACCCGGCATCGCGTAACCACTTGCCGGAAAGCGTGATGCTCGGCGTGCTCGCATCACCCTGATTCGGGCGATATCGCACAATTACGTTGTGCTCGGTTCCGGCGATGGTGAAGTCTGAGGTAGAATGCGGATCAGCCATTATCAACTCCTTGATAGTTGGGGATGGTTAGACGCTCCGGTTGTGTTCCTGCACTTTCGGAGCGTTGTTTAGATAGGAAGGATTCCTTTTAGGTGGCCTCCTATAAGGTGAGAATAGTTAAATAGGTGGCCCCATGTCAACCATATCTCGCGAGAAAAAACCGAAAGGTGGCGGCCAGTCACCGCAGTTTAAAATGCGCATCGATCCGGCGTTGAAAGAACAGCTTGATGCCGTGGCGGCAGAAGAAGGGGTAAGCCTCGCCAGTTGGTTAAAGGAACTGGCGAGGGAGGCTTTACGGGCTAAGGGGATAGAGCCGAAGGGATAATTCCTTCGATATCCTCATATCATTATTTTTGCTTCCATTCTATCATTGAGGGCAGTTCATACTACTTTTTGAGCAGGTCTCTCTTCATATTAAGAGAGAAATTATTATTTCCTGGTCGGCAAGGTAGTAGAAAATCAATTGCTTTAATTGCGTTAGATGTTTTGATATCTAATTTAGAAAATATAGTGTTTTTAATGGCTATTTTTATTGCTACGTGTCGACTGAAATTATGTGTGATATAGTGATTCGGTTTTTTCAATATAATCACTACATTAATGTATATTGAGGATGTGTCATGGATAGTAAAGAATTTATTGAAGCGCTAAAGACAAAAAAAGCGTTAATTGTTCACTTTTCAAATCTTGCAACTATGTCAAGAAATCCTCAATTTCCTGATGACCTTAAAACAGTGATCGATTCGCCCAGTTCAAATCCATTATCTTGTTGCATTGTCTGGCCTGGCCATACGATGAGTCTACCCGGTAGCGTTGGTGTAATAATTGATCCTGCTTCATCTAATATATATGGAATGTGTGCAACAGATGCTGGAACTTCAATTAATAATGGGGAAATAAATTCATTTACAAAACCCCCTTCGCAGGAAGTTTTAGAAGAAATATATGCTTTTTCAGATCCGTATAACGAATGTGTCGTTATGAACCCTAAGGTCATAGGTATTTATATTGATAATATTAATCATATAACTGTCAGGAGGGAACAGATATTGCGATGTGATGATTATATTGAAACTAATATCGGTCCAGTGGGGGGATGCTTATCAGAAATTTTCGATTCTTTTGAAGATCTCAATATTTTTACTTTCATAGATGGCGAAATCGTTTCGCTCAACAGGCAAACGCCGTATTTATAATTCATCTCTAACTTTTGGCGGAAGATCACAGGAGTCGAACCTGCCCGGGACCGCTGGCGGCCCCAACTGGATTTGAAGTCCAGCCACCTCACCGGAGATGACGATCTTCCGCGCCTGCATTGCTACATGGAGGCGGGGCGCATTATAGCTACTTTCAGGCATTTACCACATACCTCCGTCATAAATTTTCTCATTGTGCTTCCGCCGCAGACGGTTGTTTAAGATAAATCCTCATCTTTTCCAAGGCTTAGCAATTTCCCCCTTCTCAGATAATCGCGATCGCAGAAAAGAATAAGGCTCATCGGCTCGCTCAATTTCGCCAAATCTGGCTTAAATTCCGTCGCTTAACGACATCTGAAAATGCTTTCTGTCTGCTTTTCCGCCGAAAAGGAAACAAAAGTGGACAGTCAGATTTTTATCGTAAAAAAAGGTGGACTGCGGGATAAGCGATACTAACGACCATATCGTTTTACGGGAGAAGCGCGAGGCAAATACCATTCCTGCAGGCCGAAGCCAATCGGCATTACCTGAACAATACCGCGCCAATCGCGGATGGGCAGGAAGCCCGGAGGGCTCAGCAGAGAAACGTTGCGGTGAGCAAACCGCAACGCGCTAAGTGATGAGTGTGTGCTTTGCATAGCCCCTCTCCCGTGCGGCAGAGGGAAATATGGGGTATTTAAGGAGCGGGCTGAGGGGCGGGGGTCGGTGTGGATTCCGCCGGAGGCGCAACAACGCCGCCGGATACCACACCGCCATGCATGCTCTGTTTGATTTGCTGTTTCTGCACGTTAATGGCAGAAAGTTCGGCGTTCACCGACGGTTTAAGCGGCGCATCGGCGCGCACACTGCCGCTGGCGGTGAGCTGGAGATTACCGTCGCCGCTGATGGGCAGCGCCGGCCAGCCCCACTCCTGCAATACATTCACCGGCACGCCGCGACCGTTCAGGTTGAGGTTTACGCTACGATCCGGCGTTTGCGCAACCACCGCTTTGGCTTCCAGCAACCCTTGTCCGGTAAAGGCGCTTAGCTCGCTGATGGTGACGACATTGCTGTTGGCGTTCAGCGCCAGCGACGGGCGGCGCACGTCAACGCGATTAAATGTTGCGGCAGCGGCGTTCAGCTTCGCCGTTCCGCTCCATACGCCCCATTTGCGCTCGCGCACCAGTTGCAGGTTATCGCCGTAACCATCCAGCGCCGTTATCTGCCACGGGAAAGCCGGATCGATATCAATCACCAAATTGCGGCTGGCGCTGAATTTTTTCAGCGTCACGGTGTTCAGCCACGCGGGCAAATCATCCATCCATAGCTGCTTCCAGTTTTCCGGCAGCGTATATTCCAGCCCGGCAAAGGCGGTGTCGTCCAGCACCAGCGCGTGACCTGCGCGATACCAGTTGCCGGATGTGCGCACCATGCCGTTTTCCCAGCGCGAGGTGAACTGTTGCAGCGCAATGCCCTGCGGTGAGAAGTTAGCATTGAGGATCGGGTCGAACAGATGCAGCGAGCCGTAAATAAACTCGCTGGCGTTCATCGACAGCCTGCCGTCCTCGCTTTTCCAGTCGCCTTTCATCAGCGTCAGGTTGCGCAAACTCAAATCGAGATCGGTGACCGCCCAGCCAGGCCCTTGCAAACGGGCATCGGTCACTTCAACGCGGCCAATTTGCAGCGACGGCAATGTCGTCAAGGGAGTAAAGAAATCGAGCAACGACTTGTCGCTTTGCAGGCGGATATCATTCAGCCGCAAATTATTCACCACCCAGCTGCCATCGGCGGCGCGCTGCGCATCCCCGGTCAGAGAGCCACGCGCCATATCCGCACCAATGGTGGTCAGCGTGACGACATCTTTATCGATACTGCCCTGAATGAGCACATTACTGGCAGGAACGCCGTTTAACGTCAGCGAACCGGCGCTCATCTGAATTTGCGCTTTGCTGCCCAGTACACTTCCCGCGACGGGCTGCCACGGCGCAACACCGCCGGTGACGCGCTGGGCGCTGAGATCCCAGCCGGTGGTCGGGCTGTTAAATGCCATATTGTTTAATTGCAGACGGTCGGCCTGGAACGGCAGCGGTGCGGCCGCCGGAGAGAGGTTCAGCGTGCCGTCCTGCAACAAAATGGTATCGACATGCAGAGGGTCGGTAATTTGTCGGCTGCTCAGCCCAATATCCACCGTTTTGGCGACCAGCGTAGCCGGTTTGCCTTTACGGCCAAAATTCACGCCTTTCAGCAACACATGGGAAGGGGAGGAGAAGCGGTGGTCCATTGCTTCGAAAGTGAGGTGATAGTCACTGTTGTCGTTTACCCACTTGCTGACCTGCGTTGCGCCCCAGCGGGTTTGCAGCAGGAAATAGCAGGCGATGACCGCCACAAGCAGGGCGATAACAACGACAAGGAGCAGCTTTCCAAGAAATTTCATGATCTTCCATCCCCAGTTGCCAGTCTGGCAGTTATGCACGATTTATGCGCAATGCTCAAGGGCGGAATGATGAAAGGGCGTTACGGCGGCAACGGTTTTCGCCCCGTTGCCGCCGGGTTTATCAGTTTTTCTCTGGTGGAAAAATCAGATTCAGTACAATCGCGGTGATCCCGCCTGCGGCGATACCGGAAGAGAGCAGGTTTTTCAGCCAGTCCGGGGCAAATTGCAGGATTTGCGGCTGCTGAGAAACGCCGAGGCCAACGGCCAGCGACAGCGCGATAATCAGGATCGCGCGGCGGTTCAACGGCTCGCGGGAAACAATGCGTACACCGGATGCGGCAATCGTACCGAACATCACCAGCGTTGCACCGCCCAGTACCGGCTCAGGCAGTTGCTGTACAAAAGCGCTGACCGCCGGGAACAGGCCGAGCACCATCAGCATCACCGCAATGAAGAAACCGATATAGCGGCTGGCAACACCGGTCAGTTGAATAACGCCATTGTTCTGGCCGAAGCAGGAGTTCGGGAAAGTGTTGAAAACAGCGGAAACAAACGAGTTGAGACCATTTGCCAGCACGCCGCCTTTCAGGCGCTTCATATACAGCGGGCCAGCGACGGGCTGCTCGGAAACGTCAGAAGTGGCGGTGATATCACCGATGGTTTCAAGCGAGGTGATCATAAATACCAGCATTAGCGGCAGCAGCAGGGTCCAGTCAATGCTCAGACCGTAGTAAAGCGGCGTCGGCACCATAAAGGACGTTGCCGGTGCGCTATATGCCGGCAGCATACCCATAAACATCGCCAGCACATAGCCAACGGCCATGGCGATCACCAGCGACGCGATACGTAAATAGGGGTTGCGCTGACGGTTAAGCAGAATAATCAGCCCCAGCACCACGCCTGCCAGCAGCAGGTTTTTCGGCGCGCCGAAGGTGTGGTTGCTCATCGCGGCAAAACCGCCGCCTACGGATGTCAGACCCACCTGAATCAGCGACAGGCCGATAATCATCACCACCACGCCGGAAACCAGCGGGGTAATAATGCGACGCGCAAACGGCAGGATGCGGGAAACGACCATTTCGGTGCAGCTGGCCAGCATCAGGGTGCCGAACAGCGCAGCCATCATCGTGGGCACATCCGCACCGCCGGTTTTCAGCGCGGTACCACCCATGATCAGTGGCGCAACAAAGTTAAAGCTGGTGCCCTGAATCGAGAGCAACCCGGAGCCAACAGGTCCCCAGGCTTTGATCTGGATAATAGAGGCGACGCCAGAGGCGAACAGCGACATGCTGATAATGTGCTGAGTGTCCTGAGCCGGTAAACCCAACGCCTGGCAGATAAGCAGCGCGGGCGTGATAACGCCAACAAACATCGCCAGCAGGTGCTGGAGCGCGGCAAACAGGGTCTGCGGCAGCGGCGGGCGATCTTCAAGGCGGTAGATCAGTTCGCTGGGTTGAGTCTGCGCAACCGGTTGCGCACTTTCTGACTCGATGGTGTTTACGGACATCTCAAGCAATCCCCTGATGGAAAAGCGCTGATTTTATCGGACTGTTTGGTAAAAGCAAACGGTTGCTATGCTAAAAACATACTTTTCTAAGGGGTGTTCGTTTTGCGGGATAAGGTTCTAAAACTCAGGCGTTGGAGTAGCGTTCTGTTTCCGGCATCCAGCGGTCGATCAGCGCTTCGGCAAGCTGCGGATAACGCTCATGAATATGGCGGGCTACGCGCTGTACTTCCGGGATCATCGCCTGATCGCGCAGCAGGTCGGCAACTTTAAATTCCGCGTTGCCGGTCTGGCGGGTACCAAGCAGTTCGCCGGGGCCGCGAATTTCCAGATCTTTTTGCGCAATCACAAAGCCATCGTTACTGTCGCGGAGCACTTGCAGGCGTTTTTGCGCGGTTTTTGATAATGGGGATTTGTAGAGCAGTACGCAGTGGGAGGCCACCGCACCGCGCCCAACGCGGCCACGTAGCTGGTGGAGTTGCGCAAGTCCGAGCCGCTCCGGGTTTTCGATAATCATCAGGCTGGAATTTGGCACATCCACGCCCACTTCAATCACCGTAGTAGCGACCAGCAAATGCAGCTCGCCCTGTTTGAATGCCTGCATTACCGCCTGTTTTTCTGCCGGTTTCATGCGGCCATGCACCAGGCCAACATTCAGCTCCGGCAACGCCAGTTTCAGCTCTTCCCAGGTCGCCTCCGCCGCCTGTGCTTCCAGCAGGTCGGACTCTTCGATCAATGTACAAACCCAGTAGGCCTGGCGGCCTTCGCCGGTACAGGCGCTGCGTACGCGATCGATAATCTCGTTGCGGCGCGTATCGGGGATAGCGACGGTAGTGACCGGCGTACGGCCCGGCGGCAGTTCGTCGATCACCGAGGTGTCGAGATCGGCGTAGGCGGTCATCGCCAGCGTGCGTGGGATCGGTGTTGCCGTCATGATCAACTGGTGCGGGTGAAAACCCTGCTGCTGGCCTTTTTCCCACAGCGCCAGCCGCTGATGAACGCCAAAGCGGTGTTGTTCGTCGATAATTACCAGCGCAAGACCGTTAAACTGCACCTGTTCCTGGAAAATGGCATGGGTGCCCACCACCATTTGCACCTGACCGCTGGCAATTGCCTCTTGCTGTGCCTGGCGCGCTTTGCCTTTTTGCTTGCCCGCCAGCCAGCCCACTTCCACGCCGAGCGGCGCAAACCAGTTGCGGAAATTGTTAGCGTGCTGCTCTGCCAGCAGTTCGGTGGGTGCCATCATCGCCACTTGTTTGCCATTGGCTATCGCCCGCAGCGCTGCCAGCGCGGCAACCAGCGTTTTACCGGAGCCCACATCACCCTGCACCAGGCGCATCATCGGCATATCCAGCGCCATATCGCGCTCGATCTCCGCGACCACGCGCGCTTGTGCGCCGGTTGGTTTAAACGGTAGCGACGCCAGCAGGCGGTTTTTCAGTTCATCTTTGGCGCTGAGTGGTTGCGCATGATAACGCTGCGCGCCGGCACGCAACGCCAGCATACTGAGGTTGTGCGCCAGTAATTCTTCAAGGATCAAACGGCGCTGCGCCGGGTGCTGCCCGCTTTCCAGATCGCTTAATTGCAGTGACGGCGGCGGGCGATGCAGCGTATGCAGCGCCTCTGGCAGGCTCATCATGCCTTGCGCCAGCTCCGGCGGCAGCAGTTCGCTGATGGCGCACGTCGCCAGTAGTTCCAGCGCCTGGTCGGTGAGCTTGCGCAGTGTCGCTTGTTTGATGCCTTCGGTGGTGGGGTAAACCGGCGTCAGGGTTTCCTGCAATTCCGGGGTGCTGAGATCGCCCTGCACGCGGTATTCGGGATGGATCATTTCCGCGCCGAACTTCCCGCGTTTCGCTTCCCCATAGGCCAGCACACGGCGGCCAGTGGCGAGGCTGTTTTTCATCGCCGCGTTGAAGTTGAAAAAGCGCATGGTGAGAATGCCCGTGCCGTCGCTAATCTGGCAGGTCATCATCCGGCGACCGCCGAAGGTGATATTACAGTTCAGCACCTCGCCCTCCACCGTGGCGTAAACGCCCGGCAGCAGGTCTGCAATCGGGTAAAGCTGGGTGCGATCTTCGTAGCGCAGCGGGAGGTGAAGCAGAAGATCCTGAACGGTATGCAGGCCGATTTTCGCCAGCTTGCTGCTCTGCGCCGCGCCGACACCGGTCAGCGAACTTAATGGCACCGCATCGAGCAGCTTACCTTTCATCGGTTATCCCGCCGCCTGCATGGTTGCCCACCACGTCGGGTCGGCTTCGATTTGGCCTTCCGTATTTACGTGGGGGTAAGGCAGGCCCTTGCGTTTCGCGACTCTCGCCAGCACCGGGTAGCCCCCCTCAAACAGCAGGCGTTGCTGAACTTCATCCGGCAACATGCTGTTTTCACGCTCATACATACCGGCGTTTTGCCGCTGGCGCTGTGCTTCGTAAAGGATCAAGGCAGACGCCACGGAAACATTCAGCGACTGCACCATGCCGATCATCGGGATGATAATGTCCCGATCCGCCAGATCCAGCGCTTCCTGAGTGATCCCGGTTTTCTCCTGGCCCATCAGAATGCAGGTCGGGCGGGTGTAATCGATCTCGCGGAAATCAACGGCGTTATCAGATAAGTGGGTCGCGAGGATCTGCATGCCGCGCGCTTTCAGCACGCCGACAGCATCGCCAATGGTACGGTGGGTTTTCACTTCAACCCAACTGTTGCTGCCCGCAGCAGAGGAGGCCATGGTGCGCATGCGGTTGCCTGGCCAGACGGCATGAACTTCATGCACGCCGACGGCGTCCGCAGTACGGATAATGGCGGAGACATTATGAGGTTTGTGAACCTGCTCCATGCAGACCGTCAGGTCCGGCTGACGCCTGGCGAGCATCTCGCGGATACGCGCATAACGCTGAGAATTCATAAAGTTAGTTTCGGTTGCGGGTGACTTTAATCACATCCGGCATCACGCGGATTTTGCGCATGATATTCGCCAGATGGACGCGATCGCGCGCCGTCAGACGGATAAACGCGCTGTAGACGCGGCCATCTTTTTCTTCGGTATTCAGGCTTTGAATGTTCGAAGAGGCCGTATTAATCGCTGCCGTCAGATTCGCCAGCGCGCCCTGATGGTTGAACATATCCACCTTGATCTCGGTGATAAATTCCTGCGCGGTCTCTTTATCCCACTCGACAGCCATGAATTTCTCTGGCTCTTTCTGGTAGCCACGAATGTTGCGGCAGGACTCATGGTGAATAACCAGCCCTTTGCCGGGGCTGACGTGCGCGACAATCGGGTCGCCAGGAATGGGGCGACAGCATTTGGCAAAGGTGATCAGCACGCCGTCTGCGCCTTTAATCGGCAGATGACCGCCGTTTGCGCCAGTCGGTGTTGGCGTGCTCTGTACGGCTTCCCCTTGCTGCAGGTTTTTGGCAACCACAACGCTCATGGCGTTGCCAAGACCAATTTCTGCCAGCAAATCGTCGAGCGACGCGAGCTTCATGCGATCCAGTTCGCGCTGCACATGTTCCTGCGGGATTTCGGCCAGTTTACGGCTTCCGCCCAGCGCGTGATTCAGCAGACGGCGGCCGAGGCTCACCGAGTCGTCACGCTTGAGGTTTTTCAGCATCTGGCGGATTTTGGCGCGTGCTTTCGAGCTGACGACAAAGTTCAGCCATGCGGCATTCGGGCGCGCGCCCGGTGCGGTGATAATTTCTACCGTCTGGCCGCTGGAAAGCGACTGCGACAGCGGATACGGCTGGCGGTCGACGCGCGCGCCAACGCAGGCATGGCCGATATCCGTGTGTACCGCGTAGGCGAAATCCACCGGTGTGGCGCCAGCGGGCAGCTCGACAATGCGGCCTTCCGGAGTGAAAACATAAATCTCATCGGGGAAGAGATCAGATTTAACGCTCTCGATAAATTCAAACGAACTACCGGCGCTCTGCTGCAGCTCCAGCAGGCTTTGCATCCAGCGCTGAGCGCGGATTTGCGCGGTGGTACTGCTTTCGCCATGCTCTTTATACGCCCAGTGCGCGGCAACCCCCATCTCTGCCATCTGATCCATATCTTCGGTACGGATTTGCACCTCGACCGGTACGCCGTGCGGGCCAATCATTGAGGTGTGCAGAGATTGATAGCCGTTCGCCTTGGGGATGGCGATATAGTCTTTCACGCGGCCAGGACGTGGCTTGTACAAGCTGTGCATCTGGCCCAGAACGCGATAGCAGGTATCCAGATCGTGAACAATTACGCGAAAGGCGTAGATATCCATAATCGAGTGGAAACGCTGCTCTTTCAGCACCATTTTGCAGTAAATAGAGTACAGGTGCTTTTCGCGACCGCTAACGCGGCAGGGAATGCCCGCTTCCTGTAAACGCCCTTCGATTTCCGAGAGGATTTTTTGAATCATCTCTTTGCGGTTGCCGCGCGCGGCTTTAACCACTTCTTTGATCACGCGATAGCGGTTCGGGTATAGCGCTTCAAAGCCCAGCTCTTCAAGCTCGGTTTTGATGTGATGAATACCTAAACGGTGCGCCAGCGGGCTATAGATTTCGAGGGTTTCACGGGCGATGCGACGACGTTTGTCCGGGCGAAGAGAGCCCAGTGTGCGCATATTGTGGGTGCGGTCGGCGAGCTTGATAAGAATGACGCGGATGTCCTGCACCATCGCCATAATCATTTTGCGAAAGTTTTCGGCCTGCGCTTCTTTCTTATCCTGAAACTTGAGCTTATCAAGCTTCGACACCCCTTCCACCAGCTCGGCAACGCTTTTGCCAAACAGCTGTTCCATATCCTGGTAGGTGGCTGGGGTATCTTCAATCACGTCGTGCAATAGCGCAGCCATCAGCGTTTCGTGGTCGAGTTTCATCTCGGCCAGAATGCAGGCAACCGCTACCGGGTGCGTGATATAAGGTTCACCGCTTGAACGTGTCTGGCCCTCGTGAGCGTCACGTGCAACGAGATACGCCTGCCTGAGACGTTTGATTTGATCTTCAGGCAGATAGTGTTGAATCAGTTGATTCAGGCTTTCAAACAGATACAAGGGTGACCTGCAGGTTAATTAACGACGACCTTCAGCAATGGCGGTTACGGCCTGCAGTTCTGCGGCTTCCTGCTCTTGCTGTTCCTGGCGCTCACGGACGTCGAGGATCTGGTTGTTGATCAGACCTTCTTCGATTTCGCGCAGCGCGATAACGGTGGTTTTATCGTTTTCTTCCGGGACTAACGGATCTTTACCGCCAACCTGCATCTGACGAGCGCGACGCGCGGCGACCAGCACCAGGTCAAAACGGTTACCAACTTTCTCTACAGCGTCCTGAACAGTTACGCGTGCCATACTTAAAATGCTCCACAGGTGAAGAAATGACTGGGCATGATACTGAAACCAGGCTCAGTCTGCCAATAGTTTGCTGATTAAAGCGTCATGTCGCTGCTTTTGGCGGCTCATGCGCAGACGTTCGGCGCGAATAATGGTTTTCAGATCGCCCAACGCGGTATCGAAATCATCATTCACAATCAGATAATCATATTCCGCGTAATGGCTCATTTCCGCAACTGCCTGCGCCATACGTTTCGCAATGACCTCTTCGCTATCCTGGCCGCGCCCGCGCAAGCGGCGATCGAGCTCCAGCTTCGACGGCGGCAGAATAAAGATGCTGCGCGCCTGCGGCATTCGGGCGCGAATTTGCTGCGCACCCTGCCAGTCGATATCAAGAAACACATCTACGCCGGTTGCCAGCACTTGCTCAATGGCTGCGCGCGAGGTGCCGTAATAGTTACCGAAGACTTCGGCATGCTCAAGAAACGCATCCTCGCCAATCATGGATTTAAATTCATCATGATTAACAAAGAAATAGTGTTCACCGTGCACTTCACCCGGACGCGGAGCGCGCGTGGTGTGCGAAACAGAAACCTGCGTATCGTATAACGGTTGGGTTTTTAGCAAAGCCTGAATGAGGCTTGATTTACCCGCGCCGCTAGGGGCGGAAACAATATAGAGCGTGCCTTGAGCCATGAGAGTCTTTTGTATGTGAATTGCGAAAGGAAACTTACATACGTGCCTATTATACACATCGCCGCTATGTGACGTAGCCTTTGTCACACTTTTTCCCGCTGAGTTTGACATTTTGCGGCCTGCTTTCCTGTTTTATTTGCAAATTTTCACAGTAACCGTGAATTGCCGGAACCCTCCTCGCAATCTCTCTCTTTCCTTGTCGTCAGCACTGCGTAGGCCACGCTATAACAGCGGCGCTATCACAAGGAGAAGGGACAATGTGGAAAAGAACCGGATTCGCGGTGTGTCTGTTGCTATGGAGCCTGTCCAGCCAGGCGGTTTGCCCTGTCTGGTCGCCATCAAGAGCGCAAGACGAGGTTAACCGTCTTCAACAACAGCTTGCCCGGTGGAATGAGCACTACTGGAAGCAGGGAGCAAGCGAGGTAAGTGACACGGTTTACGACCAGCTCAGCGCACGGCTGGCGGCGTGGCAACGCTGTTTTGCGCTTGAACCAGCCAATTCAGCACCTGTCTTACCCGGCGGAAGTGTGAAACATCCTGTCGCGCACACAGGGGTACAAAAACTGGCGGGTAAGCAAGCGCTACAGCGCTGGATGGCAGGAAAAACCGATCTTTGGGCGCAACCAAAAGTGGATGGCGTCGCGGTGACGTTAGTCTATCGCAATGGTCAACTGACGCAGGCAATCAGTCGCGGCGATGGTCTGGCTGGTGAGGACTGGACGGCAAAAATACGCGCTATCCCATCGATCCCTGAAAAGGTGAGTGGTGCGCTGGCGAACAGCGTATTGCAGGGTGAACTGTTTTTACGCACGGAAAACCATATTCAGAAACAGGCCGGTGGGCTTAACGCCCGTGCAAAAGTAGCCGGTGCGATGATGCGACGCGATGAGTCCGCCATTCTCAATGATTTGGCGTTTTTCGTCTGGGCATGGCCAGACGGCCCCGCAACACTGGCGCAAAAGCTGGTGGAACTCAGCAAAGCCGGGTTTAGTGACGAAATGCAATACAGCGTGCCAGTGAGCACGGTAGAAGACGTCGAAAACCTGCGCAGCCGTTGGTTTACCTCTGAATTGCCTTTTGTCACCGATGGTGTGGTGGTGCGCTCAGGAACCGAACCCGCGGGAAATACGTGGCTACCGGGGCAGGGTAATTGGGTGGTGGCATGGAAATATGAACCACCCGAGGAAATTGCAACCGTAAAAGATATTCAGTTTGCCATTGGACGCACCGGTAAAATCTCCGTGGTGGCTCTGCTGGAACCGGTGCAACTTGATGACAAACGCGTCCAGCGGGTCAATTTGGGTTCTGTCCGGCGCTGGCAAGAACTGGATGTTGCGCCTGGCGATCAAATCGCTGTCAGCCTTGCAGGACAAGGGATCCCGCGCATCGACAGTGTGGCGTGGCGTTCACTTGTTCGCGATAAACCTGTCCCACCAGCGCCACGTTTTACCGCGTTGACCTGCTTTTATGCCTCTGCAGAATGTCAGGAGCAATTCATTGCTCGCCTGGTGTGGTTGAGTTCGGCAAAAGCGCTGGGGATTGAAGGGGTTGGCGAAAGTGGCTGGCGGGGGTTGAATCAGGCGCATCACTTTGAACATCTCTTTTCATGGCTGGCGCTGACAAAAGAGCAATTACAGTCGACACCCGGCATTTCGCCGGAACGCGGTTTACAGCTCTGGCATCGCTTTTCGCTGGTACGAGAAAAACCGTTTATTCGCTGGCTTATTGCACTTGGAACACCGTTACCGCAGCCTGCTCTGAAAGTCACTGGCGACACAACGTGGCAGCAAATGCGCACGCGTAACGAAAACGAGTGGCAACATTTTCCGGCAATAGGTGCTGAAAAAGCCCGGCAGATTGTTGCCTTTATGCATGCTCCCGAAATTGAAAAACTTTCGGTTTGGTTGCGTGAACAAGGAGTAAAGGCGTTTCAGTGAGTGCTGTGCTTGTAGTGGAACACGGGCAAGCCGAGCTTCCAGCGGATAGCCAGTAATCGCGTAATGAAGCCAAACAACAACGTTGCAATTACTACCATATCGTGGCTGGGAACCATACGACCAAGGACGATATAGAGCACGGCGGAGGCGAAGGCGATCCCGGCGTACAGCTCTTTCTGGAACACCAGCGGGATACGCTTACAAAACATATCCCGCAACACACCGCCGAACACGCCGGTGACCACAGCGGCAATCACGGCGATAACCGGGCCTTCACCCATGTCGAGAGCAATCTGCGCACCGATAATGGAAAATACCACCAGCCCAAGCGCATCAAGCACCAGAAACAGACGGCGCAGATGCGGCATCACCGGCGCGAAGATCGTCGTTAATACTGCCGCGACGGCAACAATAACGACATATTCCGGGTGCTTTACCCAGCCGAGCGGGTAGTGCCCAAGCAGGATATCGCGTACCGATCCGCCGCCCAGCGCCGTTGCTGTGGCGATAATTATCACGCCAAAGGTATCCATTCTGCGACGGCCTGCCGCCAGTGCGCCGGTCATTGCCTCGGCCGTGATGCCAATCAGATAGAGAAAATGTAACAGCATGCCCGCTCCCGTAAATCAGAAGCGGCAGGGTAGCGATTTATATACAGGCAGACGATTGAGATTTTCTAAGGTGCGTTGTTTTGGATAAGTTTGACTAATGTGATATGGAGGATCTGAGTTTTTTATGTTATTGATTTTATTATTTAAATAGGGATTATGATTGCTGATAAACGGCAGCGATTAATAAATTTAAGCATAAGTTAATTACAGGCGGCGTGATAAATAAAAAGGCCCTGCTGGGCCTTTTCAACATGCTGTAGAGATTACTCGATGTTCTGAATCTGCTCGCGCATTTGCTCAATCAGGACTTTGAGCTCGATAGCGGAGTTAGTTACCTCTGCGTTAATCGACTTGGATGCCAGCGTGTTCGACTCACGGTTGAACTCCTGCATCATAAAGTCGAGACGGCGACCCACCGCTTCTTTTTTCTTCAGAATGTTGTAGGTTTCTTTAACATGCGCTTCAAGGCGATCCAGCTCTTCGGCGACATCGATGCGCTGTGCCATCAGCACCAGTTCTTGCTCAAGGCGGTTATTCTCAAGCTGCACCTGCGCCTCTTCCAGCTTGGCGACCAGGCGTTCGCGTTGCCATTGCAGGATTTCCGGCATATGGGCGCGGACTTTGCTGACTTCGGTGCTCACGCCTTCCAGACGTTGTTCGATCAGCCCTTTCAGCGCCTGACCTTCAGTTTCACGGGCGACGATAAAATCATCCAGCGCGCCGTCAAGTGCGGCGAGGATCTGCGCGGCGATGGCGTCCAGATCCTGCTCTTGTGCAGCCATTACGCCTGGCCAGCGCAGAATATCTACCGGGTTGATTTCCCCTTCGTCGCTCTGCATTTTGACCCAGTTCGCCGCATTCACCAGCTGTTTAGCCAGTTTTTCGTTCAGGATCAGTTCGCCCTGCGCACTGGCATCAGGCTCAAAACGGAGATTACACTCCACTTTACCGCGCGTCAGACGGCTACGGAGACGTTCACGAACAACCGGCTCGAGGCTGCGAAATTGCTCCGGCAGGCGGAAGTAAGTTTCCAGATAACGCTGGTTAACCGAGCGCAGTTCCCAGGAGGCAGAGCCCCATTCACCCTTGATTTCACGCCGGGCATAGGCGGTCATACTGCGGATCATAGACGTTCCCGTTTTCAAAGAGAGATGCGGGGATTATAGCTTTCGTGGCCTTATCAGGATAGGAATAACCTTGGTAAGCCAGTATAATGCGCAGCCACATTCGATAAGCCGGAGAAATTATCATGCGTCCAGCAGGCCGTAGCGCCAACCAGGTGCGCCCCGTCACCCTGACCCGTAATTACACAAAACACGCAGAAGGCTCCGTGCTGGTTGAATTTGGTGATACCAAAGTGCTGTGCACTGCGTCCATCGAAGAGGGTGTTCCGCGCTTTCTGAAAGGTCAGGGCCAGGGCTGGATCACCGCCGAATATGGCATGTTGCCGCGCTCGACTCACACCCGTAACGCGCGTGAAGCCGCGAAAGGCAAGCAGGGCGGGCGTACCATGGAAATCCAGCGCCTTATCGCTCGCGCGCTGCGTGCGGCGGTTGATTTGAACGCGCTGGGCGAATTCACCATTACGCTTGACTGCGATGTCATTCAGGCCGATGGCGGCACGCGTACCGCATCAATTACCGGCGCGTGCGTTGCGCTGGCGGACGCGCTGAACAAACTGGTTGCCGCCGGTAAGCTGAAAACCAATCCGATGAAAGGTATGGTTGCGGCGGTCTCCGTGGGTATTGTTAATGGCGAAGCCGTTTGTGATCTTGAATATGTGGAAGACTCCGCAGCCGAAACCGACATGAACGTGGTGATGACTGAAGACGGTCGCATGATTGAAGTTCAGGGTACGGCGGAAGGCGAGCCCTTCTCCCATGAAGAGTTACTCACCCTGCTGGCGCTGGCCAGAGGGGGGATCGAATCGATTATCGCGACGCAGAAGGCGGCGCTAGAGAATTAATTTTAAGGGCGACTGATGAGTCGCCTTTTTTTTGCGCTTTATACTTCATGCGGCTTCTTTGTCGGCTGTCGCGAGTCATGCCTGCGCTATTCACCAGGTATGATTTACGTGGTTTGCGCGAGGTCGCGCGACGTATGTTGCGTAATCTGTAAATAATGAAAAGTGAGATGAGGAGCGAATCCATGAAAGCGTATCAGCGTCAGTTTATTGAATTTGCGCTTAACAAGCAGGTACTGAAGTTCGGCGAGTTCACGCTGAAATCCGGGCGCAAAAGCCCCTATTTCTTCAACGCCGGGCTGTTTAATACCGGGCGCGATCTGGCTCTGTTAGGGCGTTTTTACGCCGAAGCGCTGGTGGATTCCGGTATCGATTTTGATCTGCTGTTTGGCCCGGCTTACAAAGGTATTCCTATCGCGACCACCACGGCCGTAGCGCTGGCGGAGCACCACGAGCGTGATGTGCCTTATTGCTTTAACCGTAAAGAAGCCAAAACCCACGGTGAAGGTGGCAATCTGGTGGGCAGCGCGTTGCAGGGGCGTGTCATGCTGGTGGATGACGTGATCACTGCCGGAACGGCGATTCGCGAATCGATGGAGATTATCCAGGCTAACGGCGCAACGCTTGCCGGCGTGCTGATCTCTCTGGATCGCCAGGAGCGTGGTCGCGGTGATATTTCGGCAATTCAGGAAGTAGAACGCGATTATGGCTGTAGCGTGATTTCGATTGTCACACTCAAAGACTTGATCGCCTACCTCGAAGAGAAACCGGAGATGGCCGATCATCTGGCCGCTGTGCGCGCCTATCGCGAGCAGTACGGCGTTTAAATGTGTTCCCGGCAGGCGACTGCCGGGTCCGTTTTACACCAGCTTCGCGCCCTGAGTGTTTACATAAAGTGAATAGACCGAGGTGCTGGAAGCCATAAACAGGCGATTGCGCTGTTCGCCGCCAAAGCACAAGTTAGCGCAGCGCTCCGGCAGGTGGATCATTCCAATCGCTTTGCCTTGCGCATTGAACACGCGCACGCCGTCCAGCTCCTCGGTACCCATTCCCCACCCGCACCACAGGTTGCCATGTACATCGATGGCGATGCCATCTGCCGTGCCGTTACCGCAGTCGATATGTACCCGCCGGTTTTTAAGCTGATTACCTTCGATATCCCACGCCAGAATTAAGCGATTGGGCGTCGCGCGGCTTTCCACCACAAACAGCGTTTTTTCATCCGGCGAGAAGCAGATGCCGTTTGGTCCTTTAACATCGCCCAGCACTACTTCCAGCTTGCGGGTTTCAGGATCCAGGCGATAAACGTTTTGCGGCAACTGCGGCGTAGCTTTATGCCCTTCATAAAAACCGGCAATGCCAAATGGCGGATCGGTAAACCAGATGGAGCCGTCGGATTTCACGGCAATGTCATTCGGTGAATTCAGCGGCTTGCCGTCGTAGCTGTCTGCCAGCACGGTGATGGTGCCGTCGTATTCTGTGCGCGTAATGCGGCGGGTATCGTGCTCACAGCTGATTAGACGCCCTTGTCTGTCGCGAGCGTGGCCGTTGGCGTTATTGGAAGGCTGGCGAAAAACACTGGTTGTACCGGTGGCTTCATCCCAGCGCATGACCGCGTTGTTGGGAATATCGCTCCACAACAGCATGCGGGTATCGCCAAACCAGACGGGCCCTTCTGCCCAGCGGCATCCGGTCGCGATCTGCTCTACTTTGGCGCTGGAAACCATATAGTCGCGAAAGCTGTCATCCAGTGCCACGATGCTGGGATCGGGGTAGCGGGCTGAGGGTGCCCATGCGGCGATACTCTTTTGGCTTAGAAACAGTGATGCGGTGGCGATACCGCTGAGTTTAAGCAGTTCCCGACGTGATGTTGCCATCAAGCGTCTCCTTATTTGTAGGGTTTTTATGAGGATATTTCGCTTAAGTGGAAAGATACTGCCAGAGGGAGGGTAGGGGATCCGCGACGCCACAACATCTGGCATCTTAACGAATTACGTTGGGCTTTTTCACAGAGTGCGGGGAAATGAGAATGCAGCCGCAAGGGCTGCATGAGGAATTACTGTAATTGTGCGGCCAACAGCGGCCAGCGGGCGTCGAAATCTTCGGTCGGGCTGTATTTAAACTCGCTGCGCACAAAACGTGACAGCATCCCTTCGCAAAACGCCAGCAACTGGCTTGCCAGTAACGTTTCATCGGTCGCGTAGGCTTCGCCTTCACGCATCTTGCGTTCGCGCAGCACCTGGCGCAGCTGTGCTTCAATGCGTTCGAACAGCTGACTAATGCGTCCTTGCAGGCGGTCTTGTTCGAACATCAGCGCATGGCCGGTCATAATGCGTGTCAAACCCGGATTACGTTCACCAAAGCCCAGAATCAGCAGCACAATCAGACGCAGACGCGCGGTTGTGTCTTTCTCGTCTTTTAAAATCAGGTTGATACGGGTAATCAGGCTATCTTCGATAAATTCAATCAGGCTGTCGAACATGCGCGTTTTACTGGGGAAGTGGCGGTACAGCGCCGCTTCAGAAACGCCAACGGACGCCGCCAGTTTTGCCGTCGTAATACGCTGGCTTCCATCGCTGGATTCCAGCATCAGAGCCAGAGATTGAAGTATTTCCTCGCGACGATTCCTTTTCGCAGTTTGTTTTTCTGCCATGTTCCAAAATACCCCTGAAAATAAGCACTTGTCAGGCGAGCAACCACAGGGCGGCCGCAAACGGAGTGCGTTTGCGGTGATGTTATCGCGTTATTTCGCCGTGTGATGCGTTAAATAGGGCTGCTTATTGGCGCCCGGAATGGCCGAAGCCGCCTTCGCCGCGCTCGGTCGCGTCAAAGGATTCCACCAGGTTAAATTCTGCCTGAACGACCGGCACAAAGACCATTTGCGCGATGCGTTCACCCGGCACGATGGTAAAGCTGTCCTGGCCGCGGTTCCAGACGGAAACCATCAATTGCCCCTGGTAATCCGAGTCAATCAGCCCCACCAGGTTGCCCAGCACGACGCCATGTTTATGGCCCAGACCGGAACGCGGCAGAATGACCGCAGCCAGTGTTGGATCGGCAATATGGATTGCCAGACCGGTCGGCAGCAACGTCGTTGCGGCAGGCGCCAGCTCTACGGCGTCATCGAGACAGGCACGCAGGTCAAGTCCGGCAGAACCGGAGGTGGCATATGTCGGCAGCGGGAATTCCTTGCCAACGCGCGGGTCCAGAATCTTAACGTCGATTTTTTTCATCATAACGGGTAACGATCTCGTCCAGTAATAGGTGTCCCAGAAGTTCTTTGCGCTCCAGCGGCAAGCGTTTGTCGCCATCCTGCCAGAAAAGGTGTAATGCATTGTTGTCGCTGTTAAACCCCTGATTCGATTGCGAAACATCGTTGGCGCAAATCAGATCCAGGTTTTTGCGGGCGCGTTTTTGCCGGGCATATTCTTCCACATTATTTGTTTCGGCAGCAAACCCAACAACATAAGGTCGGTGAGCAGAAAGTGCGGCAACGCCAGCGACGATATCCGGGTTTTTCACCATTTTTATCGTGATTTCATCGCCTTGCTTTTTGATTTTTTCTTCAGCGACGCTGGCGGCGCGATAATCCGCAACGGCGGCGCAACCGATAAAAATATTCTGCTGCTGAACGCGGCTCTGGACCGCGGCCTCCATCTCCAGTGCCGTAGTCACATCCACACGTTGTACCAGCGGCGGCGTTGCCAGCGAAACAGGGCCGGAGACCAGCGTAACATTCGCACCGCGGCTTGCAGCAGCGGCGGCAATGGCGAAGCCCATCTTACCGGAACTGAGATTAGTGATGTAACGCACCGGATCTAACGGTTCACGCGTCGGACCGGCGGTAATCATGATGTTCAGATGTTGCAGATCTTTGACCGGTGAGAAATGCGCGGCGGCCATATCCACAATGGTCAGCGGATCGAGCATTCTTCCTGGACCAACATCGCCACAGGCCTGGCTGCCGCTGTCCGGGCCCCACAGCAACAGCCCGCGCGAGGCCAGCACCTGCAAATTATGCTGGGTGGCGGCGGCGCGGTACATCTGCTGATTCATCGCGGGAACAACGGCGACAGGCGACGGTGTGGCAAGGCAAATCGTGGAGACCAGGTCGTTTGCCATACCGGCAGCAACGCGGGCGATCAAATCCGCGGTGGCGGGGGCGAGAATCACTAAATCAGCCCATTTGCCCAGCTCAATATGGCCCATTGCCGCTTCAGCTGCGGGATCAAGCAGGCTGTCAGACACCGGATAACCGGAAACGGCCTGTAGGCTCATCGGCGTAATAAAGGCTTTTGCCGCCTCGGTCATTGCGACACGGACTTCTGCTCCGCGATCGCGCAAACGGCGCACCAGTTCGGGCGCTTTATAGGCCGCAATACCGCCGCTCACGCCGAGGACAATCTTTTTACCCGCCAGACTGATCATGATTCTTTCCTGTTGGATTTCACCAGAAGCTGGGCATTTTATCACAATCCTGGTGTTGTCGTGCTGTTGCCCATAAACCACTTTGCGAGGCGCTACGCAGAGATATGACTCCCTGGTCGAAGCGAGATGGCAGCTATGGCAGCATTGGCGGGAGCGAAGGAGAAATGAATATGGATATTGTTTTTACGCCTCAAAAACCGCGTGAAAAAATGATGAAGTTCGGTATTGAGTCACTGACTGACGTGGAACTGCTGGCGCTTTTTTTGCGCACCGGAACCCAGGGAAAAAGCGTGCTCACCGTCGCGCGTGAAATGCTCAAGCAGTTTGGTTCGTTGTATACGCTGCTCTCCGCCGATCTTGATGATTTTAAAGAGGTGCATGGCATTGGCCTTGCCAAATACGCTCAACTGCGGGGTATCGGCGAACTGGCGCGGCGCTATTATAATGCGCGCCTGCTGGAAGAGAGCTCACTGCTGAGCCCGGAAATGACGCGCGAGTTTTTACAAAGCCAGCTTGCGGGCGAAGAGCGCGAGATCTTTATGGTGATCCTGATGGATAACCAGAACCGGATACTTAAACATTGTCGGCTTTTTACCGGCACGATTAACCAGGTTGAGGTGCATCCGCGAGAAATTTTGCGTGAAGCGTTAAAAGTCAATGCGGCCGCCGTGATCCTCGCGCATAATCACCCCTCTGGTAACGCTGAGCCGAGCAAAGCGGACAGGCAGATCACTGAGCGGGTAATAAAATGCTGCCAGTTCATGGACATCCGGGTGCTCGATCATCTGGTTATTGGTCGCGGTGAGTACGTTTCTTTTGCCGAACGTGGCTGGATTTAGACCACTTTGCGCGATCCATCGGGATCTTTGTCTGTTCGGGACTTGAGCACACCGCCGACTCAGCGTATACTACGCCACCTTTGAGAATCTCGGGTTTGGCATTTGGGCCTGGCAATCGAGGGTTCACATAGAACTGCGATGACCGGGCTGTAAAGCCTGACGAGGCGCCGATACCCCATACGAAGCTCGAGCTAATTTGATTTTTGGAGAATAGACATGTCCCGAGTCTGCCAAGTTACTGGCAAGCGTCCGGTGACCGGTAACAACCGTTCCCACGCACTGAACGCGACTAAACGCCGTTTCCTGCCGAACCTGCACTCTCACCGTTTCTGGGTTGAGAGCGAAAAGCGTTTTGTCACCCTGCGTGTATCTGCTAAAGGTATGCGTGTAATTGATAAGAAAGGCATCGATACAGTTCTGTCTGAACTGCGTGCCCGTGGCGAAAAGTACTAAGTACTTAAAGGATATAAATCATGGCTAAAGGTATTCGTGAGAAAATCAAGCTGGTTTCTTCCGCTGGTACTGGTCACTTCTACACCACCACGAAGAACAAACGTACTAAGCCGGAAAAACTGGAACTGAAAAAATTCGATCCAGTTGTCCGTCAGCACGTGCTGTACAAAGAAGCTAAAATCAAATAATTTTAGTTTTCTTGCACAAAAACCCCGCTCTGTCGGGGTTTTTGCATTTCTGACCACCCATAAACCGGAGACGAGATGCCTGAATTACCCGAAGTCGAAACCAGCCGCAGAGGTATTGAACCGCACCTTGTTGGCGAAACCATTCTTCATGCGGTGGTGCGCAACGGGCGATTGCGCTGGCCTGTTTCCGAAGAGATCCACAGTCTGAGCGACAAACCGGTACTGAGCGTTCAGCGCCGCGCCAAATATTTGCTGCTCGAATTGCCCGACGGCTGGATCATTATTCACCTTGGCATGTCCGGTAGCCTGCGTATTCTTCCCCATGAGTTACCTGCTGAAAAACACGACCACGTCGATTTGGTGATGAGCAACGGCAAAGTGCTGCGCTACACCGATCCACGTCGTTTTGGCGCGTGGCTGTGGACGAAAGAGCTGGAAGGCCACAATGTGCTCGCGCATCTCGGCCCGGAGCCGCTCAGCGACGCTTTCAACGCTGAATATTTCCAGCAGAAATGCGCGAAGAAGAAAACCGCCATTAAACCCTGGCTCATGGATAACAAGCTGGTGGTCGGCGTGGGGAATATCTACGCCAGCGAATCGCTGTTTGCCGCCGGGATTCATCCCGATCGGCTGGCTTCGTCACTCTCGGCGCAGGAGTGCGAAATTCTGGTGCGGGTGATCAAAGCAGTGCTGCTGCGCTCTATCGAACAGGGCGGAACCACGCTAAAAGACTTTTTACAAAGCGACGGTAAACCGGGCTATTTCGCCCAGGAGTTGCAGGTATATGGTCGGGAAGGGGAACTTTGTCGCGTCTGCAGCACGCCGATTGTTGCCGCAAAGCATGCACAGCGCTCAACGTTTTACTGCCGACGCTGCCAGAAATAAGAACCAGAAAGCTTACTTAAGCTTCTCTAACAGCGCCTGGTGAACGTCAGGCGGCAGGAAGTGGGTGACATCGCCCTGATGGCGCGCCACTTCTTTGACCAGCGTGGACGAGATAAACGACCACTCTTTCGACGGCATAAGAAAGACGCTTTCCAGCTCCGGCATCAGGTGGCGGTTCATATGGGCCAGCTGCATCTCATATTCGAAATCCGCTACCGCCCGCAAACCGCGAATAAGGATATTTGCCTGCTGGGCACGGGCAAAATTGGCCATCAAATCGCTAAACCCCACCACGGAAACATTCGGCAGATGTGCCGTCGCTGCTTGCGCCAGTGCCACGCGCTCTGGCAGGTCAAACAGCGGTTTTTTGCTTGGGCTGGCGGCAATCGCTAACACTACCTCATCAAACATCGTGGCGGCGCGGGTCACAATATCAATATGCCCGTTAGTGATGGGGTCAAAGGTGCCGGGATAAATCGCTTTTGTGCTCATCGCTTATTCTTTCTCTGAATAACCGTGGTTCAGCGCCCACAGCTCGGTGTATTTATTGAAAGTATACTGCGCATTAACCACTGCCAGCAGCCAGCCCTGTTTGCCATCCAGCACGCCGCCACGCAGTAACAATGTTTTGACGAAGGCGCCCAAAGTATGCGCGAAAATTCCCGGTAGCGACGTTTTTTTACCGAGCTGATGGCGCTCCTGCGCCCACGCCGTGGCGTAATTGAACTGTTTACGCTGAAAGCTGGCGAAATCCCGGCAGGTCAGATGCAGCAAATCACCACTGAGCGCAATGACCGGCGCTTGCGGCGCATCCAGCGATTCATGCACCAGATTACCGTTGTACTGATAGCGCTCGCGCTCGTACAGGCGGGTAACGCGATCCGGATACCAACCACTGTGGCGCATAAAGCGGCCAAGGAAATAGTTACGGCGGGCAATGCTGTAAACGGCGCCCGGCTGCGGTGCGGCGAGTGTCGCGCGAATGTGCTCTGCGAGTTCCGGAGTGACGCGCTCGTCGGTATCGAGCATCAGGATGTAATCGCCGCTGGCGTAGCGCTGTGCCAGCTGGCGCTGTACGCCGTAACCCGACCAGTCAGTATGGGTGAAGACTTTGGCGCCCGCGCGGCTGGCAATGCCCACTGTATCGTCGCTGCTGCCGGAATCCAGCAGCACAATTTCATCCGCCCAGGCAACGGATGCCAGACAATCGGGCAGCAGATCCGCCGCGTTTTTGGCGATCATCACCACCGACAAACGTTTGGACATTAATGGCTCCGCTGAGGCAAATACGGTTGCAGAAGTTGCAGCAGGCGCGCCAGCGCGCCCTGGTTCTGGTGCAGCACTTCCACCGCGTGGCGGCCGTACCATAAACGGTAATCTTCATCCGTCAGCAGGGTCGACACCTCTTTCACCAGCGAATCCGCATCGGTGACGGTGATCAACCCTTCCGCTTCCTGCAGACGTGCGCAGATATCTTTGAAATTAAACGTATGTGGCCCCATCAGCACGGGAATCGCGTGCGCGGCGGGCTCCAGCGGGTTGTGGCCGCCGCGTTCAACCAGGCTGCCGCCGACAAACGCCAGATCGGCGATACCATACAGCAACATCAGTTCACCCATCGTGTCGCCGATCACTACCTGTGTGCTGCTGGAAGGGATTTCGCCCGAGCTGCGCAAGGTGTAGCTGAAACCGGCTTTCTGCGCCAAATTGCGCGCATCCGGGAAGCGTTCCGGGTGGCGGGGCACCAGAATCAACAGTAAATCAGGGAAGGTTTCCAGCAGCTTGCGGTGCGCCTGTAAAATAATCGCTTCTTCGCCGTCGTGCGTGCTGGTAGCAATCCACACCTGGCGGCGTGGTGCCCACTGGCGGCGCAGCGTTATTGCGCGTGCAGCGAGTTCTGGCGTTACGGAGATATCAAATTTCAGGCTGCCGGTCACGGTCAACTGGCTGCGCTTTAAGCCTAATTGCAGAAAACGGTCGGCATCTTCCTGGTTTTGCGCGGCAATCAGGGTGATTTTGCTCAGCAGGCGGCGCATAAATTTGCCCAACTTGCCGTAACCTTTTGCCGAGCGTTCTGACAGCCGTGCGTTAGCGATAACCAGGGGGATTTGGCGCGCTTTCAGCGCGGAAATCATGTTCGGCCACAGTTCGGTTTCCATCACGATCACCAGCTTCGGGCGAACATTGTTGAGAAAACGGTTCATGGCGCAGGGCAGATCGTACGGGAGATAAACATGATGTACGTCTTTGCCAAACGCCGACATCACCCGTTCCGAGCCGGTTGGCGTCATGGTGGTCACGGTGATGGGCAGCGAAGGGTAGCGATGGCGCAGTGCGCGTACCAGCGGGATCGCCGCCAGCGTTTCTCCCACGGAGACGGAATGCAGCAGAATACCGTCCGGCTTCACTTTGTTACGACAAAAACCATAGCGTTCAGCCCAGCGTTTGCGGTAAGCGGGGGCTTTGCGGCTGCGAAGTAATAATCGCAACCACACCAGAGGCTGAATTAAGTAAAGCAGGGTGGTATACAACAATTCCAAGCGACTATCCGTTTTTTTAAGATTCGGCGGGCAAATTCTAAGCATTTAGGGCGGCTAAAGCTATACCTTTCCGGCCTGACAGGGTAACGGCTTACCGCCACCCCTTCAAAGCAGCGCTAAGTTTATCAGCCACTGTCTGCCAGCCATAACCAGCAAGGGTTTCTTTCCGGGCATGCAGGGCTACCGACTGGAGGTCCGCCCGATTGAGCGTTGCCTGAATATCTTCTGCCATCGAGGTTGTTGAGAGTGGTTCCCGCATTACAAATCCGGTTTTCCCGTCGATAACAAATTCTGAAATTCCGCCGCGAGGGCTGACCAGTACCGGGATGCCGGAGGCCATGGATTCAAGCGCCACCATGCAGAATGGTTCTTCAAAGCGAGAAGGCACCACGGTTAAATCGCCGATTGCGTAGACCTTATGCATATCTGCCGGTGCAACGCTACCCGCGAGAATACAATTACTGCCCATGGTCTGAGCCATCTCACGAATCTCTTTTTGATATTTCGCTCGCGGGCCACTACTGTTCGCTTTTGGATCGCCGATAATCACCAGCTTTAGCTGTTGCCCGGACTGATTCAATTGATGCACGGCCCGCATCAGTTCCAGCGGTCCCTTTTCTGGCGACAACCTCCCGGCATAAAGAATCACAGTATCGGTTTCAGTCAGGGCAAACTTTTCTCGTGACCAGCGATCGCCATCAGCGTAAAGTTCGACATCAATACCATTAGGCACAACTTTTACATCTGCACCGGGAACCTTTTCTTTGTACCAGCGAGCCAGAAACTGGCTGGGAACAATAATCTTTACCGCACTGGTTAGCTTGTCGGTATCCTGCATATTATGCATATGTAGAATCATGTCCTGTTCAGGATAATAGCGCGCAGCCGTCGTATAAAGATGAATCGAATTATGCACGATCAGTGTTTGCCGTTCAGCTCGCAGGCTACGAGCTCGACGAACCAGTCGCCATGCATAAGAAAGTGGGTCCCAGCGGGTCCATTTTTGAAAAATACGTTTGTAGATGCGGCCAATACCAATGCGGTAGATCGAACAATGCGGGGTGATACTTTCTTGCTGCACTTCGCCTTTACGGATACAAATAATTTCTGTCGAAACGTGCAACCTGGTAGCTACGTTATAGACCCACCACTCCACCGCAGCGGCATGGCGAGGCGGGATTGAATGGATTGGCGGAACGGTAAATATGAGTGATTTTTTCATTATCAATTTTGCCGTAGCAGATGATGAATAATGCGGGAAATCTGTTGTGCGCGGTGATCCCAGGTGAATGTTTTCGCCAGCTCCAGCGCCGCATTCGCGCGTTTTTGCGCTTCATCTCTATCATCGACTACGCGCTGGAGTACGCTCCCCAGCTCTTCACTGTTTTCGCTTTCGACGAAAAAGACGCTTGATTCATCCACGACTTCACGGATTGACGGTAGGTCGGCAATCACAATTGCTTTACCCATCGCCATATATTCAAATAGTTTAAGTGGTGAGGTATATCGGCTGGCAATGCTGGTTTTGGTCAGTGGCAAAATGCAAATATCATGGCGGGCTATCTCATGGAAGCGCTGGCGTGGATTCACATAACCGAGAAAATCGATTTTAGCTGCCACACCTTCCTGCTGTGCCAACGCGGAAAGCGTTGTGATCTGTTCCGCGTTACCTCCTGCAATTGTTAGCTTTGCACCGGTTACGTGACGCATTGCGCTGATAGCTGTTGGGATACCTTTCCAGGGATGGAGGCTGCCGAGATAAAAAATTGATACGGGTATAGAAGGTAACTGTGAGACTGTCTTCAGTGCCTCATTTGCTGCCACGCTGTCCACGCCGTCGGGGCTAACGATACAAGGAGTATCGACGTTGTAGTGGCGGCGAATATCCTCTTCAAGGAAAGACGTCAAGACAACAATTGCCGCCGCATTCTGGTAAACAAAATGCTCATTTTCCAGCAGAATCTGGTACTTGCGCTGGTTCTTTGCTTGGCTGAGATCATGAGACTCCTTAAAACTCTGAGCAAATATCTCGTGGCTTTCAAAGATAACCGGAATGCCCAGCTTCTGGCTGAGCAGGAAACGGGCCATTTTTAGATTACGAGTATAAATTGCATCGACGGGGTTGCGCTTCAGCCAGCGGCGGACCATTAGAAAAAATATTTTCTGAGTATTAAAAGGAAAATACCATTTTCCACGTGGGTCATTTAAAGGTGAGAAAACGACGCCTTCCGAAACGGAGCGACCCAGTAGACTTTCAACCGTGGTATGGCTGGGGGGCGTGACAACAAAGACTTGCATATCGTGTCGCGCAAAAGCATCCACATTCTGCAAAATTTGCAGTGATGCAACGCGGATGTCCGGCACCGCATAGGGATCGATATAGGCAAGTTTGATCATTGGTCGAGCGCCGAAAGTAAACGTTGAGCTGAGTGGTGCCAGGTGTAGAGATTTTCGATACGCTGACGTGCGTTATGCCCCATTGTCCGACGGTGTTCGCCGTCTTCCATCAATTTACGGATGGCATCAGCAATTGCTTCAGGGTGGCCAGGAGAAACCAGTAATCCAGCTGAGCCTTCATTGCCAATCACTTCCGGAATACCACCAATATAGCTACCTATCACGGGTAATCCGCAAGCCATCGCTTCAGCAATAGTAATACCAAAAGCTTCATCGCCAGTGCTGGGGAAAATACCTGCATCACCGCTTCTATAAAACGCTGGCAGAGCTGAATGCGCAACTGGCTCGTGGAAAATAACCTGTTTGTCCACACCAAGAGCCCGAGCTTGTGCCTGTAGTTTTGTCAGTTCTTCACCATTACCAACAATGAGAAAGCGTACCCGCTCGTCCTGCAATAGCGCCAGTGCTTTCAAAACGTAATAAAGGCCTTTCCACCCGACAAGCCGCCCGGCAAAAACCAGTAAAAACTTGTCATCATCAATGTCCAGCGCCCGACGAATACTACCAGTTGCAGGAGTAAACTTATGGATGTCCACACCGTTATAAATCACATGCGGGAAGTGCTTAAAGTGATGCTGAATCTGCCAGGCATTAAATTCACTACATGCCACCCAGGCGTCAATTCGTTTAGCCAGGCGGCGATCAAACCTAAAAAAACTGGTGCCTCCACTCATATAGCAGAAACGCGTCTTGCTGGACGCAGGCATCAGATGTGGCCAAAAGAAATCGAAAGGTTTGGTAAGAATGACCCAGTCCAGATCATCCTTCACGACCGCTTTTCGGGCATGCCGTGCCATAGAAAGGCGTTCAACGATTCGCTGGAACCGGCGTCCGAGATTAATCACCTTTTCTCGTGGTGTATAAGGATAGGTTCGTACGGTAATTGCATAACTCGCAACATCATGGCGAATGTCCCCTTCTCCTCCATAAAGAAATACCTCATGACCAAGGTCAGCCAGGGCTTTTGCAAGTTCCCAGACCGCAGTTTGGATGCCTCCATAAGAAGTTGTTATGGTCACATCCACAAATCCAATTTTCATTAGCTTACCTTTAGATCAATGTGTTTCGCGAGCAGCGTATTGACCGCATTCCAGACAGTATCAACATCAATCTTTGACATTGGCTCTTCACGGCTGGCGTCAGAATAGTCAACAGGATGTTCGATAACAACCAGACCAGGGTGCTGTTGTGGCGAAAGATACCTTCCTGGATGGAAGGCGTGGTACATCGCTACCATTGGGATACCCAAGGCACCAGCAAGATGAGTAGGGCCGGTATCCACACCCAGATAAAGAGAAAGCTGGCTCATCACCGCTGCGTTTTGTCTCATTGTCAGCTTCCCTGCGAGCGACGTGGCGGAGGCACCCAGTTCAGAGGCCAGTGCAGCAGCGGTAGTTTTTCCTTCAGGCCCGCCTAATAAAAGTATATGACTGTCGGGATATGCCTGTAACAGACGGTTCGCTATCTCCTTAAAAGAGGAGATCGGCCAGTCTCGATAGGCCTTTGCAGGAAAGCTTTGCAATTGAAAACCGATCAAACGCTTACCACGCAGATTGTTTTTAGTCAAAAACTGGCGTGCAGAGTCCAGTTCTTGTGGCGTAACACAATAACAGAGGCGCCAATCGGTGATCTCAACGCCGACGGCTTGAGCTAGCAACGCTCGTTCCTGCTGGGCTGGCATTAACTGTTTCGGCGGGGCTACCGTGCACCAGTTGGCGTTACCAGTTTCGTCAGAGAAAGAAACCGTCAGTGTGGAAACGCGTTTGGCGTACTCCACCAGTGCATCATCACTACCGTATACCAGCGCCAGATCATACTGCCGTCGGTGGAAATATTTCATCCATGCCGCTTTTTTCTTGGAGAAGGGGCGAACAGTATTCACCCAAGGTAGATTTTCGATCACCGAGGCTGTTTTTTTATGCGCGAACACATCCAGTATGGCCGTAGGCCACTTCGTTTTTAATGCTTTTAATACCGGTGTTATTAATAAAGTGTCGCCAAAGCGAGCAATGTTTATGACAAGGATTTTTTGGGGCTGCATAAGCGGACCTGCTATCACACTTTTTCACATTGTACACTAGCGGCTACAGATGAGTCACGGTAGGAGTAGCCGACTATCGTGACATAGTCGGCTAATTACGGTTACAGTTATTCAGGTATTCTCAACTTTAATCCTGAACCCCAGTGCCATGAGTAATCCAAAATGAATGCCAAGTACATTCAAATAGACATTTTCAAATGTTCCTCGAACAATAACCCAGCCGATAAACGATACCATCAGTAACAGCACCGCCTGTGCTGTTATAATATTCGATCTGCTCGCCACAAATGCTCTATAGGCGTAGTTAATGGTGCTCAGCGTCAGGGTAATTAGCGCTAGCAAGCCAACAATACCTGCAGCAAACCAGATAGCCAAAAAGACATTATGGGGACCTAAAGACTGTTTATAAATCCATTCAGGATGGTTCTTGACCTGATCGTTATAAATGCGATGGAACAGGCTATTACCAAAGCCATAGCCCTTAATGGGGTTTTGCAGAATAAGTTCCAGTGCCGTTCCCTGTGTACCTCCGCCATAGCGGTTGCTGCTAGACGTTTGCTCCATTTTTTTTGTCAGTAGGTGCTCCTGAGTATGATCATAAGAGACCAGTGTTACTGCACCGCAAATTAATGCTGTCATACCCATAAAGGCCAGCATTTTTTCTTTATTAAAAGTAATGACAATTGCGCTCATTACCACTACTGAAAGCCATAAGCCACGCGTAAAAGTACCTAGCATAAATGTTATGGTGATCATTGTGGCGATAATTAAACAAGCCCAGTGTGTTAGGGTATTCTTTTTATAAATATACCAAAGGCTAAGAATAACCGGGAAGCATAAAACATAGCTATCAGAAAGGTCGCGATGAGTCATTTCAGTAAAGGGTATAATCCCCTGGCGATATTCATCAATATACATTAAAAGGTCTCGTGTACAGGTAATCACGAGGCCAGCAGCAATCGACAGCAGTATCATTTTGGCGATTTGAACCGCAGAATTTTTGTGTAAAACAATAGGTAGTACAAATGAGAAAAGTAAAATACTATTTAGTATGGGTTTATTCATACTGTCAAAGCTGATCTGCGAATCTATAGAAATAAATAGCGAATAAAATATTGTGAGAACAAAAAAAATAACACTAACAAAAAGATTGTTCTTTAGTGGAGCCAGAGCAAGGCGATAATTTTTGAATAAAAAATATATCGCCGTTGCAACCATTAAAATAACAGTCAAATTTTTAAATTTTGTCAATTCGGCTGTAAAGTTAAGCGCAATAAATAATCCCACCAAATAGAGTGGCAAGGATTCTTTTCTACTTCCATTAAAGAGCGAATTAAATACCATTCTTTTTATTCTCAATTACAGTAAGATATAAATTATAAAGTTCATTAGAAATATAGCTTGCAGTCAGATTTACCACTTTATTGAAAGAGGTCTTTCTGGCAAAATTATAGTCAAATCCATTTTGTAATTTTCCAATAGCACCGGAAAAAGAGGCCCAGTCCAGCGCATCGAAAACATATCCATTTATTCCAGTATCAATAAATTCTTTTCCTCCACATTTATCTGAAGTCAATACCGGTAATCCACAGGCCATCGCTTCCAGGATCGTATTCGGAAAAGGATCATAACGCGTTGGCTGAATTAAGGCGTCAGCCATTGCATAAAACGGAGCAGTCTCTTTCTGCACGCCCGCAAAAACCAGCCGTGATTCACAGCCCAGGATGCGGGCCTGTTTCTTATAACGCATGGACTTGCGGTCATTTCCTACCACCAATAGCCACGCAAGTGGATGTTCCGCAATCGCTCTGATTGCGACATCCAACCCCTTACGCTCAAAGCCGGAACCTACGAACAGCATTAATGTGGCATCTTGCGGGATGGCGTAGCGCTCACGCATTGGCTGGCGATGTACGGAAATCAACGATGGATTCCATATATTGGTATCGATACAGTTGTAAATCACATGGATCTTATTGGGATCAATAGCAAAGTGAGCGACAATCTCCGCTTTCACCATAGCTGAGTTACAAATCACTTTTTCCAACGCTGGATGTTCAAACATCGCTTTTTCCTGGCGAAGCTGATAGCGGTGGAAGCTGGAAAGTGATTGGACTAGCTTTTGTAGCGGATTCATCGTGCGTGAGCGAATGTTCAGCCATTCACGATGTACGCCGTCGCCAGCACGATAAATAGTACAGCCGGGAATGCGTTCATGGCTCTGTACAATATCAAATGCGGCAAAATGGCTCTGTGCTTCACGCGCGAAATTTATTTCGCGTTGTAGGCGATTTTTTGCCGGCGGGTCACAGGTAATGACATGATAATCTGTGCTGGAACCAGTTTCCCATTGACGAGTAATAATGCTGATATCTAAATCGCTTTTATCGCGCAGGGCACTTAATGCTCTGGAGACAAAGCGCTCGGCTCCCCCATCAGGTCGGTATTTTTGTCTGACAATAGCAAGCTTCATTGGCTAACCTGGATGGTATTTATTGCTTCAATCACCTGGCTTCTGGGTAGCTGCACCAGACAGTCGCAGATATGGCTATTGGCGCAGCCTGCTTGTCCGCAGGGACGACAGGGATGATGTTTAGAGGTTACAACTTCACTTTTAACCATCCATGGGCCCCATTCTTTGTCCCCGGTAGGCCCAAATAATGCTACCACTGGCGTTTGCATCGCTGCAGCAATGTGCATTGGCACCGAATCGACGCCGAAGAGCATATCTGCATGTTGAATTAAAGCGGCCAACTCCTTCAGGGACATGGTTCCGGACAGATCAAGAAATGGCGTGGTAACGAGGGCGCGAAGATCTTCCACCATCTTCATCTCTTCTTTTGACGGCGCGGCGCTCAGTACAACAGTTTTACCTTGGTGGCTGAGATATTCCATAATTGCGGCGACATCTTTAGTGTTCCAGCATTTGAACATCCAACGTGAAGTTGGATGGACTACAACGTAAGGTTGGTTCTGCCAGCCTGCGGCATATAGCTTATCTTTTACCCCTCGCTCTGCAGCTTCTCCGGCAACCAATACCAGCTTGCGTTCTTCTATCGTAGGCTGTAAACCCAGCACCCGAAGTGTATCCAGATGGCCTTCAACTGTATGACGAAGATGAATACGTTTGACTTGCTTCTGAAACTTTTTTCTCCAGAAAAACAACCGCTTTCTGTTTTCGTTGTAGAAGGTTACTCCATGGGGGATCCTACCGAGTTGGGCGAACCAGAAGCCGCGCATGCTTTCTGTCAAATGCAAAAGCAGATCATAGTGCTGACTTTTGATATGGCGAATAAGTGCTAGTTCTTTTAGAAAATGTCTCCACACACCAAGCTTTTTCCATTTACGGTCAATTATCAATACGTTATTAATCGCTGGGTGCAGGGTCAGCATATCAGCAGTTTCAGCATAGACGATAACGTCTATTTGGGCGTTAGGATAATGACGACGTAAGGTGGTGAAAATGGGTGATGTCAGTAGAACATCGCCGTGATGCCTCAGTTTGGTCACAAGAATACGTTTAAATTCAGGCATGAAAGTACCTAACTCGACATGATTAAATTATGTGTGCGTCTTTTAGCTGACGGAACACATCGCTGCCGGGCAGGTCATGTAATGACCGGCTGTCAGAAGGGCGACAGATTACCTGATTACGCCCATATCCGCCAATTAAACCAGGATCCGTTGGGCCATAAAGCGTGACGTTCGGCCTGTCCAGCGCAGCGGTAAGATGGCTTAAACCGGTATCAACCGAGACGACAAACCGCGCGCCTGCCAGTTCCCGCGCCACATTCTCAAGGCTCATCCGCGGCAAGACGTCGACAAAATCCAGCCCTTGCGCCAGCCGTTTCGCGCGGGCTTCTTCATGCGGCGCGCCCCACGGTAACTTTATGCGTAAGCCGCTGTCAGCCAGCAAATTAAGTAGCTCGCGCCAGTGCGCTTCCGGCCAGTGTTTATCATCGCGGGTGGTGGCGTGTAAGAACACGGCATAGGGCGAATGCGCCGCGTCGGCGACAGCAAAATGGCGGGCGATGGCGTAATCACCCTGCGTTTGCGGTTTGGTATAACCGAGGCTTTTGGCGAATAATTCGCGGGTGCGCTCAACCGCATGTTGCTGTTTAGCAATGTGGTGATGGCGATTGTAAAACAGGCTCGCTAAGGGCTCGCGCGCGGTGCGCCAGTCCATGCCGTGCTTCACACCATGCGCCAGTCGGGTGACCAGCGCGGCGCTTTTCACCAGCCCTTGCGCATCAATAATCGCGTCGTACCGCTCAGCCTGTACCGCCTGGCGAAAGGCTTTACGCTCGGCGGCAATGGGGGCGGAAAACCAGGCTTTGCGCCAGCGGCGGATCGCCACCGGAATAACGCGCTCGACGGCGGCGTGCCAGGCGGGGATCTGGGCGAAACCCTCTTCCACCACCCAGTCAAAACGGATGCCAGGAATCGCCTGCGCGGCGTCGGTGAGCGCGGGCAGCGTATGCAGCACATCACCCATCGACGAGGTTTTAACGATCAATACCCGCATCGGTTATCCTTCCGCGTCCAGCAACAGCGCGTTCAACTCTTCCAGTACGCGCTGCGGGGTAATGTCGATCAGACTCTGGTGATAGCCTTCAGCGGCGTCGCCTTTGCGCACTTTGTGGTAGCCGGAAATCAGGCGGATCACGCGGGCTTTGTGCGACAACGGCGGAGTGAAATCCGGGCTGCTTGGGCCGTAAAGCGCCACCAGCGGACGATTAAGCGCGGCGGCGACATGCATCAAACCGGAATCATTGGTAACGATCGCTTTACAGGCGGCAATTAGCACTACGGCTTGTTCCAGCTGCGTTTCACCGGCCAGATTGCGGCACCAGGCTTGCTGCTCGGTACTCAGCGAGGCCAGAATCTCGTTGCCCGCTTCGTGATCTTTCGCCGAACCAAACAGCAACACCTGGTAGCCTTCATCAATTAGTTGCTTGGCCAGTTCTGCGTAATGGTAGTGCGGCCAGCGTTTGGCCGGGCCGAATTCTGCGCCGGGGCAAAAACCAATCACCGGGCGTTCGGCAGAAATATCAAACGTCGCGCAAACTTGTAATTTCTCGCTGTCGTTAACCTGCAACTGCGGCCACAGCAGCGGCTGCGGCAGATCCTGCGCCGAGCGCATCACACCTTTGTCATAGGCCAGCGCCACATAGCGCTCCACCATTAACGGCCAGGCTTGTTTATCCAGTACGCGAGCGTCATTGAGCAGACCGTAACGCATTTCACCGCGCCAGCCGGTACGGTGCGGCACGTTGGCAAAGAACGGTACCAGCGCGGATTTAAACGAATTGGGCAGCACGTAGGCGCGGTCATAACGGCGCTCGCGCAGGCTGTGGCCCAGCTTACGGCGTGCGCCAATTTCCAGCGCACCGTGGCCGAGCGGCATTGGGATCGCTTCGTTGACTTCCGGCATGCGTGATAAAAGTGGACGGCACCACGCGGGTGCCATCACATCGATTATCGCCTGGGGAAAGCGCGCTTTAAGCGTGCGGTAAAGACTCTGCGACATCATCATGTCGCCGACCCAGGACGGGCCAATGACCAAAATTTTCATACTTACGCGTCGCGGTTCAGCCAGGCCATATACTCGGTTACGCCTTCGGCGACGGTTTTAAACGGTTTGTCGTAACCCGCCGCGCGCAGGTTGGTCAGATCCGCCTGGGTAAACGCCTGGTAGCGGCCTTTCAGTTTGTCCGGGAACGGAATGTATTCGATGCTGCCTTTTTTGTGGAAGGCCAGAGTGGCGTCGGCAACGGCCTGGAAAGATTCCGCGCGACCGGTACCCAGATTGTAGATACCGGAAACACCGTTTTCCCAGAACCACAGGTTGACCGCCGCAACATCGCCTACGTAGACGAAATCGCGTTTGAAGTTTTCGCTGCCTTCGAACAGTTTCGGGCTTTCGCCGTTGTTCAACTGGGTATTGAGATGGAAGGCCACGCTCGCCATGCTGCCTTTATGCCCTTCGCGCGGGCCATACACGTTGAAGTAGCGGAAGCCGACGATCGGGGAGTTCGCTTCCGGCAGGATGCCGCGCACATACTCGTCGAACAGCATTTTTGAGTAGCCGTAAACGTTAAGCGGCTTTTCGTATTCACGGGATTCGATAAAGTCCGAAGTACGGCCACCGTAAGTCGCGGCAGAAGATGCGTACAGGAACGGGATTTCGCGCTCCAGGCAGTAGTGCAGCAGCTCTTTGGAGTACTGATAGTTGTTATCCATCATGTACTTGCCATCCCACTCGGTGGTGGATGAACACGCACCTTCGTGGAATACGGCTTCAATATCACCGAACTCTTCACCAGACATAATCTGGATCAGAAAATCTTCTTTATCCATGTAGTCGGCAATGTGCAGGTCGACCAGATTGACGAATTTGGTGCCGTCTTTCAGGTTATCCACCACCAGAATATCGGTGATGCCTTTATCATTCAGGGCCTTAACGATGTTGCTACCGATAAAACCCGCGCCGCCGGTCACGATGATCATAACTGTACCTTTGAAAAGTGGAGCGTTGAGACGATCTCAGACACTAATGTCTCTTATCATATCATCACATTGACGACCCTTCAGCCATTCACCCAATGAACGATATGCCTATGCGTGATTTATGCTACAAAATGAAGAATGGATGCTGCGTCATCTCGTATCACCGTATACCTTTCGGTAATATGTGCCGAAATTTGCCCAGTCTGGAGAATTGCGATGCGTGGGGATTTTTATAAACAGTTAACGAACGACCTGGAAACCGCGCGTGCGGAAGGGTTGTTTAAAGAAGAACGCATTATTACGTCGGCCCAGCAGGCTGATATCACCGTGGCCAATGGCGACCATGTTATTAACTTCTGCGCCAATAACTATCTTGGCCTTGCCAACCACCCTGATTTGATTGCTGCCGCGAAAGCCGGTATGGACAGCCACGGCTTTGGTATGGCCTCCGTGCGCTTTATCTGTGGTACGCAAGATAGCCACAAAGCGCTGGAGAAGAAGCTGGCCGATTTCCTCGGTATGGAAGATTCCATTCTCTACTCCTCCTGCTTTGATGCGAACGGCGGCCTGTTTGAAACGCTGCTTGGCGCGGAAGACGCCATTATTTCCGACGCGCTGAACCATGCTTCTATTATCGACGGTGTGCGTTTGTGTAAAGCGAAGCGCTATCGCTACGCTAATAACGATATGCAGGAGCTGGAAGCCCGCCTGAAAGAGGCGCGTGAAGCGGGCGCGCGTCATGTACTGATTGCGACCGATGGCGTGTTTTCCATGGACGGCGTGATCGCTAACCTGCAAGGCGTGTGCGATCTGGCGGATAAATATGACGCGCTGGTGATGGTCGATGACTCTCACGCGGTCGGTTTTGTTGGCGTGAATGGTCGCGGTACGCATGAATATTGCGACGTGATGGGGCGGGTGGACATCATCACCGGCACGCTCGGCAAAGCGCTTGGCGGCGCGTCCGGCGGTTACACCGCGGCGCGTAAAGAGGTGGTGGAGTGGCTGCGTCAGCGTTCCCGCCCGTATCTTTTCTCCAACTCACTGGCACCCGCCATTGTTGCCGCGTCCATTAAAGTGCTGGAAATGCTTGAGTCCGGTGCTGAGCTGCGCGATCGCCTGTGGGCAAATGCCCGTCTGTTCCGCGAAAGGATGACCGCCGCAGGCTTTACGCTGGCAGGGGCAGACCACGCCATTATCCCGGTGATGCTGGGCGATGCAGTGGTGGCGCAAAACTTCGCACGTGAGCTGCAAAAAGAGGGGATTTACGTCACCGGTTTCTTCTTCCCGGTGGTGCCAAAAGGTCAGGCGCGTATCCGCACACAGATGTCTGCGGCGCATACGCCTGAACAAATTGAGCGTGCGGTTGCTGCCTTTACCCGCATTGGTAAACAACTGGGTGTGATTGCCTGAGGGCGTGAAATGAAAGCGTTATCCAAACTGAAAGCAGAAGAAGGCATCTGGATGACCGACGTACCGGAGCCGGATGTTGGTCATAACGATCTGCTGATTAAAATTCGCAAAACCGCGATTTGTGGCACTGACGTGCACATCTACAACTGGGACGACTGGTCGCAAAAAACCATTCCTGTACCGATGGTCGTCGGCCATGAATATGTCGGCGAAGTGGTGGGCATCGGCCAGGAAGTGAAAGGTTTTAAAATTGGCGATCGCGTTTCCGGTGAAGGCCATATTACCTGTGGTCATTGCCGTAACTGCCGCGCCGGGCGTACGCATCTGTGCCGTAACACCACGGGTGTGGGCGTCAACCGTCCGGGCTGTTTTGCCGAATACCTGGTGATCCCGGCGTTCAACGCTTTCAAAATCCCCGACAATATATCTGACGATTTGGCGTCGATTTTCGATCCGTTTGGTAACGCGGTGCACACGGCGCTCTCCTTTGATTTGGTGGGAGAAGATGTGCTGGTCTCCGGCGCAGGCCCGATTGGTATTATGGCCGCAGCGGTGGCAAAACACGTTGGTGCACGCCATGTGGTTATCACCGATGTGAATGAGTACCGCCTCGATCTGGCGCGCAAAATGGGTGTTACCCGCGCGGTTAACGTCGCCAAAGAGAATCTGGCGGATGTGATGGCAGAACTGGGTATGACCGAAGGGTTCGACGTGGGTCTGGAGATGTCCGGTGCGCCGCCAGCGTTTCGCACGATGCTCGACACCATGAACCACGGCGGCCGTATTGCGATGCTGGGGATTCCGCCGTCCGATATGTCTATCGACTGGACTAAAGTCATCTTCAAAGGGCTGTTTATCAAAGGCATTTACGGTCGTGAGATGTTCGAAACCTGGTATAAGATGGCGGCGTTAATCCAGTCTGGTCTGGATCTTTCGCCGATTATTACCCATCGTTTCAGCATCAACGAGTTCCAGCAGGGCTTCGACGCGATGCGCTCGGGGCAGTCCGGCAAAGTGATTCTGAGCTGGGATTAGCTCATTGAGCCGGGCCGTATCCTGAGCGGCCTGGCTTCTTTTGCTCCAGGCTTTATCATATACTCGTAGCGTTAATAATGGTGAGAACTGGAATGCCAAATGAGCACGGCTAAGATAGATGTAAGTATCGTTATTCCTGTTTATAACGGTGGCGATACTTTAGGCCCGATGATAGAAAAAATCCTCCGTGAAAAAAGGATTAATCTGGAAGTCATTATTGTTAATGATGGTTCCACAGACAACACCGCTGAAATACTGCAGACCTTTAACGATCCACGTCTTATTGTGGTTCATCAGACGAATCAGGGCGTTTATGCTGCCCGTAATGCTGGCATTGCCGTCCGTCGTGGAGACTGGCTTATTCTGTTAGATGCTGATGACGATTTTACTGACGATATGATTGTGGATCGTTTCCGGCAAGCAAACCTCCACGATGTAGATGTCTATATCGCCAACGGCTGGCGCAATGAGCAGCGAGAGGGGGATTTCAGCAATACAATCCATCATCATCAGCCTTACAATAAAACTATCAAAGGCTTTAGTTGGATTAACCACGTGGTCGGCGTTCGTGAGTGGCCGCATTATCTATGGCTGCAAATTGTCAGGTCTGAATATATCAATCAGCTACAGCTAACTTTTCAGTTGGGAAGCAGCCACAAAGATATTTTGTGGACCACAGAGCTGGCATTAGGTAATGGGCGTTTTTATATTTCCGATAAGCCTGACTATGTTTACTGTGATAATCATAATTCCATTACCCACAGCAAGAAATATTTCGATTCGCGCACTCTTAGCTATATTGGGGTAATAAGCCAACTGATTCGCTGGGCGAACGAGTCACGGTACCATGAGGTGAAACGAGCGCTGCTAATTCATTCATTAGAAGAAGCCCGCCATTTCTTCGGTATGTATCGTAAAAAGACCAAAGATAAACCGTATGCGAGGGCGCAATTTTTTCAGCATATTCGCTTTGTGGATCTGCTTAAAGGCGTTAATAGTGGGCGTAAGATGTGGTTCCTGCTACGGCTTTATATGGCATTTGTGCGATCATAAAGACAGTAGGTCTTTACTGTCAGCCCCAATCCCATCAATGGGTGGATTTTTATTACTTCCACCCTTGCCACTGATTCTGCATATAACGCACCAGCGTACTCTCGCCAACACTTTCACTGATTACGCCAAAGAAGCGGCTGACATAAACCGGTTCAAGTTTGTGCTTCGCTTTACACAGTTTTGCGCCGCGAAACGGATTACGCGGTGGCTGAACGGTACCGCCTGGTGGTGTGGCGTTGGGCGTTGAGGTATCTGTCTGCGGTTCATTGAGCAGATCGCTCGGGCGCACCAGCGTAATATCCGCCGGCAAATTGTAGAGAGACTGTTGCAGAACACGAACAGTGGCGGGATGCGGGTGACCAATAGCAATGGCGGAACCATTGCGACGCGCTAACTGTACGGCTCGGTCAAACTGACGGCGGATATCGCCTTCGTTTTGCGTATCGTCGAGGAACACCTTGCGCTTAATGACTTTTACCCCGGTGCCGGAAGCGGCGCGCAGCGCCTGGCTATTGCCGATAGTCATGCTATCAAGGAAATAGAGGTTATAGCGCTCCAGCGCCTGCATCACTTTCTGCATGCCAAACAGACTGGACGTCATGGCGCTACCCATATGGTTATTCAGCCCGACGGCATACGGCACTTTGTTGACTGCATCGCTGATGATGCGCTCAATCTCTGCGCTACTCATCTCCGGGCGCAGCGTGTCTTTTTCCAGCGGCTGTTTACTCAGCGGTGCCATTGGAAGATGGATCAACACTTCATGGCCACTGTTGTGCGCTTTGGTCGCCATTTCGCGAGCATGCGTTGCATTGGGCAGCACCGCGACGGAGACCGCCTGCGGCATGGCCAGCACCTGGTTTTCAGTTTGTGGGCGGTAGCCGAAATCGTCGATCACGATGGCCAGTTTCCCGGCAAATACCGGAGCGGAAAACGCCAGCGCACTGGCGAGCGTCAAAACAATACGACGAAATTGAAGCAAACCTTATCTTCCCAACCACGGCTGTGGATTGACCGCCTGACCCTGACGGCGAATTTCGAAATAGAGTGAAGGCCGGCCCTGACCGCCACTGCTCCCTACGAGGGCTATCGGCTGACCGGCGCGAACCTGGGTGCCTACGCTCACCAGCGCACTCTGGTTGTAACCGTAAAGGCTCATGTCGCCCTTGCCGTGTTCAACCACTACCACCAGGCCATAGCCTTGCAGCCAGTCGGCGAGGATCACACGCCCGTCGGCGATAGCTTTCACTTCACTGCCTTCAGACGCGCCGATAACAATCCCTTTCCAACGTAGCTCACCCTGCAGTTGTTCGCCATAACGATGCAGTAACGGGCCGCGAACCGGCCAGACGGCCTGGCCAGACGGCGAACCTAAACCGCCGGTGCGGGACATCAGTGAGCGTTCGCTCTCGGTAGGTTTATACGTGGTGCCTTTGCGGCTGGCTTCATTCTGGCGGTCACGCACGGCTTGCGCTTCGCGGGCTTCACGTTCGGCACGGGCTTTAGCTGCCGCTTCCGCGCGGGCGAGGCGATCGCGCAAGCGAGATTCGTTGGCGCGCATTTCACTGAGCTGTTGCTGGCCTTCCTGAATGGAGGATTCCAGACCAGAAAGAGTTTTCTGCCGCTCACTGCGTGCTTGTTCAAGTTTGGCCTGCTGCGCTTTTTGCTCATACAGCAGCGTTTGTTGCTGGCTCTGCTTCTCTTCCAGCTCGGATTTTTGCGTGGCGACCTCTTCGCGTGTCTGTTTCAACTGAGCGATGGTTTCCTGTCGCGCCTGGTTGAGATAACCAAAATAGGCCTGCAAACGCTGGCCGCGCTGGCTCTCTTCACCGCTCAGAATCAACTGGATCCCGGTGTGTGGCCCCTGGCGGAACGCCGCATCAAGCTGCGCCGCCAGGTTGTGTTCCTGCGTGGTGCGCTGACGTTCCAGTTTGGCAATCGAGGCGTTCATCTCGGCGATCTGCTTATTGAGCTGGGCGAGGGTGTTTTGTGTTTCCCGCAGCTGGCGAGTGGCGGCAGAGATGGCTTCTTCCTGTGCCTTTAACTGGGCAAGAAGGCCCGCGCGTTGCTGTTGTTGCTGGCGTACCGCGCGCTCTTTTTCAGCGATATCGGCCTGAATAGATTTGAGCTGATCGCGGTCATCCGCGTGGGCGGAAACGGCGCACAGCAATGCGCCAGCGCTGAGTGCGCTGGCGCAAAGAAAGGGTCGGAGCCCGACCCATGTAATTGAAAAAATCGCCTTTCCCCTCATGGGGAGCGATTATTCCACGATGAACAGCGGCTTACCAGTCATCTCTTGCGGGATTTCCATGCCCATCAGCGTCAGCATAGTCGGCGCGATGTCGGAAAGTTTACCGCCGGAAACGGCTTTCAGCGCTTTGTCGCCAACATAGATCAGCGGCACCGGCAGGTTGGTATGCGCAGTGTGTGCCTGACCGGTTGACGGGTCACGCATCTGCTCGGCGTTACCGTGGTCGGCGGTGATCAGCATCTGGCCACCTACGGATTCTACCGCTTTGCTCACCTCTGCAACACAGTGATCCAGCGCTTCAACAGCGGCGACAGCAGCTTCAAACACGCCGGTATGACCGACCATATCACCGTTCGGGTAGTTACAAATAATGGTGTCGTACTTCCCGCTGGTGATCGCACCCACCAGTTTCTCGGTCAGCTCTGCGGAGCTCATTTCCGGTTGCAGATCGTAAGTCGCCACTTTCGGCGAGTTGATCAGTATGCGGTCTTCGCCCGGGAACGGCTCTTCTACGCCGCCGTTAAAGAAGAAGGTGACGTGGGCATATTTTTCCGTTTCGGAAATACGCAATTGAGTTTTGTTGTGCTTCGCCATCCACTCACCGAGCGTATTCGCCAGAGAAGCCGGTGGATAGGCGACGGCAGTTTTGATGTCGGCGGCATATTCGGTCAGCATAACGAAATCGCCCAGCTTAACCACTTTCTTACGTGCGAAACCGTCGAAGTCTGCGTTAACGAACGCGCGGGTAATTTCACGAGCGCGGTCGGCGCGGAAGTTCATGAAAATCAGCGCATCGCCATCTTCCATTGCCGCATCGGGCTGGCCTGCGGCGCGAATAACCGTCGCTTTTACAAACTCGTCATTTTCGTCGCGAGCGTAAGCCGCTTGCAGACCCGCAACGGCGCTATCAAAGGTGAACTCGCCTTTGGCCTCGGTCATCAGGTTGTAAGCTTGTTCCACGCGATCCCAGCGGTTGTCACGATCCATCGCATAGTAACGACCAATAATGCTCGCAACACGGCCTTTACCCAGCGCGGCGAACTTGTCTTCGAATTTTTTCAGCGAGGATTCAGCGCTGCGCGGCGGCGTGTCACGCCCATCGAGGAAAGCGTGCAGATAGATTTTTTCCGCACCGCGTTCTGCGGCCAGTTCCACCATCGCCATAATATGATCTTCATGGCTGTGCACGCCGCCTGCGGAGAGCAGACCCATAATGTGCACGGCTTTGCCAGCGGCAACCGCTTTGTCTACCGCACCGGCCAGTACCGGGTTGCTAAAGAACGTACGCTCTTTGATCTCTTTATCCAGGCGAGTCAGATCCTGGTAAACAATACGTCCTGCACCCAGGTTAACGTGGCCGACTTCGGAGTTGCCCATCTGGCGATCCGGCAGGCCGACTTCGAGGCCTGACGCGTCAATCAGCGTATGCGGGCGGGTTGCCCACAGTTTGTCCATCACCGGGGTTTTAGCGTTGAAAATAGCGTTATCCTGCTGGTCTTCACGGTAGCCGTAGCCATCCAGAATCACCAGTACCATAGGTTTTTTAGAAACCGACATTGCGACAACCTCATGCTCAGAAGACAAAAAATTTGCGTAATTTTACTACAGCTGAATCGATAAAATAGCCGCAGAAGATCAAAGAAAGCGGCTGACCAGCCCCTTGTTTGCGCAGCGAGTCTTTATTTTTTTTGTAACACTCCGCAGAAAATGCATTCCGTCGCGCTGGCTGGCTGTATTTGCCCCACTGCGCAGGTATACTCCTTGCTGGTTTTTAATCACTAAGTCCGGAGTTGTAACCCCAGATGCAAGAAATTATGCAATTTATTGGCCGCAACCCAATCCTGTGTATCGCCTGGATTGCGTTGTTCGGTGCTGTGCTGTTTACCACTTTCAAGGGCATTGCGTCTAAAGTGAAAGTGATTTCTCGCGGCGAAGCTACGCGCCTCATTAATAAAGAAGATGCCGTGGTAGTGGACTTACGCCAGCGTGATGATTTCCGTAAAGGTCACATCGCAGGCGCGGTGAATTTGCTGCCAAACGAGATCAAAGCCAATAATGTAGGTGAGCTTGAAAAACACAAAAGCGCGCCGATTATCGTTGTTGATGGTACCGGCATGCAGGCCCAGACCCCGGCGAACGAGCTGGTGAAAGCTGGTTTCGAGAAGGTCTTTGTGCTGAAAGACGGTATCTCTGGCTGGATGGGCGAAAACCTGCCGTTAGTTCGCGGTAAATAATTTACCCACGGGTAAACATCGGAGAAGAGATATGGCCAATATTGAGATCTACACGAAAGCGACTTGCCCGTTTTGCCACCGCGCAAAAGCGCTGCTGAACAGCAAAGGTGTTGCTTTTGCTGAGCTGCCGATCGACGGTGATATGGTAAAACGCGAAGAGATGATTCAACGTAGTGGCCGTACGACGGTTCCGCAGATTTTCATTGATGCGCAGCACATTGGCGGCTGCGACGATTTATATGCGCTGGACGCGCGTGGCGGGCTGGATCCGCTGTTGCGTTAATGCTTTTAGAGCACTACAACACTTAAGGGTTATTCACTCATGTCTGAACAAAACAACACCGAAATGACTTTCCAGATTCAGCGTATCTACACGAAAGATATCTCTTTCGAAGCGCCGAATGCGCCACACATCTTCCAGAAAGAGTGGCAGCCGGAAGTGAAACTGGATCTCGACACCGCCTCCACCCAACTGGCGGAAGGTGTTTATGAAGTGGTTCTGCGCGTTACCGTGACCGCTTCTCTGGGCGAAGAAACTGGCTTCCTGTGCGAAGTACAGCAGGGCGGTATCTTCTCTATCGACGGTATCGAAGGAACGCAGATGGCGCACTGCCTGGGTGCATACTGCCCGAACATTCTGTTCCCGTATGCCCGCGAGTGCATCACCAGCCTGGTTTCCCGCGGTACTTTCCCGCAACTGAACCTTGCGCCAGTGAATTTTGATGCGCTGTTCATGAACTACCTGCAACAGCAGACTGGCGAAGGTGCCGAACAACATCAGGATGCCTGATGAACGCACTTAATGCTGCAATGACTGTGATCGGTGCCGGCTCTTACGGCACCGCTCTTGCCATCACGCTGGCAAGAAATGGCCACCCGGTTGTGCTGTGGGGCCATGACCCAAAACATATCGCGACCCTGCAACACGACCGTTGCAACGCCGCGTTCCTCCCCGATGTGCCTTTCCCCGACACGCTGCAATTAGAGAGCGATCTTGCCCGCGCGCTTTCCGCCAGCCGTAATATCCTGGTGGTGGTGCCAAGCCACGTCTTTGGCGATGTGCTGGCGCAAATCAAGCCGCTCATGCGCGATGACGCGCGTATCGTCTGGGCGACAAAAGGGCTGGAAGCCGAAACCGGGCGTCTGCTCGAAGAGGTGGCGCGCGAAGTGTTAGGCCCGGATATTCCGCTGGCGGTGATTTCCGGCCCGACATTTGCCAAAGAGCTGGCGGCGGGTCTGCCAACGGCGATTTCCCTCGCTTCTGCGGATCCCCAGTTCGCTGAGGATTTACAGCAGCTCCTTCACTGCGGCAAAAGTTTCCGCGTCTACAGCAACCCGGATTTCATCGGCGTGCAACTGGGCGGCGCGGTGAAAAACGTCATTGCGATTGGCGCGGGCATGTCCGACGGCATTGGCTTTGGCGCCAATGCGCGTACAGCGCTGATCACCCGTGGTTTGACCGAAATGTCACGTCTCGGTGCCGCGCTGGGTGCCGATCCTGCCACCTTTATGGGCATGGCGGGTTTAGGCGATTTAGTGCTGACTTGTACCGACAACCAGTCGCGCAACCGCCGCTTCGGCATGATGCTTGGCCAGGGCATGGACGTACAAAGCGCCCAGGACAAGATTGGCCAGGTGGTCGAAGGTTACCGCAATACCAAAGAAGTGCGCGCACTGGCGCACCGGTTTGGCGTCGAAATGCCAATAACCGAGGAAATTTATCAGGTATTGTATTGCGGAAAAAATGCGCGCGAGGCAGCATTGACCCTATTAGGTCGTGCCCGCAAGGAAGAGCACTAACCCCTTAGTCGCAGGGACTCTTTTTGAACTCACGATAAGGCTGGCGCAGACCAGCCTGTCGTCTTATCACGTCTGGAGTAAGCAATGCCGTGTGAAGAACTGGATCTGGTCTGGAAAAATATCAAAGCCGAAGCCCGGGCACTGGCGGAATGTGAGCCAATGCTGGCCAGTTTTTACCACGCGACATTACTCAAGCATGAAAACCTCGGCAGCGCACTGAGCTATATGCTGGCGAACAAGCTTGCCTCGCCGATTATGCCCGCGATTGCCATTCGTGAAGTCGTCGAAGAAGCCTATGCTGCCGACCCGGAAATGATCGCCTCCGCCGCCTGTGATATCCAGGCCGTGCGCACGCGCGACCCGGCGGTGGATAAATATTCCACGCCGCTACTCTATCTGAAAGGTTTCCATGCGTTACAGGCATACCGTATTGGGCACTGGTTGTGGACGCAGGGGCGCGAGGCGCTGGCGATTTTCCTGCAAAACCAGGTGTCGGTCAGTTTCCAGGTCGATATTCACCCGGCGGCGCGAATTGGCCGTGGGATTATGCTCGACCACGCAACAGGCATCGTGGTGGGCGAAACGGCAGTCATTGAAGATGACGTGTCGATCCTGCAATCGGTCACGCTTGGCGGGACCGGCAAAACCAGCGGCGATCGCCATCCGAAAATCCGCGAAGGGGTGATGATTGGCGCAGGTGCCAAAATTCTCGGCAACATCGAAGTGGGCCGTGGGGCGAAAATTGGCGCGGGTTCGGTGGTATTGCAACCGGTGCCGCCGCATACCACGGCAGCAGGCGTGCCGGCGCGGATTGTCGGCAAGCCGGAAAGCGACAAACCGTCAATGGATATGGATCAGCATTTCAACGGGATCAACCACGGGTTCGAGTACGGCGACGGGATTTAATTGCGTGGCTATTTTACTCGCCAGTCTGAACCAGAGCCGTGCGCGAAACGCGACAGCGCGTTGAACATCCGCAGGAGGCGCGAAGCAAATAATCCCCAGGATTCTGTGTTCGCGCCGGTTTTCTTCGCTGCGCGTTTCGCCAGTAGCGCAGAAAAATAAATGCGTCCGTCATGACAGGCATCGCTATCCGCAGGTCGGATAACGTGTTGACGTCGCCCGTTAATTTCCCTTCAGCTACGCAGCACCGCGCCCGGGTAACCGAGCTGGCGCCAGGCTTCATATACCACCACTGACACTGCGTTTGACAGGTTCATGCTGCGGCTGTCCGGCATCATCGGAATGCGGATTTTTTGCTCTGGCGGCAGTGCGTCAAGGATAGTCGCTGGCAGGCCGCGCGTTTCCGGGCCAAACATCAAATAATCACCATCCTGGTAGCTCACCGCACTGTGTGCTGGCGTCCCTTTAGTAGTGAGGGCAAATAAGCGTTGCGGCTGTTCGGCGTCGACAAACGCGGCGTAATCGTGATGGCGTTTTACTGCGGCGAACTCATGGTAGTCCAGCCCTGCGCGGCGCAGGCGCTTGTCGTCCCAGGTGAAGCCCATCGGTTCAATGATATGCAGACGAAAACCGGTATTGGCGCATAAGCGGATGATATTCCCGGTATTTGGCGGGATTTCAGGTTCGAATAAAACGATGTTTAACATACTGCCCCCTTAATAGCGGGGGCAGGATAGCACTCTCTAGGCGGCGTCGCCATGCGACAACGGTGCCAGCCCGGCAGGTAACTGGTTCAGCCCCTGTACCAGTGAATCTTTGCTGATGTCGCGAATCGATTTCGCGCTGGTCAGCGTCATCGCCACGCGCATCTCTTTCTCAATCAGATCCAGCAGATTCGCCACGCCCTGGCGACCATGCGTTGCCAGCGCATACAGATACGCGCGGCCCAGCAGGACGGAATCTGCGCCAAGCGCCAGCATGCGCACCACATCCAGCCCGTTACGGATGCCGCTGTCGGCCAGGATGGTGATATCGCCTTTCACCGCATCGGCAATCGCCGGAAGCGCGCGGGCGGAAGAGAGCACACCGTCGAGCTGGCGGCCGCCGTGGTTAGAAACCACAATGCCATCTGCGCCAAAACGTACCGCGTCGCGGGCATCTTCCGGGTCGAGGATCCCTTTGATCACCATCGGGCCATCCCAGAATTCACGGATCCACTCCAGGTCTTTCCACGAAATCGACGGATCAAAATTCTTCGCCAGCCAGCCAATGTAATCCTCCAGCCCGGTCGGCTTGCCGAGATAGGCGGAGATATTCCCCAGGTCATGCGGCCGCCCGTTAACGCCGACATCCCACGCCCACTGCGGATGCAGCACCGATTGCAGATAACGGCGCAGCGCCGCATTCGGGCCGCTCATACCGGAATGGGCATCGCGGTAGCGCGCGCCTGGGGTAGGCATATCCACGGTGAATACCAGCGTTGAGCAACCGGCGGCTTTCGCCCGCTCCAGCGCATTACGCATAAAGCCGCGATCGCGCAGCACATATAACTGGAACCACATCGGGCGCTTAATTGTCGGCGCAACCTCTTCAATCGGACAGACGGACACTGTCGAGAGCGTAAAAGGAATGCCTTTCGCATCCGCCGCGCCCGCCGCCTGCACTTCACCGCGCCGGGCGTACATGCCGCACAAGCCAACCGGGGCCAGCGCCACCGGCATCGATAACTTTTCATTAAACAACGTGGTTTCGAGGCTCAGTTCAGACATGTCTTTCAGCACCCGCTGGCGCAGCGCCACCTGGGACAGGTCTTCAACGTTGCGGCGCAGGGTGTATTCGGCATACGCGCCGCCATCGATATAGTGAAACAAGAACGGCGGCAAAATGCGTTTAGCCGCCGCGCGATAGTCGCTGGCTGCGGAAATAATCATGCTTTTTTCTCCCTGGAGTGAATGTGCTGCTCGTCGGGCAGGCGGGTGATGCGTGCCTGGCGGGCCTGATCTTCATCGAATTTGCGAATAGTGGTATGCACGAAGCTGAGATGCGCCATCATCGCCTGGCGCGCGCCATCGGCGTCTCCGGCAAGAATGGCGTTCATCACCGCCTGGTGCTGTTCGGTCAGTTGTGAAAACACTGGCGGAACGAGGTACATACGCTGGCGGCTCTGTTTTACCGAGGATTGCAGCAGGTCGAAGAACCCGCGCATGGTTTGCAATAACACCACGTTATGCGAAGCCTCGGCGATGGCGAGATGGAAACGCACATCGGCCTGCGAGGCGAGATCCGGGTCGTCGGATTGTGTGGCTTCAAAGCACAGCACAATTTTCTCTTTATCGGCCTCGGTGGCGCGCATCGCCGCGTGCCAGGCTGTGCTGGCTTCAATGGCGTGGCGCGCTTCAAGAATATCGAAACTGTAATCCGGGTCATCATGCAGCAGCGTTTTCAGCGGCTGGACGATGTTTTGCTCCGACCAGTCGTCATGCTGCCAGCGCACAAACGTACCGCCGCCGCGACGGCTGAGCAGCAGGCCTTCGCTGACCAGTTTTGATAACGCTTCACGCAACGAGTTGCGAGACACGCCAAGCTGTACGGCGAGCTGGCGCTCTGCGGGCAATTTCATGCCCGCTTCCAGCTGTTGTTCAGCAATCAGCGCCCGCACACGATCGGCAACCTCGTCTGTCAGGCGTCTGGGTAACACTTTCATGGGATCATCCAGGTCAGAACATAGGCCTGAAGTGTAGTAATCACCCCCACCATGCAGGTGAAAATCAGGCTGTGTTTAACAGTAAAACGGAACAGGTCGGACTCTTTGCCCACCAGCCCCACCGCCGCACAGGCAATGGCGATCGACTGCGGCGAAATCATCTTGCCGGTAACGCCGCCCGTAGTATTCGCCGCCACCATCAGCACATCCGACACACCAATTTGCTGCGCCGCCGTGGCTTGCAGCGCCGCGAAGAGCGCGTTGGATGAGGTATCTGAACCGGTCAGGAAGACGCCCAGCCAGCCGAGGAATGGCGAGAAGAAGGGGAAGGCACTGCCGGTGTGCGCCAGTGCCAATGCCAGCGTCGATGACAGCCCGGAGTAGTTAGAGATAAAGGCGAAGGCCAGCACCATACCAATCGAGTAAATCGGCAGCGCCAGATCGCGCAGCGTGCTGGTAAAGGTCGTGACGGCATCTTTCGGCTTCATGCGCAGCCAGATAATCGACAAAATAGCGGCAAACAGAATGGCGGTGCCGGTGGCGGAGAACCAGTCAAATTTATATACCGCAGCGTAAGGCGTGGCGGCGCTCACCACCGGCGGCATACGCGCGACCAGCTTGTCGAGGTGCGGTACAGAAAGGGTCAATACCCAGTCATACAGCGCACCACCAGGGGCGAACAGCGCCTTAAACGGCGGCACGCTCCACAGCGTCACGGTGGCGGTCAAAAACAGGAACGGTGACCAGGCGCGCAGGATCTGCCCGCCGCTGTATTGGGTGCGTTTCAAATCGAGATCCACCTGCGATGCGCCCATATCGCCGAAGCGGAAGATGCGCACCGGACGCCAGCGTTTGAGGAACAACGTCAGGCAGACCAGCGAAACCAGCGATGAGATGATGTCCGGCAGTTCCGGGCCGATAAAGTTGGAGCTCAGATACTGGGCGATAGCAAACGAGCCACCCGCGACAATCACCGCCGGCCAGGTCTCTTTAATGCCGCGCCAGCCGTCCATAATCGCCATGATCCAGAACAGCACGATAATGGTCAGGAACGGTAACTGGCGGCCAACCATCTGGCCGATTTCAAAGCTGTCCAGCCCGGTAACCTGTCCGGCAACCAGGATCGGAATACCCATTGCGCCAAAGGCGACCGGCGCGGTGTTGACGATCAGACACAAGCCTGCGGCATACAGCGGGTTAAAACCTAAGCCCACCAGCAACGCGGCGGTAATGGCGACCGGCGCGCCAAAGCCCGCAGCCCCTTCCAGAAACGCGCCGAAAGAAAAGCCGACAATCAGCATTTGCAGGCGCTGGTCGGGGGTAATCGACAAAATCGAAGACCGGATAATGTCGAACTGCCCGGTTTTGACCGAGATTTTGTAGACAAAAACGGCGGCGATAATGATCCACGCAATCGGCCATAGTCCGTAAAAGAAGCCATAAACCACCGAGGCCAGCGCGTGATCAAGCGGCATATGGTAAAACATCAGCGCCACGCCAAGGGCGATAACGACAGTCCAACTGGCGGCCACATAGCCTTTCAGTTTGAGCTTTATCAGCGCAAAAAAGAAAAACAGGATCGGTAGCGATGCAATTAAGCTGGAAAGCCAAAGGTTGCCAGCCGGGTCGTAATTCTGTTGCCAGAGATTCATGCAGGTCTCCTGAGAACCACAACAAAACCGGCGAGCGGCAAGTCTGCGCTTAGCTCTGCGTCACATGTTCTGTAAAAGTGGTCCTGCCAGTTGGGTTGTGTAGGGGTTGTGATAACGAATGGTTATCCAGATGTTGCTGGCAAGCAATATATCTGTGACGGGATTTGATGGATTTGTGAACCAGGGAGAGGAACAGCAGGAATTGGTAGGGCCAATTAAACAGCCCTGGCGCTAGCGTGTGGCCAGGGCTGTTAAAGAAAGGATCAGAACTCGCTGTTGGCGAAGCCGGTCATTGCATCGAGACCCATTTCGCGGCCCAGCGCAGTCATCGGGTGTACGACCACCAGACCACGGACGCTTTTTTTCAGCTTGCCGAGGTCGGCCTGCTCTTTTTTGCTGATGGCGCGGCGAAACGGCATTTTCATCAGTTTCTGCGCTTCTTTGCTCAGCTTTTGCGTGTACTGCTCACGCAGACGGGCGATTTCGCTTTCCAGCGTGGTTTTCTCTTTTTCCAGTTCCGCGTATTTTTCTGCTGCGTCAACTAAGGAGAGATCCGCCTGCTGGTGGCGAATCGCGTCGAGGCGGTCGCTCAGACGCTTGATTTCGTTTTTTTCGACTTCTTTCATGGGGCTCAATTCGTTGGGGAGTAAAACGATAAGGATACAGTATTTATGGCGCAGGTTATTTCTGGAATGCTTTTTTTAAGCTGATACGGGAAATAAGCTCGGTCAGAGAGAGCACCATGGTTGAACGCACGACTTGCTGGTAGCGCTGTTTTTGCATGGCTAAAAGCCTGGCGTCACTGGTATCAAACACCGGCGTTGGCGGCAGGGCGGCAACACAGTGCAGCTCACCAAATGGCCCGAGGATCTCATCATCGGTAAATGCGTACTCTGTGCCATCGTGATTGAGCTCTTCACGCAGCGCCATCAACAGCTCGGCGTCTTCGTATTCCGGGCGAGAAATGACACCCAGACCGTAAATCAACTTTAAACGCACGGACAAATTGCCCAGCGGTCCATCTCCGTCAAGCAGCGGCTCTACAGCGTATTTCACCGCGTAGTCATCTTTGCGAAATACCTGCAACACCAGAATATTGATAGCTTCGTTGAGTAGCTCAACGGCGGCGATCAAAAAGCTTCGCACGGTTTTGCCAGCATTCAGACGCTCGAGAACACGGTTTTCGAAAGCCTGCGTTTTTTCCATTATTGCCTGCATATCTGACAATTTCGTTAACTGGCGCGGGATCTCCCGCGCCATCGTCGGCATCATGCCATGGCGTTATAGGCGCTGACGGCTTCGTTAACGACCGGACTGTTAGCATCCAGGCCGGAAACCTGCGCCAGCGCGGCTTGCGGGCCTTTCTCTTCGATAAGCTGAGCCAGCTCCTGCGCCTGCGGATCCTGCTCGCTGCGGTAATGCATGGCAGCGGCAATGCCTTTCACCAGGTTGGCGTGCGGCAGGTTGTACTCCAGCGTGCCGAGCAGGGGTTTGATCAGGCGATCGCCCGCGCTCAGTTTACGCAGCGGTTGACGACCAACGCGCTCAACATCGTCTTTCAGATAGGGGTTTTCAAAACGGCCCAGGATTTTCTGAATGTACGCAGCATGCTTGTCGGCATCGAAGCCATAACGTTTGATCAGCACCGCGCCGCTCTCTTCCATTGCGCCTTTCACAACCGCACGGATATTGGCATCCAGAATTGCGTCGCGAATGGTTTGATGGCCGGTCTGTTTTCCAAGGTACGCGGTTATAGCATGCCCGGTATTCAGCGTGAAGAGCTTACGTTCAACAAATGCCATCAGGTTATCAGTTAATTCCATACCCGGAATGTTCGGCAGCGCGCCCTTGAACTGGGTTTTGTCGACAATCCACTCGCTGAAGGTTTCAACCGTTACTTCCAGCGGATCGTTAGTCGCGGATGCCGACGGCGGAACAATACGGTCAACGGCGGAATCTACGAAGCCAACGTGTTCTTCAACCCAGGCTTTGTCGGCGTCCGCCAGTGCGTTGATGACATGCCCTTTCAACTGCGTGGTGCCGCGCACCATATTTTCACAAGCGATAATGTTCAGCGGTGTGTTAATGCCCTGCGCTTTACGTTTTGCCAGACCTTTGGCGATAGCCGGGGCGATGCGTTCCAGCACCACCGGGCCGACCGCCGTGGTCACCAGATCAACGTGTGCAATCAGGTCGACAACTTCGTCGCCAATGCTGCTCACGGCGTTAACGCCGGAGACGGTATCGACCTGCTCTTTTTCACCAACCACATGCACCTGATAGCTATGACGGGCATTAAGGGCGTCGAGCACCACCTGGTTCACATCGGCGAACGTCAGTTCAATCCCCGCGTCGGCGAGCAACTTGCCGATAAAGCCACGTCCGATATTACCTGCGCCAAAATGTAATGCTTTCATAGTCTTAACCTTTATCAATGTTTTTACCCGAGAGGGCTGGGGTGAGGAACCGCAAATATTTCCCCTCACCCTAGCCCTCTCCCCGTGGGGAGAGGGAGGAAAACCGATTACTTGCCGAGCAGTGCCAGCACTTCTTCAACGCTGGTGGTGTGCGCCAGACGCTGAATCACGGTCTCGTCATCCAGCGCGTTAGTGAGGCTGGTGATGACCTGGATGTGCTCATTGTTACGTGCCGCGATGCCGATCACCAGACGGGCGATGTCATCTTCGTCTTCACCGAAGCGAACACCTTCCGGGTACTGGCAGAACACCACGCCAGTTTTCAGTACGCGATCTTTCGCTTCCACTGTGCCGTGCGGTACCGCGATGGACTCACCCAGATAGGTCGGGGTCAGTTTTTCGCGTTCCAGCATCGCATCAACATATTCCGGCTGAACGTAGCCGCCTTTCACCAGTTGCTCACCGGCAAAACGGATGGCTTCTTCTTTAGTGCTCGCCGTGCGGCCAAGGAAGATGTTATCCGCGCTCAACTTGAACAGGTTGCTGTCAGGCGCATCAAAGCTGTCCTGCAGGCTGCTGGTCACTTTGGCTTCGTTGTCCGTATGGCGCTGAGCAGCAACCAGACGTTCGGTCAGGCTGGTGTACAGGCCACTGTCGAGGAAGTTGGTCAGCGAAATATGCTGCGCCTGCGGCGCCTGGCGCATTGCGCGTTCGGTCAGATCGCGGTGCGTAATCACCAGGTCAACGTCAGACGGCAGGCTGTTAATCGCGCTGTTGGTGACAGAGATGTTGCTCAGACCCGCATCCTGCACTTTCTTACGCAGCACGCCCGCGCCCATGGCGCTGGAACCCATACCGGCGTCACATGCGACGATGATTTTACGTACGTGGCTCAGGTCGTTGGTCACGTCGCCAGCCGCCAGCGGGGTTGCGCCTTTAGACTGTGCTTTCATGTCCTGCATACGACGGGTTGCCGCTTCGATGTCTTCGTCTTCTTCTTTCACTTTGCTGGTTTTCAGCAGGATAGAAGAGATAACGAAAGAGACAATCAGGGCAGCAAAGATTGCCGTCAGGTTCGCGAAGTACGCGCCTTTTGGCGTCATCGCCAGCACCGCCAGGATGGAGCCCGGAGAAGCCGGAGATACCAGGCCGCCGTTCAGTACGCTCAGGGTGAACACGCCAGTCATACCACCGAGGATTACGGCAAGCAGCAGACGCGGGTTCATCAGCACATACGGGAAGTAAATTTCGTGGATACCCCCCAGGAAGTGGATGATAGCCGCGCCGCCAGCAGACTGTTTAGCGCTGCCGCGACCAAAGAACATATACGCCAGCAGTACGCCCATACCCGGACCCGGGTTCGCTTCGATCAGGAAGAAGATGGACTTGCCGAGTTCATGCGATTGCTGAATACCCAGCGGCGAGAAGATACCGTGGTTGATGGCGTTGTTGAGGAACAGGATTTTCGCCGGTTCAACAAAGATAGACGCCAGCGGCAGCATTTCGTGCGCCACCATGAAGTTGACGCCGGCCGCCAGAATTTTGGACAGCACTTCAACCGCAGGGCCAATGCCGAGGAACGCCAGAATGGCGAGGATCATACCGATGATGCCAGCGGAGAAGTTATTCACCAGCATTTCGAAACCGGATTTGATCTTACCGTCGACCCAGCTATCAAAGTGTTTAATCGCCCAGCCGCCCAGCGGACCTGCGATCATCGCGCCGAGGAACATCGGCATATCCGCACCAACGATAACGCCCATGGTGGTGATCGCGCCGACAACGCCGCCACGATCGCCGCCCACCAGACGACCACCGGTGTAACCGATGAGCAGCGGCAGCAGATAAGTAATCATTGGGCCAACGAGTTTCGCCAGCGTCTCGTTAGGCAACCACCCTGTAGGAATAAACAATGCGGTGATGATCCCCCACGCGATGAACGCGCCGATGTTCGGCATCACCATATTGCTGAGAAAACGACCAAAGCTTTGCACCTTGATCTTGATATCGGATGACATAAAACACCCCTTCTTATGTTTGCTATCGCACAGGCCGGAAGCCCGAGGTTTGTTGTTAACGTGGCGGCAGAGGTAGCCGGACCTGGGTTATCTGTGAGGCGAAATCTCGCACCGAATCACGTGACTGTCCAGATGGCGGGTTTTTATGTGACTCAGATCACACTAAAACGGGGGGTATGCCACCATTTAGTGTGATATTCATCACATAAAATCAGTGTAAAAAAAGAACAAAGCGCAAAATCTGGACGTTATGAGCCTGTAAGTGTGATGTTATTCACATTTTATGCTCGACGGTTTGTTATGTATTTGTGATATAGATCACAAGATATTTTCGTCAGGACTTTTCCGAATGTGATCGCCAGCAAACTGTGTTTTTGACGACCAGCAGAACCTGTAACTTCCTTTCACAGCCTGTGGGAATACGTACGTTAGCGGCAGAAGTTTTCATCGTGATGAAACATTCTGCGCCCGCTCGTTCATACTTAGGTTTTTGTTGGCGGAAACGGAGAAGGCAATGAAACTGATCGGCAGCTATACCAGCCCTTTTGTACGCAAAATATCGGTGATCCTGCTGGAAAAGGGCATCACCTTCGAATTTATCAATGAACAGCCTTATAACGCCGTTAATAGCGTGGCGCAGTACAACCCGCTTGGCAAAGTTCCGGCGCTGGTAACCGATGATGGCGAAGTGTGGTACGACTCGCCGATCATCGCGGAATACATTGATTTACTGAATATCGCTCCGGCCATGCTGCCCACCGATCGCAAAGCGGCATTGAAAATTCGCCAACTCGAAGCGCTGGCCGATGGCATTATGGATGCGGCGCTGGTCTCGGTTCGCGAGCTGGCGCGCCCGGTCGAACAGCAGTCGGAGACTGAACTGTTACGCCAGCGGGAAAAGGTTTCGCGCGGGCTGGATGCGCTGGAAAACTATCTTAAAGATGGCACGCTGGGCGTGGACGATCTGAATCTGGCGACAGTGGCAATTGCCTGCGCCATTAGTTATCTCAATTTCCGCCATGTTTCACCCGGCTGGTGTGTTGATCGTCCACTGCTGGTAAAGCTGGTGGAAAATCTGTTCCAGCGCGAGAGTTTCGCCCGCACCGAACCGCCGAAGGCTTGATAAGCATGATGTTCGCCTGAGCAAGTCACTGTACAATCCCCTCACGTCAAACCCCCTGACGGGAGGGGGCAACTCATAGCCAGGCCTTTTCATGACAACTCTTTACAGCCAGATCCCTTCGACCGATCGCCTGTTACGTGACGAGGCGTTCGCCACTTTATTAGCCACTTTCGGCCACAGTCGCGTGGCGCAAACGCTGCGTCAGCTTCAGGACGAGGCGCGCGCGCAGATCCGTGAAGCACAAACGTTACCTGCCTGGTGCTCCGACTGGGCAGCGGCGGCGCAACAGCGGCTGGAACAGCGCGACAGCAGCGCGCTGCGCCCGGTGTTTAACCTGAGCGGTACGGTGCTGCACACGAATTTAGGCCGCGCGGTACAAGCGCAGGCCGCTATTGATGCCGTCGCGCAGGTAATGGGCTCGCCGGTGACGCTCGAATATGATCTCGACGGCGCGGGGCGTGGTCATCGCGATCGCGCCCTGGCCGATCTTCTCTGTCAGCTTACCGGCGCGGAAGATGCCTGCATCGTTAATAACAATGCCGCAGCGGTGTTACTGATGCTGGCAGCCACTGCGGCTGGCCGCGAAGTGGTGGTGTCACGCGGCGAACTGGTGGAAATTGGTGGCGCGTTTCGCATTCCGGACGTGATGCGCCAGGCGGGCTGTGTGCTGCACGAAGTCGGCACCACCAACCGCACGCATGCGAAAGATTATCGCCAGGCGATTAACGACAGCACCGCGCTGCTGATGAAAGTCCACACCAGTAATTATCATATCGAAGGCTTTACCAAAGCGGTGGATGAAGCGGAGCTGGTGGCGCTGGGCGAAGAGCATGCGCTACCGGTGATTGTCGATCTCGGCAGTGGTTCGCTGGTCGATTTAAGCCGCTACGGTTTGCCGCAGGAACCGATGCCGCAAACGCTGATTGCCGCTGGTGTCAGCCTGGTGAGTTTCTCCGGCGATAAGCTGCTCGGCGGTCCGCAGGCGGGCATTATCGTGGGCAAAAAAGCGTTGATTGAGCAGTTGCAGCAACATCCGTTAAAACGCGCGCTGCGGGCGGATAAAATGACGCTGGCGGCGCTGGAGGCGACGTTACGCCTCTATCTGCACCCGGAAAAACTCGCTGAGAGCCTGCCGACACTGCGTTACTTAACCCGCCCGGAGGCGGAAATTCGCGAGCAGGCGCAGCGCTTATGCACGGCGTTGACGGCGCGTTATCACGAATTTGATCTGCGCGTGGAAGCCTGCCTGTCACAAATTGGCAGCGGTTCGCTGCCGGTTGACAGGTTGCCGGGCGCGGCGCTGACGTTTACTCCGCGCGATGGCAGTGGCCGTCGTGTGGAGGCGCTGGCCGCGCAGTGGCGGGCGCTGCCGCAGCCGGTGATTGGCCGTATTTACGATGGTCGCCTGTGGCTGGACTGTCGCTGTGTTGATGATGAATCCCGCTTGCTGGAGATGTTGCTGAAATGATTATTGCCACTGCCGGGCACGTCGACCACGGCAAAACCACCCTGATTGAAGCGATTACGGGCGTGAATGCCGATCGCCTGCCGGAAGAGAAAAAACGTGGCATGACCATCGATCTCGGTTATGCCTACTGGCCGCAGCCGGATGGTCGCGTGCCGGGTTTTATTGATGTGCCAGGACATGAAAAATTCCTCTCTAATATGCTGGCGGGCGTTGGCGGCATTGACCATGCCCTGCTGGTGGTGGCGTGTGACGATGGCGTGATGGCGCAGACGCGTGAGCATCTGGCGATTTTACAACTGACCGGCAACCCGGCGCTGACGGTGGCGCTAACGAAGGCCGATCGCGTGGATGAGGCGCGCATTGCCGACGTGCGCGCGGAAGTACAAAACACGCTCCAGGCCTTTGGTTACCCGCAGGCGACGCTGTTTGTCACCGCCGCCACGGAACAGCGCGGCATTGCTGAGCTGCGTGAACATCTGTTGCAGTTGCCAGAACGCGCCCACCCTGAGCATCAGCGTTTCCGCCTGGCGCTCGATCGTGCTTTCACGGTGAAAGGTGCGGGGTTGGTGGTAACGGGAACGGCACTTTCCGGCGATGTCCGCGTAGGCGATACGCTGTGGCTGACCGGGGCGAATACACCGATGCGCGTGCGCGGGTTACATGCGCAGAATCAACCAGTTGAACACGCTCATGCCGGGCAACGCATCGCGCTGAATATTGCCGGTGATGCGGAAAAAGAGGCGCTCAGCCGCGGTGACTGGCTGTTGTCGCAGCAACCCGACGAACCGACCGAGCGGCTGATTGTCGCCCTGCAAACTCATGTTCCACTGACGCAATGGCAGCCATTGCATATTCACCATGCCGCCAGCCATGTTACCGGGCGCGTGTCGCTGCTGGAAAATGGCCTTGCCGAACTGGTGCTCGATACGCCGCTGTGGCTGGCGGACAACGATCTGCTGGTGCTGCGCGATATCTCCGCGCGCACGACGCTTGCGGGGGCGCGCGTGGTGACGCTGAACTCGCCGCGTCGCGGTAAACGCAAGGCAGATTATCTGGCGTGGATTGGTGAACTGGCGCAGACCAAAGACGACGCCCAGGCGCTGGCCGTGCATTTATCGCGCGGGGCGGTGGATCTGCGCGCGTTTGGCTGGGCGCGCCAGTTAAGCAGCAGCGGGCTGGCGGCGTTACTCGATAACCCCGGTTTTATCCGGGCGGGTGATAACCTGCTTAATGCGCCGGTGGCGGCGCGCTGGCAGCGTAAGTTGCTGGACACGCTGGCGACTTACCATGAACAGCACCGCGAAGAGCCGGGTCCAGGGCGCGAACGCCTGCGACGTATGGCGCTGCCGATGGAAGATGAAGCACTGGTATTAACGCTGATTGAACTGATGCGGGAGAGCGGCGATATCCACAGCCACCACGGCTGGCTGCACTTGCCGGAGCATAAAGCGGGTTTCAGCGACGAGCAGGCCCAGCTTTGGCAAAAAGTCTCACCGCTGTTTGGCGACGAACCCTGGTGGGTGCGGGATTTAGCCCGCGAAATCGGTGTCGATGAGCAGGTGATGCGCGGCGTATTACGACAGGCGGCACAGCAGGGGCTGATTACGGCGATCGTCAAAGATCGTTATTACCGCAACGATCGCATTGTGACTTTTGCCAGCATGATCCGCGATCTTGATGAAGCGCGCGGCTCGACCAGCGCGGCGGATTTTCGCGATACATTGAATGTGGGGCGCAAACTGGCGATTCAGATCCTGGAATATTTCGACCGCATTGGTTTTACCCGCCGCCGTGGCAATGACCACATCCTGCGCGACAAGGCGTTATTCCTCAAAGAGTGATCAACTCTCAGGCTGGCGATTTTTCGCCAGCCGCATCCCCCTCGCAAAAGCGCCTCACCGACAGGACGCGCCGATTATCACCTTCAATCATTCCCCCCGATCCCCACGGAAAATCTGACGTTAAGCGCAACTAAGCCGGTATCGGGGGCGAATTTTCTGGAACGTGATAAGCAGGTGCCAAGCACCCTGGCGAACGTTTTCTGCGTACATTTAGCAACATTTTGAGCGCGTGATACAGATTGCCGGAAATGTTCAGGCAAATGACAAAACTGGCGGCTTTCCCGCTTGCGATCAAAGCATTGCGGCGGTTTTTTCTGGCACCCTTGTCGTTTTCGTGCCCGGTGGAGTGGGGAATGAACCGTTTTATTATCGCTGATGCGGCCAAATGCATTGGTTGTCGCACCTGCGAAGTGGCGTGTGTGGTGTCGCATGAAGATAATCAGGACTGCTCGGGTGTGAAGCCCGCGACCTTTTCTGCACGCATCCGCGTGGTGAAAACAGGCGATTTCTCCACTGCTGTCACCTGCCATCATTGTGAAGACGCACCCTGCGCCAATGTCTGCCCGGTCGGTGCGATCGGTCGGGCCAATGGGGCGGTGCTGGTTGAGCAATCGCGCTGTATCGGCTGCAAAAGCTGCATGATTGCCTGCCCGTTTGGTGCCATACAGGTGATGCGCGTTGAGAACCGGGCGCAGGCGCTGAAGTGCGATCTGTGCCAGCATCGCGAAAACGGCCCGGCCTGTGTCGAAGCCTGCCCGACCAACGCGCTGCGTTGCATAAACCCGGCACAACTTCGCGAGAACCGGCTACAAAGCCAGCGGCGCTAGCCAGCAAATCGGTGTGAATGGCGCAAAGCAGTGGAAAACCCGCCAACCGTAAAGAAAAGCTGCTGCCGGTTCTGCGCGCGTTAAATCCGCAGGCGTCAGGCAAAGCAAACTCGATACTGATGCGCCCGTTTTCGTTAGTGATAAAAAAAGCCCTCGACAGAGGGCTTAATTCAGCATGTTTGCTTTAGTTTTCCTGCCAGGCTTTTTCAATCTCTTCGGCGAGGATTTTCACGCCCGCTTCGATAAGCTCCGGCTCCGGCACATAGTTCATGCGCATGCACTGATGCGTGTGCGGCCAGGGTTTATCCAGCCCCGGGAAGAAGTAGTCGCCAGGTACCATCAGCACGCCGCGTTTTTTCAGCCGTTGATACAGCAGCTCGGTGCTGATCGGCAGGTCTTTAAACCACAGCCAGAGGAAAATCGCCCCTTCCGGTTTGTGAATAAGGCAGCGCTCTTCCGGTAAATAGCGACGCAGCGTGGCGATCGTTTCCTGTACCCGCTGGTAATAAAACGGTTTGATCACCTCTTCAGAAAGGCGCAGCAAATCTTTGCGCTTAATCATTTCGCACATCATCGCCGGGCCAATGCCGCCTGGCGCGAGGCTGATAATGCCGTTCATATTGCGAATGGCGGAGATGATTTTTTCGCTGGCGATGATGATGCCGCAGCGGCTGCCCGGCAGACCCAGCTTCGACAGGCTCATGCACAGAATAATGTTCGGATTCCACAACGGGCGCGCTTCGCTAAAGATAATGCCCGGGAAAGGGACGCCGTAAGCGTTATCAATCACCAGCGGAATGTTGTGCTGATTCGCCAGCACATCCAGCTTCATCAGCTCTTCGTCAGTGATCACGTTGCCGGTCGGGTTGGTCGGGCGTGAGACGCAGATCATGCCGGTCTCTTCGCCAATATGCAGGTGTTCAAAATCGACATGGTACTTAAACTGCCCGTCCGGCAGCAGTTCAATATTGGGGCGCGCGGAGACAAACAGATCTTCTTCCAGCCCGGAATCGGCATAACCGATGTACTCCGGTGCCAGCGGGAAAAGCACTTTTCTGGTGCTTCCATCGGCGCGACGGCCAGCAAACAGGTTGAACAAGTAGAAAAACGCGCTCTGGCTGCCGTTTGTTAGTGCAATATTCTGTGGCTCAATATCCCAACCTAACTCTTCACGCAGCATACTTGCCAGCGCCGTCAGTAGCACCGTTTTACCCTGCGGGCCGTCATAATTGCACAGCGCATCAGTCGCTTTGCCGTTTTCCACCATGTCTGCAAGCAGGTTGTGGAAGTAATCGGTCATCGCCGGGATTTGTGCCGGGTTACCGCCGCCGAGCATGATAGCGCCAGGGGTGCGTAAACCGTCGTTGAGATCCTCCATCAGGCGCGTAATGCCTGCATGGCGGGTAAATTTGTCGCCGAAAAGTGAAAATGTCATCGCTACTGCTCTGTCGGGCTGCGGATCAAAGTGGCTAACCATAGCGCTCCGGACGGCGAGGTGCAAATCGCCGCCGATGCGCCTTTTCCACTCTTAATTCTTATCGATAGCAGTTTGGCGATATATTATGCTGATATTTGTTTTATGGCTCAGTGGCGAGCCGCGCCCGCCCAGACCACCATCACTTTGTCATCACCCTGTTCACGCACAAAACCGTAGCCCTGTGGCAGCGTAAGCGTGGTCTGTTTGCCCATGCCCAGCGCCGGGTGGCGCGCGCGGAACTGGCCCAATGTTTGCCAGTGCCGCAGGCCGGCGGCACTTTTGCCGTCGAGATCCTGCCAGTTCATATCCGATCGCGTACCTTGTAGCGGATCGGATCCTGTCGGGCCAAACGGCCGCGCGCTTTCATCACCGTAAAAGATCTGCACCGCGCCGGGGGCGAGCAGCAAAAGCTCTGCGGCTTGCTGACCGCCCTCACGGAACAAGCGGGTATCGTGCGAGGAGAGATAGCTCAGCACATTAAAGCTTTGCAGTTTGTCGGCCATCTGTTGCCAGACAGTATCCATATTCGCCAGACACGATACCGCGTCGGCGGCCTGTTGCTGATAGTCAAAATTGATCATCGCATCAAAGCCATGGCGGTAGTAATCACTCTGCATCACACCATGGCCCCAGGATTCGCCGGTCATCCAGAAAGGGGCGTCATCGATTTTTTTCTGCGGATTGGCCTTTTTCCATTCGGCGAGCGCCGCCGTGGCCTGCGTTTTTAATTGTTGCCAGGCTGCCAGCTCGACATGTTTAGCCGTATCAATGCGAAAACCGTCAATGCCGTACTCGCGCACCCACTCGCTGAGCCAATGGGTAAGGTAATCGCGCGGTGTAAACCCTGCGATTTCGCGTGCGCGCGTATCCGGTTTGTGGCGATAAAACACCGGCAGCCCGGAAGGAGTGGTGGATTCGGTTTTCAAATCCGGCAAAAACGCCAGCGACATGGTGAGGTCGTCAAAACCGGGGTTGTCATAATCGCCGATATCAGTGCGGATCCAGTTTTTGCCCCACCAGTTCTGCCAGGCGGTTTTATCGCTAAAGTTGATGTAATCATTGAAGCTGTGCCAGCTTTGCCCGGCGGTGGGACGCCAGTCTGTCCAGTGCTCGCCGAGGATTTTCTTGCGCTCCTCGTCTTTCAGATACAGCGCGCCGAACTGGAAGGTTTGCATATCGGCCAGCGTCGCATAGCCGGTGTGATTCATCACCACGTCAAACAGCACGCGAATGCCGCGCTGGTGCGCTTCATCAACTAATTTACGCAGATCGTCTTCGCTGCCCATGTTGGCGTCGAGGCGCGTCCAGTCCTGCGTGTAATAACCGTGGTAGGCATAGTGGGGGAAATCCCCTTTTGTACCACCGCCAACCCAGCCGTGGATCTGCTCCAGCGGCGAACTTATCCATAACGCGTTGACCCCCAGTTGCTGCAAGTAATCCAGTTTGCTGGTTAGCCCTTGCAGGTCGCCGCCGTGAAAGGTGCCAATCTCCTGCATACCATCTTTATGCCGCCCGTAGCTGTTGTCATTGGCGGGATTACCATTCACAAAGCGATCGGTAAGCACGAAATAGACCGTGGCGTTATGCCACTCGAACGGAGCTGCACCCTGCGTTTGCGCTTTTTCCAGCAACAGAAGACCGTCACTTTCCGCTGCGGGTTGCAGGGTAATTTTCCCGTCGCGTACCGTGGCGGTTTGCTGGCTGTAGAAATCGCGTACCAGGCTGCCTTCCGGGAAGGTGTTGCCAACAGGCACGGTCAGCGGCTTATCGTCACGCACCGGACACTGGCGCGCTGGTTTGGCAGGCGTATCGCTGGCCTCGCTTTTGACACTGAGCAGCAACGTTGGTGTGCCGGAGCGGGTATCGAGTTGTATCTGGTAATCGCCATCACGGAATATCCGCCACTGTGGCGCACTGCCGCTGCAAGGCTTCATCGAAAGCATTTGGTTCAGCTTGATGTCGCTGGCGGGCTGCCAGCACTGCTGACCCTGCTGTAACGCGATTGGATGCTCGCCTTTTTTCAGCGCGGCCTGGCTGCGCCAGAGACCGGTGCCGTCGTCAGTTAAAGGGGGAAAACCAGCGGCGGACCAGTCGGCGAGAGCGATGCCGGGAAGCAACAGCAGTAAAAACGCGGAGTGTTTCATTGGATGTCCCAGTGATGGCGATTTTCCCCAGTTTGCCACTCCGTTTAGCGGGGAAACTCCTCCCTGGTCGCAATCGCCAGGGAGGAGGGCGCAGGGTGAGCGATCGCGCATAGATTGTCGGTTTAGATTTGCGATAACCGCCACATTTATAAGAGATTGTCCGTTTTGTGTGCAGTTTCCTGGTGACATGATTTCAGAATTGGATTATTTCTGTACGTGCTCTTGCAGGCTATTTTTGGTATGATTTGAGATTCAGCTCTCAAAATCATGCAAAAAAGAAGGTGTTGGAATGTTCATATCCGACCAGGAGACCTAATGATATCGATACCCATGCGACGACTTGGGGCCACGATACTCATGTTTTCCACCTTGATATTTTCAGGTGGGGTGCTGGCGAAGACGCACACAGAAACAGCGAGTCACAAAGCCCACGTCACTAAGGCAAGCGTAAAAAAACAGGCAAGCAGTAAACAAGAGTATTCTCGCAATAGTGTAAAAAGTAGTTCACTTCCTGATTTGCGAAAATACCCTTCCGGAACACCAAGGAAAAAAGCGTTTCTCCGGACGGTAATGCCTTATATCACCAGTAAAAACTCTGCGATTACCGCCGAGCGTAACTGGTTGTTGTCAAAACAGTACAATAGCCAATGGTCGCCTGCCGAGCGCGCGCGTCTGAAGGATATTACGCAACGCTACAAAATCAGCTGGAACGGGAATACGCGCCGTATTCCATGGAACGCCCTGCTGGAGCGTGTAGACATTATCCCGGACAGCATGGTTGCGACTATGGCGGCAGCGGAAAGTGGTTGGGGTACGTCAAAACTGGCGCGTACCAACAACAATCTGTTTGGCATGAAATGTGCGAAAGGTGCCTGTAAAAACGGGGCTGGCAAAGTGAAAGGTTACTCTCACTTTAACTCCCTGCAGGAATCGGTGGATGCTTACGTCACCAACCTGAATACGCACACGGCCTATGCGTCATTCCGTAAATCCCGTGCGCAGCTGCGCAAAGCGGATCAGGAAGTGACGGCGACCAACATGATTCACAAGCTGAAGGGTTACTCAACCCGTGGCGAGAGTTACAACAACTACCTGTTTGCCATGTATCAGGACAATCAGCAGTTAATCGCCGCCCATATGTAATATCAGCTCTGTAAACGCCTTCCAGCCGGAAGGCGTTTTTCTTTGTGCTAAATAAGGATTTCGCTATAGCGGTCGCGATAGTCTTTTGGTGTGCTGTCGTACTCTTTACGAAACACCGAATAGAAATATTGCAGCGACGGGTAGCCGCACATCTGTGAGATTTCATTGATAGAGAGCGATGTCGATATCAACAGGCTACGCGCTTTTTCCAGTTTCTCCGCATGAATTACCGCGTGAATCGTCTCACCGACCTCTTCTTTAAAGCGCTTTTCCAGGTTTGAACGCGAGATGCCGACAGCATCCAGTACCTGATCCACTTTGATGCCTTTACAGGCGTGATTGCGAATGTAATGCATCGCCTGAATCACCGCCGGGTCGTTCAGCGAGCGGTAATCCGTCGAGCGCCGCGCCACCACACGTACCGGTGACACCAGCAACCGTTGTAACGGCATGGTTTCGTTATCCAGCAGACGATGCAGTAGCTTCGCCGCCTGGTAGCCCATTTGCCGGGTTCCCTGTGCCACGGAAGAGAGCGCAACGCGCGAGAGATAGCGGGTGAGTTCTTCGTTATCGATGCCAATCACGCACAGTTTTTCCGGCACCGGAATATGTAAATGGTCACACACTTGCAGAACATGACGTGCGCGGGCGTCGGTCACGGCGATAATGCCGGTCTGCGGCGGCAGCGTTTGCAGCCAGTCCGCCAGCCGGTTTTGCGCATGTTGCCAGTTCTCAGGCGCTGTGGTCAGCCCTTGGTAAACCACGCCGCGGTACTTCTCTTGCGCCACTAACTGGCAGAAGGCGTGCTCACGTTCTGCCGCCCAACGTTTGCCGCTGGAGGACGGCAGGCCGTAGAACGCAAAACGGTGCACGCCTTTCTCTTTCAGATGCAAAAACGCGCTCTCCACCAGCGCGTAGTTGTCGGTCGCGATGTAATGCACCGGCGGGTAGTGCTCCGGGGTGTGATAAGAGCCGCCCACGCCGACAATTGGCACGTCGACATCCGCCAGCAGACGCTCAATGTCCCGATCGTCATAATCGGCGATCACGCCATCGCCCAGCCACTCTTTGATATTTTCAATGCGGGCGCGAAAATCCTCTTCAA